>JBBKWV010000181.1:0-4514 GCA_037969135.1 Ferruginibacter sp.
GGACTTGCAATTGTAGCAACAATAACAGTACTAAGTTGTAAAAAATACTACGCCACTACCGACACAGGTACAACAGGAACGGTAGATATCAGCACCGTAGTGCAAGCCAACTATACAGGCTCAGCTACCGTTTCGGTTAGTGGCTCCGGTATAACATTAAAAAGTACCGGGCTACCCAATCATAAAACGCCGTATTGGGGTGTTGGCAATGCCTTGTATGAAGACTTTCCTGCCGGCTATCATGCCAATGTAAATACATCCATGAGTGCCCATAACTACTCCATGACCATACCGGCTAAACCAGTAACTTCTGCCAGCCATGAAGAAACCACACTCGGACCAATTGGGATGGCCCTCAACGGCGTGCCCATATACAATGACAGGGAAGGGGGCAATGTGCCGCTGGACGCTTTAACCATAACAACCTTCGATTACTCAGGTGCTCACCCGGGCCCGGGGCAAGATTATCATTACCATACTACCGGCAGATACACCACACAGGATGATGCTAAACTGGTGGGATTTTTAAGAGATGGGTTTCCTATCTACGGGAGAAAAGATACAACCGGAGTTTATCCGACTTTAGATACATATGGCGGCCACACCGGGCCAACACAGGATTTCCCCAATGGCATTTATCACTACCACGCATCCAATGTTAACTATTTGAATACCGGATATTATGTTTTAAAAGCCGGTAGTTACTATGGTACCAAAGGAACATTTACACAATAAAATTATTAAACAAAAAAAATTGTTATGAAAAAGATAATGCTTAAAGCTTTTATTACAACGATGTTTATTACTTCTATAGTAAGTTGTTCATCAGCGCAAAATAAAACTCCCAATGATCAGCCTAACGGAGGCCCGCCTACTGTAGATGAATTATTTGTTCAGATGGACAGCAATAAAGATGGTAAACTGTCTAAAACTGAAGTAAAGGGACCTCTGACTAACGACTTTTCTAAAATTGATTCCAACAAAGACGGATTTATAACTAAAGAAGAACTTGAAAAAGCGCCAAAACCTAATCGGCAAAGGCCCCCACAAGGGCAGAGTGGGCAACAAGGGCCGCCGAGCGGAGGCAATTAAATACAATCTTTATGATCAGAGAAATATTTTTATATGTAAAACCGGTGTTGTTTGTAACAGTATTGTTTATTTTAATCAGTTGTTCAGGCAAAAAGAAAGAAGGGGGAATAACTCCCCTTTCTTTTATAGTGGACACTACACAGATTCCTAAGGATACGATTTTAGCAACAGCAAAAAACTTAAAACTTAACAACGGTTTTTATTTTTTTTATGAAAAGCGATTTTCTGGGTATATTATAGATTATTACGAAATCAACAAGGTAAAAATCATTGCGGGCTATTTGAATGAAATGCAAAAAATTATCAGCACTACCCTATTACGAAATTGGAATATATAGGTATAACAGAAGCAATAGAGAAAACAGGAGTTTTGGGAAACGTTTTGATTATTGGGAAAAAGGGTGGTTTTCTGACTCATTTCAAATTGACTTAGAATTGCCTTTTTTTCACTTTTCTTTTGAAGTACTCCACTATCACCGAAGGATTAGTCAATTAAACACGTATAAAGAGTTACATTAAATCAGAAACTAAATAACAATTTATGAAATTAGCTAATAATACTGCTTTAGCCGGACTGGCATTATTGATTGCAACTTCGTTCAGTTGCAAAAAAAGCACAGATGACACAGACACCGGAGGAACTGCAACCGTACCTACCGTATTCAGCAGTAATTACAAGTCTGCAGTAACTTTATCGGCTACTACTACAACGGTAACTTTGAAATCTAACGGTACCCCCGACCATCTAACACCTTACTGGGGCACAGGCAATGCATTATACGAAGCGCCTTATACCGGGCAAAACCTCAACCCGGGTCTGATAGGTACACAGAACTATTCCATGACTATCCCTATTAATCCTACGGAGGCTGGCAGCAAAGAAGCAACTTCGTTAGGACCGATAGGTATGGCATTGAATGGCGTGCCCATTTACAATGACAGGGAAGGCGGTAATGTACCCGTGGATGCAGGTGTTCTTTCCAGTTTCGACAGGGCAGGTGCACACCCCGGCCCCGGTAACACCTATCACTACCATTGCACCGGCGACTTTACCGGTAACGACAATGATAACCTAATCGGGTTTTTAAGAGATGGATTTCCCATTTATGCCCGCAAGGATAATGATGGAAGTTACCCGTCTAACCTTGATGCCAATGGAGGACACGTAGGAACTACGGCTCACTTCACTACAGCAATTTATCATTATCATGCAAGCAATACTGCTTACTTGGGCAGCAGGTTTTATATTTTAAAAGCAGGCAGTTATCATGGTACAAAAGGCACATTTACTTTTTAATAAAATGATACTGCTGGCACTGGTTTGTAGCCTTGCCGCATGTAATAACATAAAAAAAGAGGAGGGAAAAACTTCCTCCTCTTTTTTTGTAGATACAACTTTAATACCCAACGATACGGTTTTGGCAAATGCAGAAAACCTGAAACTGGACAACGGTATTTATTATCTCAGCAACAAACCCTTTTCAGGCTATGTTAAGAGTAATTATCCAAATCATATGGGTACCATAACCGCCGGTTATTTAAGCGGCATGCAGCATGGTATATCTACCAGTTATTATCCCGATGGTAAGATTATGTTTATCAGAACTTATAAAGAAAATAAAAGTTTTGGTAAGCATATTGGCTATTGGGGAAATGGTAAATTAAAGTTTGAATTTTATTACCTGGATGATAAACGTACGGGCACCCACAAACAGTGGTACGAAAGCGGCCAGGCATATACCGTACTCAATTTTGAGGATGATATTGAAGACGGGATGCAGCAGGCCTGGCGTGAAAACGGCAAGCCGTATATCAACTATGAGGCAAAAGATGGTTTCCGCTACGGACTGCAAAAATCCAATCTATGTTATACCCTTATTGATGAAAAATTAAAAACACAAAAGTGAAATACATATCGTTTTTTATAGCATTGATTTTTTTATTCTCCTGTAAAGAAAAAGCAAGAGTATTGCCTTATTACGATACAGCAGATTTTACACCAAAGTGGAATATGCCCGATGCAAACAACTTTCATAAAATAAGGGCTTTTAATTTAGTTGATCAACAGGGAAATACTTTTACAGAAAAAGACCTTGATGGTAAAATTTGTGTAGCCGATTTTTTCTTTACATCCTGCCCCGGCATTTGTCCTAAGATGGCCGAAAGTATGTCAGTCATTCAAAAGGATTTTTTAAATGATAAAGAAGTGTTACTCCTCTCCCACTCGGTTACGCCGGGTAAAGACAGTGTACCGGTTTTGAAAAATTATGCCGATGCCAAAGGCGTTCAATACAACAAATGGAGATTGCTCACTGGCAGCAAGGACGAAATTTATAACCTTGGCCGTAAATTTTATTACGTTGAAGAAGATCTGGGTGTTGACAGTGATACCAGCATCTTTCTACACACCGAAAACTTTGTTTTGATTGATAAGAACAGGCATATCCGGGGTATTTACAACAGTCTTGATCCAAACAGTATGATTTCTTTAAAAAACGATATTATTGCTTTGAAGAAAGAAGATTAACAGCATACTGGCTGGATTTTAAAAGCAGAAAATGAATTATAAAGAAATCATTGATGAAGTTTATGACCTTGTAAAAAACAGCGAAACTCAGGGGCAACTGGCTTCTTATATACCTGAATTGGCAAACGTAAACCCCGAAAACTTTGCCATACATTTATCAACAATTGACAATTGTGAATTTGGTGCCGGAAACTATCTTGAAAAATTCTCCATTCAAAGTATCGCAAAAGTACTTACCCTCAGTTTGGCTTATAAAATAGCTGGAGAAACCTTATGGAACAGGCTCGGCGTAGAGCCTTCGGGTACAGCCTTTAATTCTCTCAGTCAGCTGGAATTAGATAACGGGATTCCCAGAAATCCATTTGTTAATTCAGGAGCTTTGGTGATCTGCGATATGCTGATTGGCCATTTAAAAAATCCCAAAGAAGATTTCCTGGCATTTTGCAGGAGTATATCCGGCAATTCGCAATTGAACTATTCTTACAAGATTGCAAATTCTGAAAAATCGGTGGGGTTTCGGAATGTTGCGGTATGTAATTTTATTAAGTCTTTCGGCAATATCATTAATGATACAGAAGTTGTACTTGATTTTTATTATTGCATCTGCTCTTTAGAAATGAACTGCCGGGAGATGTCAAATACATTTCTCTTTTTGGCCAATGATGATTTCAGAACAAATGACAATTTGCAGATTCTGAATCAAAGCCAGGCCAAAAGAATAAACGCCATCATGCTCACCTGCGGATTCTATGATGAATCAGGTGAATTTGCCTTTAAAGTTGGCCTTCCCGGTAAGAGTGGCGTTGGTGGCGGCATTGTAGCCATTCATCCCAACCAATATTGCATTGCCGTTTGGAGTCCCAAATTAAATGAAAAAGGAAATTCACACAGGGGA
>JBBKWV010000182.1:0-2778 GCA_037969135.1 Ferruginibacter sp.
ACCCTGATCATAGCCGATGCGGATGGTAACCTGATCACCTACACACAGGGATATATAAACCCAAAACAATTGATCGATTTTGGAAAACACGGACTTGATAAAACAAAAAAATAAACGCAATATGTCAGCATTATTAACATCACTTGGAATGAATAGCTATGAAACTTACCTGGAAAATTTTGAAACATGGGTACAAAATGGAGAGACCAGTTCGGTAAAATTCTCACCAGCATTGATAGCGTTCACAAAATTGAATTTGGCAAGAACCCAACGAATTCACAAAATTATTGCACTGAACCCAGACCTGAAGAAGGCTGCGGAAAGACTTCAGCATACCTATACCTGGATGGTGCTCACTGAAGCATGGTGTGGCGATAGTGCGCAAATTCTGCCTGTAATTGCAGAGATAGCCAAATTAAATCCTGAAAAAATCAGACTGTATATACTGCTCAGGGATGAGAATCCGGAGCTGATGAATAATTACCTTACCAATGGGGCAAGGGCAATTCCCAAATTGATAGCTAAAAATGAAACATTGGGTAAAGAAGCCTTTGTTTGGGGGCCAAGACCCGCTGGAGCACAGGAATTACTTTATAACTGGAAAAAGAACCCAGCCGGTAAAAGCTGGGATGATTTTGAGAAAGAACTGCACAGTTGGTATGCAAAGGATAAAACACAGGCAATTCAATCAGAATTTACAAAACTGTTGGATGAGATGTTTTAGTGTGAAGTGATACTGTCAGTAAAGCGGATAAAAATATTTTATCAGATTAGTTTGTAAGGAATTTTATTTTAAAAAGTCTATAATAATAAAACAACAATTATGAAAAAAGTTATTCTTTCCCTCGCTTTAGCTACTGTAACAGTATTGGGCGTTAATGCACAGACCAAGTACGTAACCAGAACAGGCCAGGCTACTATATTTTCCCATACCGCTGCTGAAGATATCAGTGCCACAAACAACACAGTCACTGGAGTTATTAACCCCTCAACAGGCGATATAGCCATTTCAGTTCCCGTACAAAGTTTCCAGTTTGAAAAAGCCCTGATGCAGGAGCATTTCAATAATTCAAACTTTATGGATTCAAAGAAATATCCTCGTTTAACCCTGAAAGGAAAAATCACAAATCTCTCCGCAGTTGATTTTTCTAAAAATGGAAAATATGAAGCTTCAGTTACCGGAGAACTTACTATAAAAGGAGTAACAAAACCAGTTACAGAAAAGGCCACCGTAGAAGTATATAACGGCAAAGTAACGGTAACCAGCAAATTCATAGTTAAAGAAATTGGATCTTATGGTGTTGGTAAGCCAAGTGGTAAAAAGAAAAATAATGTGGCAGATGATATTGAGGTTAATTATAAAGCAGTATATGATAAAGGGGATGAATAAAAATAAGTTAAGATCCGGTTTCCCGTAATTTAATAAAGAGTTGCTTACTTTTTGTATGCAACTCTTTACAGATAAAAAAAGTCTTTAAAAACTCTTTAAAAATATAATAAAAATGAAATTTCAGATAATCCTCTTTGCCCTGATTATTGTACCAATCTTTTCTTTTGCACAATCATCCCCCCAAGGGCTTCTGGTAAATGATAAGGCACCTGAATTTACCGCAAAAGACCAAAAAGGAAAACTTGTTAATCTTTCAGCAGTGCTGAAGAATGGCCCGGCTGTTATTGTTTTCTACAGAGGGCAGTGGTGTCCTTATTGTAGCAAGCAACTTAAGGAATTGGAAGATTCTATTGGCCTTATACAAGGAAAAGGAGCAACCCTGATTGCTATTTCTCCAGAAAAACAGGAGAATATTGCTAAAACGGTCGAAAAATCAAAGGCTTCTTATCCGGTACTTTTCGACAAAGATTTAAAGATCATGAGAAGTTATGATGTGGCATTTCAGGTTGACAGCAATACGGTTGAAAGGTATAAGAAATTTGGAATTGATTTATATAATGCCAATGGAAGTAATGGAACTAATCTGCCGGTGCCCACTGTTTATATTATAAACCGGGAGGGCATAATCATTTTCAAACATTTTGATCCAGATTATAAAAAAAGAGTTTCTGTGCAGGAAATTTTATTGAATTTGTGAGAGGTCGTTTTTTCGCTCAAAAATAAAAGTTAAGAAAGACTATTTAGCTTCGGCATAAAATAAGTAAATGAAATGGTAAAAAATAAATCAAAAATAGGATGAGTATACAACAATCTGTAGAATCTATTTTACAACAATTGGAAGATTCATTGATTCAGTTATCTGATACGGAATATTGTTGCAGCATTGATGTGCTTTCAGAAGCAGCTATTGGCCAACATGTAAGACATGTTTTGGACATGTTTATTTGCTTACAGGATGGGTATACGACAGGTATTGTAAACTATGAAAAAAGGAAAAGAGATATTACCATTGAAACTTCAAAAGTAGTCGCAATCAATTTAATGCAGCAGATAAAAGCCGCTTTGTTTACCGATAATAAAGAATTAATTTTGGAGGCAGGTTTTGATGAAAACAGTTTTGAATTGAACCAAATACCCACTAATTACTTTCGGGAGATTGCTTATAACCTGGAACATGCAATCCACCACATGGCATTAATAAAGATTGGCATTCAGGATGTTTCGGATATTAAATTATCGGATGGATATGGGGTTGCATCTTCTACCTTAAAATATCGGCAAAATGCAGAAATTGAATAATCGATGTTTCCGTTGGAATTAATCTGTGAATAGTTATAGGATAATTTCGCTCCTGATAAAAAAAAGTAAACTAAAAATAAGTATATGAG
>JBBKWV010000183.1:0-6004 GCA_037969135.1 Ferruginibacter sp.
TTACCGGAGGATCTGTAAAAAAATTGGGGCAGATTTTTTTATTGATAAAAGCAGTGAATTTGAAAAAATACCAGGTATAGTTGAATCATTAATGCCTGTAAAAATATAAATCCTGAAAAATCATCAAAGTTGAGTTGCATTTATTTGTAGCCCCTCAATGATTGTTTTAAATTTTAGTGTCTATGAAGAATGGATATTCAAGCATGAGCCGGTAGTTTACTGCCGGCTTTTTTATGCATAAATTCTATTAATGACGTCCTTATGTTTTTCCATAATAATTTTTCTTTTCAGAGAAAGTTTTGGGGTCATTTCACCGGTTTCTACACTCCATTCATCAGGTAGCAATTCAAATTTCTTTATCTGTTCCACATGGTTGAAATATTTATTGAAAGCTTCTATCAGTTCTCTGAAAAGAGTTAAGACCTTAGGATTGTTTATGGCATCCTGTATTGTGGTAAAGGGGATATCTTTATGACGCATCCAGTCTTTTAAATTGGTAATAGAAGGAACAATTAAGGCACCTACAAACTTCTGATCTGCGCCCACAACCATAATCTGCTCTACAAATGGCGACTCCTTCATTTTGTTTTCTATTGGCTGAGGTGCTACATATTTACCGCCACTGGTTTTAAAGAGTTCTTTTTTACGATCGGTAATCTTTAAATACTTCCCGTCTTCAAAAACACCAATATCACCGGTGTGCAGCCAACCATCTATAATACATTCGGCGGTTAAACCGGGTTGTTTATAATAGCCCATCATTACACTTGGTCCTTTTACACAAATTTCTCCATCAGCTTCTATCTTTACCTCCTGTCCCTGTATAACCAGCCCTACGGTGCCAAACTTTGTTCCATTGTCAAACTTACTGTTTACACTAATCACCGGACTGTTTTCTGTTGGGCCATAACCCTCGTAAATTGGAATTTTGGCCGCAGTAAATATTCTTAATAGTTTTACCTGGCAGGCAGCTCCGCCTGTAATGATAAACTCCAAATTATTTCCCAGGGCCTCACGCCATTTGGTAAAGATTAGTTTGTTAGCCAATGCTAATTGGATCCTGTATGAGAGACTGCCCTTATTTAAATTGTCATATTGCTCTCCCAACTCAACAGCCCAGTAAAATAATTTTCTTTTTATGCCGGTCAGTTCTGCGCCCTTTGCCATGATCTTTTCATACACTTTTTCCAGTAACCGGGGTACAGTAGAAAATAAATTTGGTTTTACTTCCTTAATATTTTCTCCAATGGTATCCATACTTTCGGCATAATAAATGGATACGCCATTGTTGATATATATATATGAAACCATCCTTTCAAAAATATGATTCAGGGGTAAAAAACTTAAAGCCCTGCCATCTACGTTTTTTTCGAATGGAAAACTTTTTACAGCATTTAAAACATTACTTACCAGGTTGCGATGGCTTAACATGACCCCTTTTGGCTTACCCGTTGTGCCCGAAGTGTATATGATTGTTGCACAATGATGCGCCTGTATCGTTTTTTTATATTCCTCCACTTTGGCCAGGTCTTCTGCAGTAACACCATTGCAAATCGATTCCCAATAGTCAACCCCATCCATTTTGTCAAAACTATACACATTCAATAATGAGGGAACTTTACTCCGAATGATATTTACTTTATCCAAAATCTCTTCGCCGGAAACAAACACATGTTTTACCTGTGCATCATTAAAAATATATTCTACTTCATTAATATTGGTTGTAGGATATACAGGGCAAAGGGTAATGCCCAGGTGCTGACAGGCAAAATCTAAAATTAGCCACTCGGGCCGGTTTTTACTGATGACAGCAATTTTGTCCTGGTTTTCAACCTGGAAATCATTTCCGCTTAGCCCCATTTTTAATAAGCCCGCACTTAATAGGTTGGCTTTATTTACAACTTCACTGGTAGATAAGGACTGATAACGTCCATCAACTTTTGCAGAAAGCATTTCAGCTTTTGGAAAATTTTCTAACTGTTGGTATACAAAATCGAATAGTCTTGATTGTTCGTTCATTATCTGTTGGTTCAACATTAAAGTAAATGCCAGTACTAAAACAGATGAATAAAATGTTCAACTGCATTACATTGGCAGGTTCTAAGATAATGAAAAAAGCCATCCTTATAAAGGGATGGCTTTTTTTTACTATAAAAAATATTATTTTTTACTGGCAGAAATGGCAAGTTTAAGGTTTACTTCTTTGTTTATGAACCAATCCTGCGGGTTATTGGGACCTTTATAATTCATACCCCATAAAGTGCGGTCAATATTAAAATCGGCAGTTGCTGTTACACCTGAGGCATCGGAAACGATTGTTGCGGGGAAACTGATATTTTTTGTACTGTCTTTTAAAGTAAGATTTCCACTGATGATATTCGTGGCGCCTGAAGACTTAGCGGATTTATCTGTATTATTTTCAACAAAAGGTGCTACGGAAGTAATTTCAAATTTAGCCGTAGGATATTGTGCTACGTCAAAAAAATCAGGGCTTTTTAAATGGCCTTCCAGTTTGGCTTTGTTTTCCGCATCCGAAGCCATATCGGTATTGTTCAGAGAATTCATATCGATGGTAAAATTGCCACCTGAAAGCATATTTTCATTTATTAACAGGGTTCCTTCAGAAACCTTAAAATCGCCTGAATGCTCTCCGGTTGCTTTAAAGCCCGTCCATAAAACATGCGTAGACGAATCGATGGTATACGCTATGCCATCATTTTGGCCAACAGATGCAGCATCGGTTGTTAAGGCCTTATCGGCATCATTACTGTTGTTACAGGCAGTCATCAGGGCAACTGCAGAAAGAAGGATCGAAATTTTTTTCATCGTTAACATTTTTTAGAAAGCAAAGATAGGGGTTTCTTTCCAATTAATGTTTAAACATTGATAATTTATTTCAAATACTCTCCTTTTGGTATTTTAAATATGCGTCCGTTTTGAAAGTGCTGAAATGCATTGTATTCATCAGTATGCGTATTTACCCAGCTTTGATAAGCGCTCAGGTTCTGTGTGCTGCCAAATAACCATTGGTTATAGGCTTCAAATAAACCTTCCTGTAATAATTGCTGATGATAACTGAATAATTTAAAAGAAGAAGCATGACTGTTATTAAACCAGTCAATGATAAAACGGGTCCTGATCATGGACAATGATTCTGCATTAATACCTGCAGATGCAAGAGTGCTTTGTGTATTCATGCTTTTTAAATAATCTTTTACAAAATTATTTTTATCCTTATTGGCGGTTTCCAGGTTTGCATCGCTAAACAGTTTTTTATATCCATCTAAGAGGATCTGTTTTATTTCAGGTGCTTTATTGCTCAGGGGCTCCATATTGATGAATATTTCAGCATATATCAGGCTCCACACTTTATCGGTACTGAGGTAATAAAATTTTGCAGCATTATAATAGTTTTTTGAGTAGGAGGGGTCTGCTTCAATACCACTTTCCCATTGTTTTATGGCATCGTAATTATTTTGTTGCCATAACAGTTCACCCATTTCGTTATATAAAGGGCCACTTTCCGGAAATTTTTTCAGCCCCTTTTTGTATAGTTTTTCTAAATCTTTTAATTTATCTGCCTGCCTGTAAATCATGCCTGCAATCTGAAAACTCTGGTCATCGGCATTGTCATTATCTATTAAGGCATTAATGGTTTCAACAGCTTTGGTATGATCTCGCTGAAAATAATAAGCCATAGCAAGATCTTTTGCCATGCTGATATTTTTGGGCTCCATTATTACTGCCCTGTTTAGAACAAGGATGGCATTGGCATTATCGCCCTGGCGCATAAATGTTTTAGCCGTTTCGTGTAACTGTTTGGCATCCTGCGATTGTGCCATGGTAAAACTAAAAAACAGTAAAAAAGCAATGGTTAATTTTTTCATTAGCGTAAAGATAAAAAAAGCAGCAGGGATAAAGTGGGGTATTTAAATAATTATAACAAACTTATAAGTTAGCGGTATCCCTATTGGACATTCCGTTCCCATTCAAGTAACAAATATAGTGTCAGATCCTAACTGCCAACACATTTCAACACAAATGCAGGCGCACTTCTTAAAATCCAACTTTTAGAAGATCTACAATTTTTCAAACGCAGCAACAGTATGCAATACGAAGGACAAGAAAGCATAACTCAAATAAATAAAAACTATATTTGTAGGATCATGTTCAAAAAAGCTGTCATATTTATTTTTTTGGCAACCGCCTATACAGTATTGCTGGCACACAATTTTACACCTCATGTTCACCACTCAGAACAAACTTCCCATCAGCATGGACACGACCATGACGATGATGACCATGAAGCTGACAACGATAAAAATTCATTTCATTACTTTCAACATATTGCTGAATCAGGAATTGAATACACTTCCCGTCAGTTCATCATATATGAGGTTCAGAAAAAGGCTTATAAATCTGCATTTATAAAATTGGCTTGTATTGATTCAAGCCGTTTTGAAAAGCCTCCTTTAATTGTGCCGCTTGCACGAACGGAACAGCATTCAGTTCCACAATCACTCCCTTACTTTTTTCTATTAAAAGCACCCCCTGCTTTTACTGCCTGATTTCTTTTCGGGCTTTTGACGTTTTCACTATTTATTTAATCATTTAATTTTTCAACGATGAAGAAATTAATACTATTAGCAAGCATCTCCATATTTGTAATAACAAGTTCCTGCAACAATAATTCCGAAACAAAAAACACCCATCAGCATGATGATGGTTCAACACATACCGACCATGACACCAGCAAACCGGTGCAACAGGAATTCAATGTTGCCGATACAACTAAAAAAGATTCTACAACCCATTCACATGATGACGGGAAAAAGCATTCTCATTAATGACAAAAGAATATTATTATGAAATATCTATTCACAATTTGCCTGTTGACAGTCGGTTTGATAGCCTGTAAACAAAAGGCTGTAAAAGAAGAAACACCAGCAAGTTTAGAGCCAATTGCCTATACATTATATACAGACAAGTCGGAACTCTTTGCAGAGTTCAAACCTCTGGTAGTAGGGCAAACTTCAAAGTTTGCATCACATCTAACCTTATTGGGCGAAAATTTTCTGCCTTACACAGAAGGCACAGTTACGGTAAGTTTTATACTGGAAGGGAAAGGCATTAAGAATACAGCTACATCGCCAAGTTCTCCCGGCATCTTTCGTTTAGCATTGCAACCTGCACAGGCAGGTATGGGCAGATTGATTTTCGATATTCAAACTGCAGGGTTTACAGACCAGTTTATTATTGACAGTGTACAAGTATATGCCGATGAAAAGACAGCTATTGCTGCACAACCAATTGCAGTAGCCGGCAGTGATATTTCATACTTGAAAGAGCAGGCATGGAAAGTAGAATTTGCCAATGCACCCGTAATGAAAGAAACCATGTTTGATGTGATAAAAGCAACAGGGGAAATTATTTCTGCTCCCGGCGATGAAGTAACGATAGCCTCCAAATCAAATGGCATTGTAAAATTTGTTGGTAATAACAATATTACCGGTTCAGCTGTCCGTGCAGGCCAAACCATGTTTACGGTTACAGGTGGTGAAATTCCTTTTGAAAATGTAGATGCTGCCAAGCAATCAGCAAGAGCCGACGTAGCCGCTGCAAAAGCAGAATATGAAAGAGCAAGTGAATTGATAAAAGATAAACTGATAACACAGGGAGAATTTCAACAGGCTAAACTCCGTTATGAGCAAGCTCAAATAACGTTAAATAACTTAGGCCGTAATTACAGTGGTGGCAAAAGTCTTTCTTCTTCCATCAATGGTTTTATCAAAAACATAATGGTAAGCGAAGGGCAATATGTATCTGCTGGGCAGCCATTGGCAACCATCACTAAAAACCAGCGTTTGATATTAAAAGCCGATGTATCGCTGAAAGATGCTGATAAAATAAACAACATACAGGAAGCCAATTTTACCATCATTCAAAGCAAGCAATCCTACAACACAAAAGAGTTGAACGGTAAAGTATTAGCTGTTGGTAAAAC
>JBBKWV010000184.1:0-4295 GCA_037969135.1 Ferruginibacter sp.
ACAGCCCGCGTACTTCGTTCTTCTTTATCACTGCGTATTTTACTGCGCTTAATTCAATTCCACTTGCACGGTTGAGAAATGTATTTGCCGCTACATTATCTGAACCTCCTGCATCATTATTTAAAACTTGTAGACTGTCAATATCATTACAGTTGATTAGGTAACCTTCGTGAGAACTTTTTAATCCACTGATAAAATTATTGCTTACCTCTACTGATTTGGCGATGTTTGGGCGAATGCCGATCTGGTAATACTCAGAAACAACACTGTTTAAAGAGTCTGCTGTTCCAATTTTATTCTGACTGATTACGGCATTGCCTTTTGTATTTATCTGGTACAGCGGGTAGCTGTTGGTAATATTGATATTGCCAAAATCATTTTTTTGGATATAAATACGTTCTCCGGATACATCGGCAATATCCCGGTCAACAAAGATCAATGAAAAATTCCTGCTCAATATTTGATTCCAGTTACCCTGGCCCCAAACAACATTTGAACCGCCGATCCTGTTGCTGTCTACCATCATGTTCCTTCCCATATTTTTTAAGGAGATGGCGCCAAACCCCAATGATCCGGGCCAAGTGATTGGTTCGGGTTGATACAACCGGTTTTTTACTATCCGGCTGTTTGCACCACCTTCTGTGTATTTGATCGCTTCGTTCTTGAACCGGAAAAATTCATTTTCACGTATCGTATTGTTATCCCCACCTTCAAAAACGATCCCGTTATAATTTAATCCGGTTGGCGGGCCGATCTTACAATTGTTGATCGTAGCGCCATTGATGGAAGCGTTTGAAAAATATTTAAAAAGGTCCGGGTCGGTTGCTCCGAAATAGAGCATTCCAAAATCAGCTGTTTGAATAGCCCCGTTAAAATTCAGGTAATGGACTCCTGCACCGTTTGCCTTGTTGAAATAGGCGATGGCCGGTTTGTTGATATTTGACTGGCTGATAGTTAGGTTGTTGGTTGTTCCAACGCCGCCTGCACGTCCGTCAAAATGTATATTGGGAATACTGTCTATCAAAAACATGCTGTTAAATCCGGTATTGGTTATTACCAATGCTGTTGCTGATGCAGCAGGCCTGATGGTAATGTTATTGATGGTTTTATTTGAAACCGTGGGTTTAAACCGAACAGCACCTCCTTCAGCAGCAAAGGAGTAATTAAATTGTAATTCAATGACCAGGTTGGGGCCCAAGTGCTTGCATTCAGCATCAAGTAATAAGGCATTGATACTGGCATAATCGCCCGGGATTGATTTGATACCCGAAATCAGGGGCATGGGAGTAAGCAGGTTGCCAACAGTGGTATCGGAGTTTATAAAACCATTGCTGGCAAACGCACGGAAAGTATACAATGAATCGGGTTTTGCTCCCGTTTCATTTTGTGTATAGAGGGTTCCGGTTGTTGCTGTAGTAGTTGAAAAAACGCGTTTGGATAAAATATAATTATTGTTGCTGATCTTTTTTTCCAGGTTGAAGACGTATTCGTTTACCGATTGGTCTTTTACTGCTGTAGTAAAACAACCCGGCAGTACATTGCTGAATTGTACCAGTGGTGCTGTGGGTTTTATTGTATCTGGCTGAAAGCTATAACGGGTATTGGCTGGAATTGCTTCCCGGTTGGTTATTTCGCTTACATAATTTACCGTGGGTGCCGTCGGGGGCGTTAACACATCAATAGAGGCAAAGGCGGTTTGCCCCAGTACTTTTGTTTTACAAAAAAGGCTGTATGCACCGGAGCCGGCAAAAACGTTTACACTTTGATGTACAAATTCAATTCTTCCGATGCGCTCATGTAACCAAAGTTGAAATTTTACCGGCTGGTTTCCTCCCAGGGCGGTACCACTCCATTCCACTACAAATTTTCTTGCAGGGGCCGTTCCCGTCATCTTATAGGAACATATAAACAGGCTCGACTGATTGCTGAATGGAACAATAAGGGTATCCTCTGCATTATAAATTTGCTGATTGATCCTGGTGCCGAATTTTATCCAGCCATAGGTTGATAAAGAAAACCTGCTGAATTCAGTAATCCCGAAATGAAAGGTAAATCCATTGGGAAAAGAGATCGTATCGGTTGCTCTGGGGCTGATCACAGGAAACGTTACAGCTGTTGCACCGGCCATGTTTTCTAATGGGATAATATCTGTGGTTAACTTGAAACTATTCGCGTTCCACACATTTTGACCAAAACTGTCCTGGCTTAATCCGAACACCATCATTAAGCAAAAGAAAAAAACTGTTTTTCTCATAAACAATGTTTAGCACACAATATAAAAATTAAATTGCAGAGCAAATCACTAATTTTTATGCCCCACTTAGCTCACCTGAACAAGGATAAAAAACTTGCCCGAATCATCCTCCTTCAGCCAAAGTTTGTCCTGGAAATGAGAAAAAATATTTACCTGCACTTGTGCTATTCCATTATGAGCCAGCAGCTAAGCACTAAAGTGGCGGATGTTTTTCATCGCAGGTTTTTGGCTTTATTTGGCGCAAAAGAGCCTACCGCAAAACAGATCTCAGCCATTCCATTTGAAACACTCAGGGGTATCGGGCTGAGCAATGCTAAAGCCAATTACGTGTTGAATGTGTGCCGGTTTTTTATCGAGGAAAAAATTACCGATGCCCGGTTATATAAATTGCAGAACGAAGATGCTATTAAATATCTTTCGCAAATTAAAGGTGTGGGTCAATGGACAGTGGAAATGATCCTGATGTTCACACTGGGCAGGGAAGATGTTTTTGCTGTTGATGACCTGGGGATACAGCAAGCTATGTGTAAACTCTATCAGATAGATGATGTTGATAAAAAAATGATGAAACAACAGATGTTGAAGATCTCTGCCAAATGGAGTCCATACCGCACGTACGCCTGCCGGTATTTATGGGGATGGAAAGACAATGAACCAAAGCCGAAAATCGAAAAAAGAAAAACCCGTACCGGTAATTAACCTGTGGCAATATTTAATAGATTTACGATCGCTTCTAAATATTTTTTATCGGTTTCGTCAAAATGATTCAGCGCCTCGCTGTCAACATCCAGTATAGCAATTACTTCATTTTCGTTGAACAGCGGAACTACAATTTCTGATTTGGATAAACTGCTGCAGGCAATATGTCCGGGGAATTTTGAAACATCTGCAACGATCAGCGTTTGTTTATCCTCCCAGCTTTTGCCGCAAACGCCTCTTCCTTTTTTTATTCTTGTACATGCCACCGGTCCCTGAAATGGCCCTAAAACCAGTTCATTGTTTTTCACCAGGTAAAACCCAACCCATAACCAGTTAAACTGTTCTTTTAATGCGGCGGTAGTGTTTGCAAGATTGGCGATCATATCGTATTCCCCTTCCAGCAACGCTTTTATTTGTGGCAATAATGCCAGGTATTGCTCTTCTTTTGTTCCTGCTTTTATCAGTAGATCTTCAGCCATAATGCAAAGATAGTTTTAGATGGGTTTATATTTTTTCCAGCAACTTAGTTATTAATTCAGCTTCATATCCTTTTCGGGATAAGCTGGCGTATATCTTTTGTCTTTTTACAAAAATGTTTTTTTCGCTGCTGAGGGTTTTCTTTTTTTCGGCAAAAAGCTTTTGCAGTGTTTTAATGTATTCGTCTTCTGCAATACAAGCCAGTCCTTTTTTTATACAATAGGGACTGATCTCTTTTTGTTTCAGCTCATAGTTGATCTTTATCCTGCCCCATTTTTTAATCCGGAATTTACCGCCTGCAAATGCAACGGCAAATCTTTCTTCATTTAAATAGTTTTCTTCAATGAGCTGAGATAGCAGCGATTCCGTTTCCTCCTTATACAAACCGAAACTATATAGTTTTTCTTTTACTTCCCGGTGGCTGCGCTCCTGATAACTGCAAAAATGTTTGATTTTTTGAAGGGCTCTTTCTGTTCCGATATTCTTTTGCCGGATCATATATTAAAAGGGTTGGTCATGCTAGATACATAATTGTTCCGTAAACAGGGCAAATGTAAACAAAACTATTTTTTGAAGATTATGAAGATCCGCCACAGGCAAAGGAAAAGGGCATATTCAAATTATCTTGGTTTGATTAACCGCAATATTTTATCTTTGATTCTAATTAAACAACAACTATGAAGTTTATCGTTTCTTCTTCGGCCTTACTTAAACAACTGCAACAGATCAGTGGCGTAATTAATGCCAATACCGTACTTCCTATATTGGAAGATTTTTTGTTTGAAATTGAAAAGAACAAATTAACCGTTGTAGCTACAGATCTGGAAACAGTGATGAAGATACATATGGATATTGAAGCAAAAGA
>JBBKWV010000185.1:0-5447 GCA_037969135.1 Ferruginibacter sp.
GATAGTTGGGTAAAAGCAATTAAGGAGGGGGGAAGCCAGTTTAATTATATACTGGATTGGGTAAGTTGTTTCGCCCTTGCTGTAAATGAAGAAAATGCATCCTTTGGAAGAGTGGTAACGGCTCCAACCAATGGTGCAGCAGGAGTTATACCGGCAGTATTACAATATTTTATTTTATTCTGTGATGGCGATTCAGAAGAAAAAATAATTCAATTCTTATTAACGGCTTCTGAGATCGGCAGTATTTTTAAAAAAGGAGCAACCATTTCAGCAGCTATGGGTGGCTGTCAGGCTGAGATCGGCGTTAGCAGTGCGATGGCTGCAGCTGCACTTACCGAAAGCCTCGGAGGATCACAAAGACAAGCTATGATGGCTGCAGAGATCGCCATGGAGCATCACCTGGGAATGACCTGCGACCCGATTGCCGGATTGGTGCAAATTCCTTGTATTGAAAGGAACACCATGGGAGCTATCAAAGCAATCACTGCTTGTCAGCTTGCTTTACAAAGCACACCGGATTTTGCCAAAGTAAGTCTTGATGGAGTGATAAAAACCATGTGGGATACAGCCCTGGATATGAATAGCAAGTATAAAGAAACTGCTGATGGTGGATTAGCGGTAAACGTTCCTTTGAGTTTGAGTGAATGTTGAGAATGATACTTATAAGCTCTGGGAGTCAAAAAAATTAAACGCCATATTTTCTCTTAATATCCCTGTCGGTTTCCCTTTCTTTAATGGTATTTCTTTTATCAAACAGCTTTTTTCCCTTTCCCAGCCCGATCTCCATTTTTGCCAACCCTTTTTCACTGATGAAGATCTTCAATGGTATGATACTATAACCCTTTTCTTTTATTTTTGATTCCAGTTTTCGCAGTTCTTTTTTATTCAAAAGTAATTTCCTTTCCTGCATAGGCTCATGATTGGTATACGTTCCAAAGGCATATTCAGAAATATGCAGACTTTTTACAAACAGTTCTCCTTTAAAAAAAACACAATAACTGTCATTAAAACTGGCCTTCCCTTCCCGCAATGATTTTATTTCGGTGCCTTGTAAAACAATACCGGCAATATAAGTTGATTCAAAACTGTATGCGTAATAAGCCTTTCTGTTGCTAAGTTCCAATAGTTTGTTTTGTGTAAAGATATCATCATCAGGGCAATTCGGTAGTATTTAGACCGGAGAAAAATGCTTGTAAAAAAACCAGGGTAAAAACCCCGGTCGTTTTTAATCCGTACCCTATGAAAACTTTTATAAAAGTATATTCCATTATTGAAAAATGCAAATATATTTTCAGGATCATTGTTCTATGTTCATTTATTGTGCAAAACACGACAATCCATTAAAATACCCTGATGATCTTTACAAATTTGGTAATAAAATAATTACTCATTCCTGAGATCATCACACCCTTGTTATTACCCGATGCTGAATGTATAAACCGGATATTGCCATCTTCGTTTTGGGTGATGATACCCATATGGCCTACATACCATCCTGTGGTATCCGTTCCTGTAAATAAGATCAGGTCGCCCTTTTTACTTTTTTCCGGATCAACGGTTTTACCTGCATTGCTGAATTGAATAGTAGTTCGGGGAACCTGAATATTAAAATGATTAAAAACATATGTAATAAATCCCGAACAATCGAAACCTGCTTCTTTTTTTGCGGACCCGTATTTATATCTTACTCCGGTTAATGTGCTGGCAAAGTCAACCAATTCATCCGCTGATACATTCTTTGTATTGATCGTTCTGAATGGAATATTGCTGTTTATTTTATTACGAGTTTGCAGAACCTGTTTATTGCTGATTACGGGTTTGCCTGTTTCACTTGATACTTTCCTTGAGGTTCTGCAACTCTGCAGAAATAAAAAAGAACTTGAAAGAAAAATAAAAAATAGAGATCTCATTAAATTAAATTAGAAATGACAATGCCAAAGTTATCATCTTTGGCATGTTATTATCGTTATAAAGAATTGATCAGTTTTTAAAAAGTACCAGCAGATTGCTGATCCTGGTTTTCAAATCTTTCCTGTTTACGATAAAATCAAGGAATCCATGTTCCAATAAGAATTCACTTCGCTGAAAACCGGGAGGTAAGTCTTTTTTGATGGTTTCTTTAATTACACGTGGACCGGCAAACCCGATCAATGCACATGGCTCACCGCAAATGATATCACCCAGCATGGCAAATGAAGCAGTGGTACCGCCAAATGTAGGGTCGGTGCATAAAGAGATATAAGGAATTCTGGCTTCACTTAGCTGTGTAAGTTTTCCAGATGTTTTGGCCAGTTGCATCAAAGAAAAAGCACTTTCCATCATTCTGGCACCGCCACTTTTATTGATGATCATAAAAGGGATCTTGTGTTCGATACAATAGTCACAGGCCCTGCTGATCTTTTCACCCATCACACTTCCCAAACTGCCACCTATAAATTCAAAATCCATACAGGCTACTACGAGATCATTTTCATTTACTTTCCCATGAGCAACTGTTATGGAATCATGAATATCTGTTTTTGCATAGGTATCTTCCAACCTGTTTTTATATGGTTTCAGGTCAACAAAATTCAGAAAGTCCTTTGATTTTATATTGCCAAAAAGCTCTGTGTATTTGTTATCATCAAACAGGATCTCAAAATATTCACCACTGCCGATACGGTGATGATAATCGCATTGCAGGCACACAAATTTATTTTCGGAAAGCTCAGAAATGGTACAGGTATATTTACAACTTGGGCATTTTACCCACAGTCCCTCCGGAGCATCTTTTTTATCTTTTGTAGAAGTTAAAATGCCTTTTTTTATTCTTTTAAACCAGTTTGCTTTTAAATGATCCGACATAATATCTTCTCCTGCTAAGTTTGCATCAAAATCTTCTTCTTCTCTCATGGATTTGGTAGTTAAATTTTTATTTACCTATAGCAATTTAAGATTAAAGCAACTCAGGTCGTTGGTTTTTATTAAAAATATTAAAAAACCAACAACCTGAATATGGTAAACAGTGTTTTTTATGCGATAGTTATACTCTTATCCAAATAAACATCTTGTATAGTATTCAATAATTCGATACCGTCTTTTAATGGTTTTTGAAAAGCTTTACGTCCACTGATCAGTCCCATGCCACCTGCACGTTTGTTTACTACCGCAGTAGTAACTGCTTCTGCCAGATCGGTAGCACCTTTACTTTCTCCGCCACTGTTGATCAAACCTACACGGCCCATATAGCAATTGGCTACCTGGTACCTTGTTAAGTCAATCGGATGATCGGTAGTCAGGTTTTCATAAACCAGTTTAGAGGTCTTACCGTGCTTGGTTGCCAGGTAACCTCCATTATTTGTAGGCAATTTTTGTTTGATAATATCTGCTTGAATGGTTACACCTAAATGATTAGCCTGACCGGTAAAATCTGCAGCAGTGCTGTAATCTACCCCGTCAATCTTAAAAGCATTGTTTCTTACATAACACCAAAGAACAGTTGCCATTCCCAATTCATGCGCCAATTCAAAAGCATTGGCAACTTCCTGTAACTGGCGGGTGCTTTCATCGCTTCCCCAATAAACAGTAGCTCCAACAGCAGTAGCGCCCATATTCCAGGCCGACTTTACCTGGCCAAACATTACCTGATCAAATTTATTTGGATAACTTAGAAATTCATTGTGGTTTAATTTTACCATCATCGGGATTCTGTGCGCATATTTTCTGCTGATTATACCCAATACACCAAAAGTGGAGCAAACAGCATTACAGCCGGCTTCAATAGCCAGTTTAACAATATTTTCCGGATCAAAATAAGCTGGATTGGGAGCAAAAGACGCACCGGCACTGTGCTCAATACCCTGATCAACAGGAAGTATGGAAACATAACCAGATCCGCCCAATCTACCATGACCAAGCATGGTTTGTAAACTTTTCAATGTTTGATTATTGCGGTTACTGTTTATCCAGCTTTCTTCTACATGATTGGCAGATGGAAGATGAATCTGTTCTTTCGTAATTGTTTTACACTGATGGTTCAATAAGCTTTCGGCATCATTGCCCAGTAATTCAATAATTTTATTAGCGGCCATATATGATTGTTTTTTTGCAAAAGTAAGAAAGTGACACGAGATACGGGATATTTTGGAAATGATTCCATTTTATGAATGGGTATAAATATTTCGCAAATACCTGAAAAGTTGCTAGCTGGATATAGCCAGTCTTTTTTTCAAATCGATCAGGTAATCAGCTGTAAATTGTAAACGGCTGCCATACCAGCTGAACATTTCGCCATCTGCCAGTACTATTTTTACGCCGGGTAATGATAGTTGCAGCTCATCGATGTGTTTTTGTTTGAAAGGGTAGGGTTCAGAGGATAAAAATAAAACCCTGCAATCCGAAGCTGCAATATCTGCAATTTGGATTTCCGGATACCGGGTTTTATCCGCGAAAACATTTTTAAACCCACCACATTCCATAATATTACTGATGAATGTATCTCCACCAACTGTCATGTATGGTTCTTTCCAAATCAAATATATTGCTGGTATATAATTATTTACATAGTTTGTTTGAAATAATAAATCAAATTTATTTTTTATAAAATGTACTAAATGATCTGCTTGCTTTCTCGTGCCGGTTAAACTACCAATATCTTTGATCATTTGATATGCTTCTGACAAATTATTTACTTCTGTTACCCAAACAGGATAATCCCTTGCCAGCATTTCCACCTGTTCTTTTACATTTTCTTCCTTGTTGGCAATGATTAAATCGGGTTGAAGTTTCTTTATTTTATCCGTATCTAAAGTCTTGGTACCTCCGATCCTTTCTTTTGATGTAAACCATTTTTCGGGATGAATACAAAATTTTGTAATGGCAATCGTTTCCTTTTCAAGCCCAAGTTGGTATAGAAGCTCCGTTTGAGAAGGAACCAGGGATATAATGCGGACAGGATTTTCCTTTAATTGATCTGTTTCAGTTAAAATCATGCTTAAAACTAAGAAATAACTTAAAAAAAAATGCCTCTACAGTAATTCGTCATCGCAAATAACTGTAGAAGCCAATTTCTTAACCAACTTGCTCAAGTGGTTGGTTTTTCAGGATTGAATTTACTATTATAGTAAAATAAGTTTGTCCTGGTTTCAGTGTTCTGATCTTTCGCCATCATCGCTGTGGTTAGTAGCATAGGCATTTTTGGATATTGGAAAACGGGTTTTGGTTTTTGCCATCATCGCTTTTTAAAGCATAGGCTGGATATTGGTTTTTTGGTTTTTGCCATCGTCGCTTTTAAAGGCATAGGCTGGATATTGGTTTTACATTTTTTAAATAGAAGTTGACTGATATTGGAGTTTTACGGTTTTTCGTCTTTCGACTTTTTGGATATTGGATAACTCGTTTTGGTTTATTCTGGAACTTTGGATAATGATTGATATTTAATTCCTATCAATCAACTTCTGGTACAAAGA
>JBBKWV010000186.1:0-7699 GCA_037969135.1 Ferruginibacter sp.
TTTCAATTAATTCCTTATTCTTTTTAGTTCTGTTTTGGTTAGCAAATAAAAGGATCTCTCCATCAGGGCTAATACTGCTTTCAATTCCCAAAGCATGTTAAAACATCTATGTCATTGCAGCAAATACCTCAGTTAATTGTGTGTTTGGATTGTTTCACAGCAGGCTATATTGATACAGGGCCTGGGAAAGCAGGTCTTTTCTGATTAATGCATCTTCCTGCCAGCGTTTTTCAATTTGTGATGTATGGGTAAACAGTTGATATTTACTTGATTATTTTTTTGGAAAATCCTCACTCGCTTTTATTTCTTCTATTTGTTTAACGTGACGTTCAGTATGAGCAGACATAAATAAAATGATCTGAAATGCATCAATTGTTCCAAAAGGTAATGGTTGATATCTGTTTCTCAGATCATCTTCTGTCTTTTGTACATATTTTATATGTTCTGCTCTTCTGGTATTGAATTCTTTTATTGTTTCTGCATGTGATCCAAATTTACCGGTTGGTTCGAATGACTCCTGGGTTTTAACTTTATTACTCCGGTCAACAATCATTGCTATTAACTGATCATCCGATACTTTTACTTCATCACGCTTCTCCGGTTCGGGATCTGTTTTTAATGTAGCCTGTAACATGCTGAAAATATTATTTTCAGAAATTGCGATGTGTTCTGTGCATTCTGCAATTGACCAGGAATCAGGCCCGGTTTTAAAATCCAGTTGTGTCTTGCTAAGGCCTTCTAATTGCCCTAATAAATGTTCACTTGATTTTGTAAGTTCAGATACAGCCATTTTCCTTTCGGCTTCTGTTAACCTGGATTCTGTACCGGTAAAACTAAAAAGGGCAATCATGAATAATGGTAATAAGATCTTTTTCATTGTTTTAAAATTTTGTTGTTTACATTTTTAATACTTTGATTTCACGTACTTCAACAATGTCGTTTTCAAATTCAGGAATATGGCATCCTTTTAAAATTTTTACTGCTTCACCAAAAATAGCTGTTTTACAGACAGGTTGGCCACCTGCCATTTCTTTTCTTTCCATAAAAGTGCAATCACTTGGCTGTTTTTTAATTCCTCTTACCACTTTAACTTCTGATGTAAAGGTTGGACTCCTGTTAATTTTCCTTATTCCTGTACACTGCCCAACCACTCTATCCATTTTGCATGTGTGCCTGTCATTTTTCCGGTGATTTCCGTAGTTCTGCCCTCAGAATAATAAAACAAATATTTTCATCTTATTTGTTTTAAAATTTTAATTTTGAGAATGCAAGGCAATCGTATTTCCTTCCGTGTCGGTAAAATATGCCATATGCCCGATGTCATCACTGATCTTTGTTTTTGGCATTATGACTTTTCCTCCGGCCTTTTCTACTTTTGATAAGGCAACAGCCAGGTCGGGGTTTCCGTTTAAATAAATTTTTACTCCATCTGCACTGGGTGTATGCATCTGACTTTTGCAGATACCACCTGAAGCTTTACCGGTTCCGGGTTCGAAGGGAAAAAAAGCCATTTCCATACCCATCATACTTTGTACTTCCATTTTTATTCCGAAAATAGCTTCGTAAAATTTTTTTGCCCGGTCAAGATCTGAAACAGATATTTCAAACCAATTGAGTGAATTTTCTTTTGTAGTCATGTTCGTAATTTTAAAAGATGAAAAAATGATTCTTTAGTATCTCATAGCTTCATTGGTAAAATATTATTTCAAAATCCCATTTGGCCAATATCATAACTTTCATGTTGGGCTAAAAATGCGATGGTGCCCGCAATAGTGAAATCACCAATGGGACTTTTCAATGGCGAATCAGTTGCAAGATGTTCTTCATTAACTAACGATAATGCTGCTTCTAATAAAGTAGTAGCTGTGGCCCATTCTTTTTTTATTCCTTCCATTGTCGGATAGCTGGTTGCCGGATCAAATGCCTTAAAATTTTCAAATATTCCTTCGTATGGATTTTTTGCAGCAGGTTTTCCTAAAAGCATACATATCATAAACCTCGAACATACAGTATGTGTTGCCAGCCAATTCAATGGATTATTATGATCACTGATCCTTTCTTTTGCCTGGTCATCTGTTACTCCTTCCAATGCATTTAAGAAAAGCCGGCTGTTCATGTTCAAAATGATTTCCGATTGATACATTGATTTAGCCATTTTATTTATTTAAGTGTTTAATGATTCTTATGGTTATAAGAAGGAGAGCGGGTATTCAATTTACAAAAAATATTTTACTTTATATAATTTTCGCTTCCAAGAACTTCCCCTTTTCCAGATAGACAGAATTGTCTTAACCCTTCCATGTTCCTGCAAAACTGAAACAACAGGCATTATAAAAATCATCCTGTTTTTCACAGCCATGATCAGTGGAGATACATTGCTTTTTATGGTTTTTCCTGGTTGGCTTCAAGTACTTTCATTCCCGGTCCTTCCATTGTTCCAAAATCAAATGGAATGTTACCGTCAATGTCTGTATTACGGGTAATTTGCATAGTCCACCAGTTCGACAATCCTTTTAGAGTAGAAATGGCCACAAACACTTTATTTATTTATGCATTGCTGAAAAAGATGTATAATAACATTTGACAAGGCAGTATACATTTTAGCAGTACTACAATAATGAATGTGCTGCCTGTATTTGGACAGGATTGCTTTAATTATTTTAGAATTTAATGGATAGGTATAGTTAGGCCTGCAATTGACGGGCAATATTATTTTTTCATTTCATTTGATTCATAGCTGACCATCCAGTTTATACCAAACCGATCAGTTAACATACCAAAATAGGAGCCCCAGAAAGTCTGGTTCATGGGCATATTAATATTACCTCCGGCGGAAATGCTGCTAAAAAGTTTATCAGCTTCATCTTTACTGTCTGTTTTAATTGATATGGAAAAGTTGTTTCCTATTACCGTTGTCTGCCCAAACGCTTCAGAACTATCACTTCCCATCAGTACGGTTTCTTTACTTACAGGGAGGGATACATGCATAATTTTTTCTTCTTCTGAAGGGGGGCAGGTTTTTCCATCCATCGGTGGCATGTCTTTAAATTTTCCGATAAACTGAAATTCACCACCAAAAACTGATTTATAAAAATCAAAAGCCTCTTCGCAGTTTCCCTTAAAGGTTAAATACACATTTACAGTTGCCATGTTTAATAATTTTAATTATTTATTTTCGTTAATCTTTCCAGTGTTTTTTGCAGGATCCTATCGTTGTCTGTGGGTCCTTAATAAAATTCTTTTTTACTTTTTCATCTGAAAAAAAATAAAGTTTAGCATCATTGATGATCCAAATTGCCGGATCAGCGGGAGCAGAAAATCCTGTACTAACAGCAAATGCACAGTATCCGCCAAACTGGGGAACATATTTATCCGGACTGGATTTAAACTCAAGCATATTGGCTTCAGAAGAAAAAAGCCATTTTGATTTCTTCCATTCATATGACAGGGTTTCTGATCCTTTTACCGGATTCCCTTTAAAATAAGAAACTGCATCATATCCTTTGATTGCAAAACCTCCCGACTGATAAACAGGGTTATGTAAGCCCAATGAAAGCGGCTTTATACCTGTTAACATAGATGCCGTAATGATTATAACCAATAAGGACAGCAACGTAATTCCGATTATTTTTAATACTCTTTTCATGTTGCTTTTATTTATTTATAATGGTATAATAAATATACAAATAATATTTAAGTGGGATTTGTTTCTCATAAATAATCCTATTCTTCATCTGGTAAATAGCCTCAGCCTCTGTTTTTAAAAATCCTGCTCTCCTGAGAATTTTCTATTGGATATTACAATGTCCGTTTACAAACTATAATTATAATAATAAGAGAATAAGGAAAAATGAAATGCTGCACAAAAAACCTTTCTTGAATTATTGTATAATCAATGAACCGGGTATAAGAAAGACCTTTCCTGTCTTTACAGTTAAAAAAGCTGTATTGGAAACATGTTGGGTTATATCCAATATACATTGACCGCCCGGAGATGGATCAATAATAATGTTGAATCCTGCAGGCAGTATGGATGGAGGAATCATATTGTTATTCCAGTTAACCGAATTGCTCCAATTTCCATTGCCATTGAAAAGGAAAGTGTTATTGATTAGTGCGGAAACAAATATCCCTTCACTCATATTCTGATAAATGCCGGATGGTGATACTTCAGATTTTACAGCCCTGATCATATAAATATTATTCGACGATAATAAAGGGTTATTATCTGTAAAGCTGTTAAAAGTAACAATCGAGGGATTTAATTTTATGAAATTTCCTGTAATCGTATCTGAACGGTAAATATTATAGCCAAGGATATTATTATCAGCAGAAGGTGACCAGTTTAACTGAAGATTCGCAGAAACCTGTGTTGCAGATACATTGGAGACGGGTGAAACGATATGCAATCTTAATGAAGGATCGCCCATTAGTACCATGTGCACGCCACCCAGTAAGGTATTATTTCCGGGGTCATAAATACTTGTATTATTCTGGCTTTGTAAAGTAGAGAATCCAATCGTTTCTCCCAGGCCCATATGATGAAAATACCAACGGGGGCTTCCTCCGGTCCAGCAGGTTGCTAAGGGCATGCCGGCATTTGCCAGTGGTGCTCTCAATAAATGATTGGTAATTCCGGGAGCGCCTCCTTTTGCCCATTCCACAAAATAGCTTCCGTATAACTGCATGAATACAGTATTGATTGTTCTGTTGATACATTGCGAACTGGTAAACACCGGATCAGCACAGCTTGTATCAGTGCCTCCGCCTGCCATATAAGCCCACAGGTAAGAATGGTTTTCCAGTGAGTCAATAAAAATATTACAGTTTCCTGTTCCTGCACATCCATTTGAATTGATGTTACTGATATTATCACTGCCAAGCATAGGGGCAAAACTGCGCCAGCCAACAGCAGATGTTGAAAACAAACTATTGTCAAGATGGGTATTGATCAAAGCTTTCCGGGCGGGGTTAATGATCTTATGCCTGAAAGCATGATTTTTATTCAGGTATTGTTTTATGAGATCTGCTTCACCCAATGCAAAACCGGGCATATTGAACATGTCAATTCTTCCAACCTGCAATTCGCCCGGAGAAGGAATAGTACTTTGGTCCCACCTGCCGTCATTGAGTGTATTCGAAGAAAAAATATTTCCGGAGTTGGTAGTGATAACGGTATTGTCTGTCCATTCACCATCCATATCTGCATAATAAATATCAGCAGGTTGTGCACCGATCCTTTCTGCATGGCCGTCCGGTGCAAAATTTCCTGAATAAGGGATTGCAAAATGTCCGATGAACAACAGTGATTTTACATTTGCTCCCGGTTTATTGTATTCACTGACTACCCATTTTTTTACAATGCTGTCTGGCGTTGCTGGAGGGAAATCTTTTTGGATTACATTCCATCCATCTCCAATAAGGTCTTTGGTAAATTGGTCTATTTCCGGTTGAAGATAACCGGAGAAACTGTTGTTAACTGCCAGCAACATGGTTCCCCTGGAATCAATTGCGGGTATATTAATTCCGGAATACAGATAGCCATAGCCTTTTATCAATGGGGTCGTTTTTACGATCCTGTATTCATAAATGATACCGTTTGCAACGGCATTGTCAGTATAACTGTTAGTAGTACCCGAAAGTGTAGCCAGGTTTGTCCATCCGGCATCGGTGGGTAATTTTTTATCAATGGAGTAGGAAAGGGCATTCACATCAGCCACCCAGGAAACATTGATCTGTGCAGGATTGTTGTTTACTGTTGCAGACGTAAGTACTGAATAATCCAAACCATAAGGAGTATTTAAAATATAGAATGCTGCACTACTTATTGCATTGATGTTTGTATTGGCAGTATTGGAAACCCTTACATAACAATTTACGGATGGCGTTTTGGGAACAGCCCAGCTGTAACTTCCTGTTGAAGCCGGGGTAGAAGCTGCAACCGTAATCCAGGGACCATTGTTGCCGGCGATACTATATTCAATCCTGACATTTGTTACTGAAGGCTGTGCCTGCCAGATGATAAATCGTTTGGAAGCAATCTGAAAAATTTCTCCACCTGTATTTGGTTGTAATAAAACAATAGGTTGTGGCGGACTGTAAACCGTATATTTTAATAAAAGCCCGGCATCACCTACAGCAAAACCGGTGGTTGCATCAATCATATCTAATTCCCAAATACTGGCTGTAGTAGAGGTAGAACTTTGTGCAGCCCAGTTTGCTCCTCCGTTACTGGTTGCAATGATGATTCCTTGTCTTCCACAGGCATATCCTACATTGGCATTGATAAAATCAACACCCAATAATTCATATTGTGTTCCACTGGATTGTGATGTCCAGGTTGTTGCACCTCCATCAGCTGTATGCCGGATCACTCCATTTCCACCAACGATCCATCCATTGTTTAAATCAGTAAATCGAATGTCATTGAAAGGGAGAAAAGAACTTACTCCTGAATTTGTTTGAAAGGTCCAGTTTGTACCATTGGAAGTTTTTAAAAGGGTAGGAGCATTTTGGTTGCTGTTGAATCCTCCGCAAATCCATCCTGTAGTAGTACTTTGAATTTCAAGGCCCCACATGTCGAGTCCCTGGCTCATTTGCTGGGTCCATGTTGCACCAGCATCGACCGTTTTAAGCAATACAGAGCCCTTGCCAATGATCCAGCCTGTTAATGTATTTGCAAAACGAATGCTTGTATATTGACTGGTATATGGAGAATTTTGTGCTGTCCAGTTTGTTCCTCCGTTATTGGTTGATATGATCGTTCCCATGTCTCCGCAGGCCCAGCCATTGCTTGCGTCTATGAAGAAAATACTTCTGATCGTATTGTTGGTACCCGAAGTTTGGACTGACCAGTTGATTCCTCCGTCTGTAGTTTTTAATATGTTTCCGTTATCACCGGCAGCCCAACCGGTGCTAACATCTATAAATTTCACTGTTTTAAAATCTACGGAGATGGGTAATCCGGTTACTGGTGTCCATACCTGGGCATTGGAATGATGTGTGATGAATATAAAAATGAGGGGAATGAAATATGTGTAAATGCAGCGTAGCCTTACCTTATGGAACAAATAATAATTCATAGATACACATTGATTTGAGTGGATTTATAAACAAAGCTCTTTAAAACCATGGCAAAATTACGTTTTACCTTTTAGAGAGGTTGCTTTACCGGATTTAGTTGCCTGAAGATATTTTAAATAATTACTTTTATTTAAAAGGAGGGACAGTAGTGTAAAAAGTAGTCTTTTTACGTATCAATTTTATTTTCATAATGAAGGCAGACAACTCCGGATGGAAATGTTTGACTGGAAATTAATTTTAAATAATGTTTTTCTTTGATGCCTTTAAACAATGGAATTCCTTTACCAATCAAAACTGGATTTACAAATATCCAGCATTCGTCAATCAGTTTTTTTCTCATTAGGGCATGGGCAGCAGAGGGGCTTCCAAACATGATGATATTTTTACCATTGCGTTGTTTCAGTTTTCCTATTTTCTGTGTTAGTTTATTGCTGATAATTTTCAACAGGGGCTTTTTCGGATCTTTTATTGTTTTTGATAAAACAACTTTCTCCACTTGATTATACCAATGTGTATGTTGTTTATCATGTTTTGTGGCATTTGGCTGGTCGCCAGCATTTGGCCAGTAATTTTCCATTATTTGATAAGTTACCCGGCCATATAAAGCTGTGTCGGC
>JBBKWV010000187.1:0-3753 GCA_037969135.1 Ferruginibacter sp.
TGATCGCCGAAAGGCCCCTCAGGTTTGTTTTCACCTGGAAATACTTCACCCGTAATGACAAAATCGGCATCCGTACTGATACAAAATCCGTCTGCATAAACATACCGGAACCTCCTGCCGCCCAAAACACCGGCAAATAACATTTCGCTTATGCCTTCGGGTAAGGGCATTACTGCAGCTACTGAATGTGCCGGAGGCCCGCCCACAAATACACTCACTTTCAAAGGTTGTCCTTTTTTATTTGCCCTGGTCTGATGTACTCCTATTCCCCTGTGTAACTGGTAATGCAGTCCTGCTTCCTTATTCGCCACATACTCATTGCCCCCTAACTGTATACGATACATGCCCAAATTTGCGTGCCGGATCCCGGGTTTATCCGGATCTTCAGTATAAACCTGTGGTAGTGTAACAAATGCACCGCCATCCAGCGGCCAGTGATGAATTTGCGGGATATCTGAAATTTGAATCTGATTTGATAAAACCGGTTTTACAGCAGGGTTCTTTAATGGAAATGCCTGTAAAGCGGCCAATCCGGCTTTAAAATTTTCTATCGGATGTTTGAATGCCTTGATCGGATCTGTTTTAAGTTCAATCAGCCGTTGTATAATTTCCAGCCTGTCTCTGAAAATAAATTTACTTCTTTCGAGGCTGCCAAAAATATTGGATGCCGCCCTGTATTTACTTCCTTTCACATTTTCAAACAGCAATGCCGGTCCACCTGCTTCAAATACACGTAAATGGATAGCAGCCATTTGCAGGTAAGGATCTACTTCTTCTTTTATCCTTACCAATTGGCCCGTTTGTTCCAGGTGGAGCAGGCAAGCTTCCAGTGATTTATATGCCATGAAAACAATTTATGCGTAAATGTAAAACAGATTTAATTGCGGATGGTTCAAATATTAAGGATATGCTCATGATATTATAAAAACGATCATGGATTTCCTTATAAGCCGTTTTTGTAAAAGCACAAATTAGTTGCCGGGAATGAAGAACCATATTGAAACTGTCAGAACCGGGTTGGGCATTCTAATCTTGACCTTCTGGATTTATCCGTATCATAATTAAACAGTCTGTATTTCTTTGTCCTTCCTTTTGGTGCAATTCGCACCCTGAAAGTTAATCCACCGAAATAGTAAGAGTCTTTGCTTTTCGGACTTCCACGTTGGCTGCCACCAACCGGATATACTGCATTACTGTTTATGTCATCTTCCCTGAAAGCAACATTCACTGCTCTTTGCCCGCGGTTTAATGCCAAAGTTGTTTCATCTACATATGTGGTACTTACATCATCAATATAATCAGTAAATGTTTTTCTGAACCCAATTACAAATCCAAGTCTTTTATTATTATTGATAGCCCACTGCAATCCGCCTCCAAGCGGTATAGAAAATTGCCGCAGTTTATATTCCTTTTTTCCGGGAATAAAACCCTGCCCCTCTGTGCTTAATTCGGCAAGGAAAATAACATTGTCATTAACATCTTTTGTATATGGATTGTAATCGAATAATGCTACACCGGTAAACAAATATGGAGAGAACCGATAGTCATACATATTTAACAGATTGTATTCGAAACCAATTGAGTATTCTGAAATATTTGTAAAAAAACTCAGGTTTCTTGCTTTGTTTTTTGAACTGTATTGATCGTCAGCACTGATTTTTCCGGTAGTATAATCTGCCCGGATAAGCATTTTGGGGTTTAGTTCATATACAAATCCGACTCCGATTGCAGGATGAGCCTGTGTAAACGTAAATCTCTTTTCCTGGAGATCACCTGAATAATTACTGGAACCGGCGAAAAAACTTACAAAAAAACTTTGAGATTGGCTATTAAGACCGCAAAGAATTAAGAAAAAGCTGCATAAAAATGACTGAATGTATTTTAAATTAAATCGCAAATTATTATTTCTTTAGGTACATAACTTCCTTCACCAGTTTAACTGTACGTGCAATATCCGGTAAATACAATGCCACTAAATTTGGGGCGTAATGCATCGGAGCATCAGCAGATGTGATTCGCCTGATAGGTGCATCCAGGTAATCAAAGCCTTCTTTTTGTACCCGGTATGAGATTTCTGAGGAGATAGAAGCAAATGGCCATTGCTCTTCAACAATAACCAGGCGGTTTGTCTTTTTAACGCTTTCCAGTATAGTAAACCAATCCAGCGGACGGATCGTTCTCAGGTCAATTACTTCTGCACTGATATTTTCTTTAGCCAATTCTTCAGCTGCACCCAATGCCACTTTCATCATTTTATTAAAGGATACAATGGTAACATCAGTTCCTTCTCTTACAACCTTGGCCACACCAATTGGGATCAGGTATTCTTCTTCCGGAACTTCTCCTTTATCACCATACATCACTTCACTTTCCATAAATACAATGGGGTCATCATCTCTGATGGCAGATTTCAATAAACCCTTTGCGTCATAAGGATTGCTTACCGAGATCACTTTGATGCCCGGAATATTGGCATACATACTTTCAAAAGAAGTAGAATGCTGTGCGCCCAATTGTCCTGCACTGCCAGTGGCTCCTCTGAAAACAATCGGACAACCAACTTGTCCGCCACTCATTGCCAGCATTTTAGAAGCTGTATTTAAAATTTGATCTGAAGCAAGAACAGCGAAGTTCCAGGTCATGAATTCAACGATTGGCCTCAGGCCATTTTGAGCCGCACCCACTGCAATCGCAGTGAAACCCAGTTCTGCAATGGGTGTATCAATCACTCTTTTTTCTCCAAACTCATCCAGCATTCCCTGGCTTACTTTATAGGCACCGTTATATTCTGCCACTTCCTCACCCATTAAAAAAACGCGTTCATCTCTTCTCATTTCCTCCTGCATGGCTTCTCTAAGTGCTTCTCTGAATGCTATTTGTCGCATGAATATGTTTGGTTTATTTATTTTAGTAATTAAATAGTTGGCAAATTTATTCTATCGAAGGCAGACAAACAAATTGTGCTTAATTAGCAATGGTTGTATCTGTCAGCGTTTTCATAAACAGGATCAGGTTGTTTTTTTCTGTTTTTGTAAGATTCAGTCTATCAAATGGCAGGCTTTGATTGGCCGGAGCAATGTGTAAACCCTTTCCTCCTCCATTGTTATAAAATTCAACAACCTCCTCCAGCGTTTCAAAAACACCATTGTGCATATAGGGTGCAGTTAACGCAATATTTCGGAGGGATGAGGTTTTAAAAGAAAACAGGTGAACCGGTGATCCGGTTATGAGATACCTTCCGGAATCCTTATCCAGTTTCGCCGGATTTGTTTTTTTACTTTCCGGTACGCCCAGTACCTCTGTTTCCATAAAATAAAATCTGGGTGGTTTTGCTCCACCAAACAGCGGCATAAAATGACAACTGCCGCATTTTGCTTTACCCATGAACAGATTGAATCCACTGATCTCCTTTTTTGTCAGGTTGTGTATTCCGTTCATGTGTTTATCAAACCTCGAATTGAGGGCAATCAATGTACGTTCATAGGAAGCAATGGCATTACAGATATTTTCTGCCGCCAGTTGATTTGAATTACCCGGAAATGCTTTTTTATATAATAGGGCATATTCTTCCAGCTGAATGATCTTTTCAGCTGTTTGTTTTGCCGAACCATGCATTTCACTGGCATTGTTTAACACCTGCATCACCTGTTCTTCCAAAGTATGGCTGCGGCTGTCGGCAAAAAGTTTGCGTTGCAAAGCGGCATTCCAGATCGTTGGAGCATTTCTTGGTAAAGAAGCATGGCCATCTAAAGC
>JBBKWV010000188.1:0-4088 GCA_037969135.1 Ferruginibacter sp.
AATTATACAAGATTAAATGAATGCCTCTCTGCATTGAAAATGCACCAACCCGTACAATATGTTATCGGAGAAGCCTGGTTTTATAAAATGAAATTAAAAGTTTCACCTGCAGTTTTAATCCCCCGGCCCGAAACCGAAGAATTGGTAGAAGCAGTGATTGAACATTTTGGAAAACCCATATCCCCCAACTTGCTGGATATTGGCACCGGAAGTGGATGTATTGCCATTGCACTCAAAAAGCATTTACCGCAAATACAGATGACCGGGTTGGATATTAGCGAACAGGCCCTCGCAATAGCAAGAGAAAACGCATCTGCTTTACAGACAGAAGTCCGGTTTATTCAAACAGATTTCCTGGATGAAAGTTATTGGGATTCTCTGCCTTTGTATGGTGCTATCATCAGCAACCCGCCCTATATTCCTGAAAAAGAAAAACAGTTACTGGATAAAAATGTAGTTGATCATGAACCCCATATTGCCTTGTTTGTAGAAAGCAACCGGCCGCTGATCTTCTATGAAAAAATTGCCGCTTTTGGAAAAACGCATTTAAAAGGATCGGGGAAAATATTCCTGGAAACGCATGAAGATTTTGCAGAACAGACTGCCGCCCTGTTCAACGATGCCTATTATGCATCAGTCATAAAAAAAGATCTTTTTGAAAAAAACAGGATGCTGATCGTTACTCGTCGTTCCCGGTAACAGTAGCTGAAGTAGTAGCTCCCAGCCTGCGTGCAACTTTCATCACTTTTACGATTTCTCCCCATTCTGCAACTGCATCTGCGTTTATAACCACAGCGGGTTTTACACTATCGCCTTCATTGATATACTTCTTCAATTCGGTAAATAAAGAATCACTGATGATCTTTTTAGTGCCGATAAAAAAGTTCTTATTCTTATCAACACTTACCACCACACTTTGTTTTTGTTTGGTATCGCTTTTTGCTTTGGGTACGCTCATCTTGATCACATTGGGATTTGCCAGTGTGGAGATCATTAGAAAAAACATCAGGAGTATGAACAAAATATCATTCAATGGCCCTGTGTCCACTTCTGAATGTTCGTCCCTGAATTTTGTTTTTCTTATACCCATATTAAATTAAGTTGAAGGCTGAGATTTGAATATATCATTCAAAATTATTTCGTCGGTTCCTGCAGTACGTCAATAAATTCGCTGCTGGCAGCTTCCATCCTGTTTGCTGTTCTGTTTATCTGTGTATCCAGGTAACTGTGGCCCATGTACGCAAGCATACCAATGATCAATCCGCTGGCAGAGGTGATCAGTTTAATATACATGGCATCAGCAATCTGGCTGATAGACGGGTTGCTGATGGTGGCAAATTCTTTTAACAGGATTACCAGACCAACGATCGTACCTACGAATCCGAATAACGGTGCTATGCGTGCAATAACAGAAAGCATGGTCAGGTTTTTTTCCATTTTGTACATCTCCAGTTTACCTACAATTTCCATACTTCTCTCTATGGCATCAATTGGTTTTCCTATGCGCTGAATGCCTTTGTCGATCATCCGGGCAACAGGATTGTTGGTGTTTTTAGTAAGGCTGCGTGCTGCAGTTACATTTCCGTTAGAAACATGATCGCGGATGATATTCATGAAATTCTCATCAATTTTCCCGGCTTTCCGGATCACAAGCAGTCGTTCAATAAAAAAGTAGACAGCCAATGCAAATAATATTCCCAAAGGGATCATTAATGGACCACCCTTACTCAACATTCCCCAAACGGATTCTACCTGGGCTACCGATGCGGTGGATGTACCTAAACTGTCTGTCTGCAAAAAGATATCAAACATGTGTAATAATTAATTGCTGATTTATGAATATTATAAGAACCATTTTATGCTAACAAAGAAAACATTCTGCAATAAAACGAACAAAAGGGGTAATGCTGCCTAACAAATTGTTAATCTTAATTTCTAATTAAATTTTTCCTTCGCATTTAATGCTGAAAATAGCCGCAATAATACGACAGTTTGTTCTTTTATGATTTATAAATAATTTTTAAACCCTTTGCTGAAAAACCCCTGATTGGTTTTCTGACAGATATTTTTTGTAACTCCGAGAAAAATCTGAATTGCATTTTATTTCCGGCAACTCCCATAACATCTATCGTCAAATCAGCCCTTCTCCTCCCATATCATACTCAAATGCACGATCGTTTCTGCAGATTTCGACATATCATCCACTCCTATCCATTCCAGTTTGCTGTGAATATTCTGCATACCAGTAAAAATATTCGGACAAGGCAATCCCATAAAACTCAGCCTGCTCCCGTCGGTTCCTCCGCGTATACTTTCATTCTTTACAACCAATCCGGCTCTTTCAATCGCTTCTGAAGCATAAGCAGCCACTTTCGGATTTTTATCAAGCACTTCTTTCATATTCCTGTATTGTTCTTGTTGCTTATAATCCATTGTTGCCCCTTTATATTTTGCGACTACCGCTTCTGCTATTTTCTTTAACCGGTCATGATGTTCGGTTAACCTTGCGGTATCAAAATCCCTTACGATAAACTGTATACTTGCATTTTCTGCAATGCCGTTCAAAGCTACAGGATGTACAAAACCTTCCCTGCCGGATGTTGTTTCCGGGCTCCATTCATCCTTTGGCAATGCTTCCAGTACTGCTGCAGCAACTTTCATTGCATTCAGCAAAGTATCTTTGGCATATCCCGGATGTGCGATCACACCGCAGATCGTTATACTGGCTCCGTCTGCACTGAATGTCTCATCTTCCATACTGCCGGCTTCGCCACCATCCAGCGTATACCCAAAATCAGCATCCAGCTTTTTCATATCAATTTTGGCAGTACCTTTTCCAACTTCCTCATCTGGAGTAAAAACAATGCTGATATCTCCATGTTTGATTTCCGGGTTATCTACCAGGTATTGAGCCGCCTGCATAATGATTGCAACACCTGATTTATCATCAGCACCCAACAAAGTATTTCCACTGGCGGTAATAATATTTTTTCCTATATGCTTTCCGAGATAAGGAGAAACTGATTTTTTCAGGACCTGTGTTTTGTCATCGGGTAATACTATATCGGTACCATCATAGTTTTTATGTAACATTGGTTTCACATTGGTACCACTGCAATCCGGCGCCGTATCAACATGAGAACAAAAACAAATGGCCGGTAAATTTTTTTTGTCGCTGTTAGCAGGAATTCTGGCATACACATAACCGAATGCATCCAGTTCAACAGAATATAATCCCATTTTTTTCAGTTCCTCAAACAAAATTTTGCTCAGGTCTTTTTGTTTTTCGGTTGTAGGTTGCGCATTGCTGTTAGGATCACTTTGGGTATCCACCTGCACATATCGCATGAATCTTTCTGTAAGTGCCTCTTTATCTATTGATATCATTCTGTATAATTTGATTTAAGCAATTTAAGGAATAAGCAAAGAGAAATAAGAATCCCATATTAAAAAAAAGCAGCTTGCAATTGCAAACCGCTTAATCAGTAGGTGGTTAGTAGTCGGCTGTCCTAAACGATCTCCACCAACTCAATATCAAAAACAAGTTCCTGTCCTGCAAGGAAATGGTTTGCATCCAGGATAATAATATCTTCCTTTACTTCTTTAACGATTACCGGAACCGGTTGTCCCTGTTGGTTACTAAGCGTTAATGCCATCCCCGATTCCAGTTTCATATCTTCCGGAACATTTGATTTTGGAAATTCAATAATAGCATCTTCACTTCTTTCACCATATCCATCTTCCGCAGAAATATTGATGGTCTTTTTATCACCCTTCGTCATTCCGGGCAAAGCGGAATCAAAACCTTTGATCATTTGTCCGGCACCAACAGTAAACTCCAGGGGTTCCCTTCCTGCTGATGAATCAAACTGTTCACCCGATGTTAATTTTCCGGTATAATGCACTTTAACGACATCACCTGATTTAACTTGTTGCATAATTTTTAATTTATTTGTTTAAACTGATGAAATGCTCAGCAGCTTATCTGATTAACCACTCAACCTTTTCTGGTTTTTTGTGGCATAAGAAAACAGTAAATTTAAGAAAACCTGCATTTTATTTCAAAATAAAAATATTAAAGCAACTTT
>JBBKWV010000189.1:0-4705 GCA_037969135.1 Ferruginibacter sp.
TTGCTGCTGAAAGAACCGGATTCATTTGAAATGGCAGGAGAAATATAATCTGAGCCGAACAGGAGTTCCTTATTACCAACCATTAATTTACAGCTGATCATGCTGTCTTTGTATAAAGGATACAATTGCTGGTAGCTTTTCATACCTGCCGGAGGTTTGAGTCCCATAGTTTTAAACTGCTCCTCAATATAATCAGCAGCTTTACGCTGACCTTCAGTTCCCGTTTCACGACCCTGCATTTCTGCTCCGGCAATGACTGTTAAATGTTTTTTAAGAAAATCGCTATTTATACCGGCTGCAAACTTGGAGGCATCATCACTTTGAGCAAATACCTGGAGACAGAAAATCAATAATGGGAACAGAGATATTTTTTTCATTTTGCTGTTTATTTGAAGCAAAATAATGAAACTATTAAAGCGAAGGATATCTTTTTTATAAACGGGAATAAAGAGAGTATATAGAACGAATTAAACGGAAGGATCATAAATATATCCTGTGAAATTCAAATAGTTGGAAATGAATTATCAAAAAGAGTGTTCATGCTGCATGAAAACAAATTAGCAGGCAATTTTTTCAACTCTGGTTAAATGTCTGCCACCTTCAAAAGCGGTATTCATAAAAATATCAAGCATTTTTTCAGCATCACCATCCCGCACAAATCTGGCAGGAATACAAATCACATTGGCATTATTGTGTTTTCGGGCCAGTTCAGTAATTTCTTCTCCCCAACAAATGGCGGCCCTGATGCCCTGGTGTTTATTTGCAGAAATGGCAACTCCGTTGGCGCTGCCACAAAGTAAAATGCCAAATGAGGCTCTACCACTTTCAACGGCCGAAGCAACAGGGTGTGCAAAATCAGGATAATCAACTGAATCTTTATTAAAAGTGCCAAAATCTTCATAAACCATTTCTTCTCCTTCTAAAAAAGAGATCAGGTCTTCTTTACAATCAAATCCGGCGTGATCACATCCGATGGCTATTGGTTTCGATCTGTCAAATTTATACATGGAAATTAATTGAATATTGATTTGTGGATTAATGAGTAAGTACAAAAATCCTGGAAAAATTTCCTGATTCAAAGGTAAAAAATAATAACCTATAATCGGTCTTAAATATCGATTAATACTAACTCCATTCTTTCTCTTCTTTTGCCTTTTGTTTATCTACTCTTGCACAAAGGACAACACTTATTTCATATAGAAAAAGTAACGGAATGGCAACAATGGTCTGGCTTGTCCAATCGGGAGAAGGTGTAATAATAGCTGCTGTTATCAGAATTATTACAAATGCATATTTCCGGTAGGTTCTTAAAAAGGCTGCAGAAATGATCCCGATCTTTGCCAATACAAAGGCAAGAATAGGCAATTCAAAAGAAATACCGCATCCAAGGATAATACTGTTCAACGTATCTATATAATCATCCAGTGTGGGCATATATTTGTATGATCCAACTGCACCAAGGGTAAAATTGGCCAGGAAATTAAAGGTGAAGGGTGCCAGTAAAAAATAACCAAACGCGGCTCCGGTAAAAAAACAAAGAGTAACCCAAAAAATACTCCCTCTTGCATATTTGATCTCTTTTGGAGAAAGAGCAGGTTTAATAAATTTCCACAATTCCCAAAAGAGATATGGAAAGGCGATGATAATACCACCAATCATAGAAATGGAAAGGGCAGACATAAATGGCCCGCTGATGGTATTTCCCTGTAATGGGATGTTTACCGGCGGCATACAAAGTGATTCACCCAAATGCAGTTTATGACTCAATTTGCATAAAGCTGTGTACGTAATAAAATTGGAATTCGCCGGGGCATATACGATCTTATCAAATACCCAGTCTATATATATAAAAACAGCAATTGCACCAATCGCCCATGCAATAACGGCTCTTGCCAGGTGCCACCTGAGGGCTTCGAGGTGATCAACAAAACTCATTTCTGCATTTTCGGCTGTTTCCCCGTTGCGAATGCGTTTAAAAAATGATTTTCTGTCTGAAGGGGTAGAGTTCAAATTATAAAATTATTCTGCGAAGTTAAAGCAACACATCTATTTTATGTTGTTTGAAATAGTTGTTGGAGATTAATGAACCATTTTGCTTTGATTTTCGCCTTATATAAAATGTAAATAAACAGAGAAGGAGGAGAAATAAAATTAATAAAAGAAAGCCCCTGTAGAAACAGGGGCCGGTTTACCAAAACTAACTGCTTATGAGAAAATTGATTATTAAAATTTGTGTTTGTTGTTATTACAATTGCAAACCAAGTGCCAAATATTTTTTTTGATGTTAAGAAATTTATAATGATCGATGGTTTCTATCATAATGACAAATTATTACTCAGATTGTTTAAAGAATAAAAAAAAGCACCCGTATTTAAGAGTGCTTTAACAAGAAATAAAAAATAACTATTTTAAAAATCCCTGGATCAAATCCATTAATCCTCCGCCAGAATTGCTGTTTTGCTGTCGTATCTGCTGTTGAGCTCCATTGGTAACTTTACTGATGATGTCATCCAGTCCGATCTTGCCGTCATTATTGGTATCCAGACCGCCGGAAGTGAAATTGCTTAAAATGTTTTGAAGATCAAAACCTCCAGATCCGTTTTGCCCGGTTGAGCTTCCGCCCGATAAAGCACCTATAATACTGTTGATATCGAAACTGCTGTTGTTTGGATCATTTGTATTGCTGACCAGTTTGCTGAGCACATCCGGTATCAGGCTGTTAGCAACACTGCTTGCCTGTGTTCCTTCCATATTGAATTTTCCGGTAAGTTTACTGATGAAGTGGCCCTTCATCATATTAACTATGGGGTTGTTCTGTAAGCCATTTTGTTGCCCGGCCTGACTTCCGCTAAAAAGGGATAAAATACTTTCCATTCCGCCGCCTGCCATCATATTTTGTAAACCACCTGCAACAGTTTTTGTGGCTTCAGCAACTACGGCATCATTGTTTTCATTTGGGATCTCAGGATTATTGATCACAGATTCCGATGCATTTTCTTTAATGAGATTGAATAAATTTTCTAACATTGTAATTTTTTCACTTAATATACGAAAAATATTAGTTATGACCTCACAACGATTCCATGAATTACTGCGTAGTCAGTTTTTCTGCATTTTCAGCAAATTGTAAAGCGTCAATAAATTCCTGCACTTCTCCATTGAGAACAGCATCTAAATTATAAACAGTTAAACCTATCCGGTGATCTGTAACCCTTCCCTGGGGATAGTTGTACGTACGTATTTTGGCACTCCGGTCTCCGGTGCTCACCAGGCTTTTTCTTTTATGGGCAATTGCTTCTTCTGCTTTTCTTACCTCTTCATCATATAATTTGGTACGCATCATATCCATGGCTTTTTCCCTGTTACCCAACTGGCTGCGTTCGGTTTGGCAAACTACCACAAGTCCTGTTGGTTTATGTGTAAGAAAAACCTTTGTTTCCACCTTGTTTACATTTTGTCCGCCGGCTCCGCCACTACGTGCCGTTTCCATTTTAACATCACTTTCCTTTAATTCAAAATCCACTTCTTCTGCTTCCGGCATAACTGCAACAGTTGCTGCACTGGTATGTACCCGGCCGCTGCTTTCTGTATCGGGGACACGCTGTACGCGGTGAACGCCACTTTCAAATTTCATGGTACCATATACATCGTCACCCACAATTTCTACCTGTACTTCTTTGTATCCTCCTACAGTTCCCTCGCTTTCGCTGAGTAATGCTGTTTTCCAGCCCTTTTTTTCGCAATATTTTAAATACATACGCAACAGGTTTCCTGCAAACAGGGAAGCCTCATCTCCTCCGGTACCTGCCCTGATCTCCAGAATGGCATTTTTCTCATCATAGGGATCTTTGGGGATGAGCATATTGCGCAGTGTTTTTTCAATGAGTTCTTTTTTTTCTTCAAGCAGGGGCAATTCTGTTTTTGCCATTTCCCTCATTTCTTCATCATCTGCATTCAGCACTTCTTTGTTGAATTCAATATCATCCTGCAACTTTATATATTCATTCCGGGCCTGCACAATTTTTTCCAGGCTGCGATACTCTTTACTCATTGCACTGTATCTTTTGTTGTCGCTCACAACCTCCGGGTTGGTAAGTGCAACTCCCAGATCATCAAATTTTGCTTTTATAGCATCCAGTTTATCTAACATAATATCCCTTAATCGCAGGTTTTTTTACTTTTTTGTAATCAGCTTTTGAATCTACGGTCAACTTTTGTTGCGTCGCACCCTTCTACTGTTTATCTTTATTGAGCTCCTTAAATGACCGTCATATACCGGCTGTCCGTTAAAGAAGCCGCAAATTTACAATATCTCAATCAATCAATTTGTACAGAAAATTCAAAGCAGATCAAATATTTACCGGAGTGGAAATTTTATCAGGGGATCATGTACTGATAACCGATAAAGAAGGAACCATAATGGAAATTGCTGATAGGAAGGATGCGGGTGATGATATTGAATCATTCTATGGGTTGTTATCTCCGGGCTTTATCAATTGTCATTGCCACCTGGAGTTGTCGCACATGAAAGGGCTGGTGCCAAAGCAAACCGGAATGGTTGATTTTGTTTTACATATTGTAAAGGAAAGACATGTTCATGAAAATCAGATTATAAAAGCCATAGAGAAATCTGAGAATGATATGTTACAAAATGGGATCGTGGCAGTAGGAGATATCTGTAATAATACGATCAGTATTGCTGCTG
>JBBKWV010000190.1:0-3516 GCA_037969135.1 Ferruginibacter sp.
CTTCAATGTGTAGATATTGCTGCAATAACTGCTATTGCAAAAAGCAAACAGATCCTTGTTTCGGTAGACAATACTTTTGCAACTCCTTTTTTACAGCAACCGTTTAAGTATGGCGTTGATTTCGTTTTTCATTCAACCACCAAGTTTTTGAATGGCCATGGTTCAGCCATTGGGGGTGTGCTGATTGGAAAAGATATTGAGTTTATGCATACCAAGGCCTGGAAATGGCACGTATTATTGGGAGGCAACAGCAATCCATTTGATGCATTTTTACTGATAAATGGTATGAAAACACTTGAAATCAGAATGCAAAGACATTGCAGCAATGCAGAAAAAGTGGTTGAGTATCTTGTAAAAAATCCTGCAGTTGCTCATGTAAATTATGTGGGATTGGAATCACATCCGGATCATAATACTGCCCTGAAACAAATGAAACATCCCGGTGCTGTTTTAAGTTTTGAATTAAAAGGTGGACTAGATGCCGGCATTAAATTCATAGATAAACTTCAGATGTGTGTAAGAGCCATTTCACTAGGAACTGTTGATACTCTGCTATCGCATCCTGCTAGTATGAGTCATAAAGGACTTAGCGTTGCCGAAAGAGCATCGTTTGGAATTACAGATGGTTTAATAAGACTTAGTGTAGGGATTGAAAATATTGAAGATATCATAAATGATTTTGAACAGGCACTACAGTGATTTCCTTTTTACATGGATTAATGCATACTGATATACCCATAAAAAAAGGGCCAGGATAAAAATCCAGCCCCGTTTTAAAATCCAATATCCTATGAAAAACCTAATGCGAAGATATGGTAGGGTCATTCAGTAAAAAATACCCCAAATGGGGTATTTTTTACTGAATGGTTAATTACTCAATCCTCCGCCCTGATTTCCTACTCTTTTACTTTCATCATCTGTACCTGTTTTTCGCTGACGTGCCGCTTTAACCTGTTTATTACCAAACCGGTATGTGAAATTTAATTTAAACTGTGTGCTTTCAAAATTTCCGTTTACATGAACATATTGTCCGGCAAAATTGCTGGTACCCGCCCAGTTCATTGTATGGAAAATATCACTCACCGAAACTTTCAGATTTGCCTTGTTTTTCCACAATGCCTTTTGCAACCCGGCATCTATACCCCACATTTCCTTACTTTTAAAAGTACCACCCCAAATGGACGGTGAATTATAAAAACCACTAAGTTCTGCTGTAAATCCTTTGCCCAGTTTAGCCGCATGTTGCATGTATATACTATAGGCAAATACATCCAGATCCACAATTCTTCCTGCTCCAAAATTTGCTTTATAATGTGTATAATAGCTATTTACATTTGCAAACATACTATACCATTTATACTGAAATGGATAACTGATATTCAGGCTTACAATATCCTGTGTAGCCAGATTTTTCTTGGTAATAAAACTTTTTGTGCGTTCTGTTGTGTCTACTAACTGGGTAAATACATCATTCACATGACTGTAGGTAAGCGTAGTAGTTAGTTTATATTTATAGGTATTTGTCAAACTAAATATATTACTGTATTGAGGACGTAATTGTGTATTCCCTTTTTGAAAAGTATATTCATCCAATTTGAATTCAAATGGATTAAGATCCTGGTATGAAGGGCGGTCAATTCTTCGGCTATAACTCAAACCCCATTGCAATGTTGGTTTTTTATTAAATGTAATTGCAGCACTGGGGAAGAAATCTGTATAATGCCTGTTAAATGAGGAATCGTAAATGAAATAATTACCCGATCCATTGGCCCGGTATCCGTTACTTTGTCCTTGACTGTTGGTGTTCTCCATCCTAACACCCGCCTGGATCATAAACCCTTTAAATTGTTTATTATAATTAATATAAAAGGCGTTGATATTTTCTTTGTAATTAAAATTATTACTCCGCAGCGTGTCTAAAATTTTTCCTCCGGTATACACATTGAATCTTTGAAAATCATTGCCACTCGTTACATAAGACAGTTTTCCTCCAAAACCCAATCTGCCTTTTTTCAGATTTTGTTCATAATCGGCTTTTAAACTGTAAATATCTATATCCGTTGGGGCAATCATATTATATATCAGGCTGCTTATTGCAGACCCTCCTGTAGTAAAATAATAATTTGGTTGCAACTGATCGCTGCTGATCCGAAACAAACCATAATCGGCATCCAAATTCAATTCTCTGCCGGATGTGTCGGTAAAACGGTAATTTAAATTGAAATTGGCGTTATTCCTTTTAGACTTACTGCTGTTATTTGCAACTAATATCCGATCGGTTATACCGGTAGGTTTATAAATTATGGGTGTACGTGAATTATTTCCGAATTGGTTATCAGAAAAATTACCATTCAGCATAAATCCAATGGTATTTTTTTTATTGATAAAATAATCAAGCCCTGCTTTAATACCGTGCCCTTCATTGAAATTGATCATTGTAGATTTCTGGTTAAATATTGTATCCAGCTGATCTCTGTAAAGATTAAATTTATTTTCATTCCTGTTCCTGTTGTAATTATAGGTACTGAAAATATTTATTTTTTTATTCCGGTGATTTAATGAAATACTTCCATTGTATTTTGGATAGATGGCCACTGCATAACCTGCATTTATGGAGCCATTGGTTCCATAAGATTTATTCTTTTTCAGTTTGATGTTGATGATTCCTGCGTTACCTGCAGCTTCATACTTGGCAGATGGGTTTGTAATTATTTCTACTGATTCGATCTGTGATGACTGAATTGATTTCAGGTAAGCCGTCAGATCAGCGCCGGATAATGGCGTGGGTTTACCGTCAACATAAATTTGCACACCGTTTTTTCCGGCAAGGCTGATATTGTCATCCTTATCCAGCAAAACTCCCGGTGCTTTCCGCAATAATTCCAATGCATCCTGTCCCACTGCATTGATACTTCCTTCAACATTTAAAATTGTTTTGTCGGCTTTTACTTCTATCATCGGTTTTTTAGATTCAATGACAACCGCTTTTAAATCAGCAACTTTTTTACCAAGGTTAACTTCAGGAATGGTAATATCATTAATACCGGTAAACTCAAATATTGCTGAATTTCTTGAACCCTGGCCAACATGCGAAACGTTCACAAAATATTTGCCCGGAGCAATATTGATAAATTCATAAATGCCTGAACTATTACTAACACTTAGTTTAACAAGAGAAGAATCAGATGCTTTTTTCAATGCCGCTGATGCACCGTTTATAGATTTTTGCTGATCGTTCTTTACCATTCCGGAAATATTTTGTGCCTGTATAAATGATATTTTACACATGAGTAAAACAAACAGGGTAAATATTTTTTTCATATTAAGCTAATTTTGATTTTGAATTGTAAAATTATTTTATACAATAACAAGTTGTCATGCATTTGTCATGAAAGGAAAAATATCATTCATGAATGGTATCAAGGATAATTTTGCTGAAACGCCGAACGAATGAAGTATCTGACAGGTTTATTTAATCATCTAAAATAGAAAGAATAAAATATTATTATTCTTTTG
>JBBKWV010000191.1:0-23024 GCA_037969135.1 Ferruginibacter sp.
GTAAATATTGGGTACATATTTTTGTGGATTCCTGTCAAATGCAGGAAACCAGGTGCTTTGAACCTGTATCATGATACGGTGTCCTTTTTTGAATGTGTGTAATACATCCTGCAAAACAAAAGGGACAATTGTTTCTTTATTTACGATCATCGGTTCCGGTTTTTCAAAACTATTGCGAAAGCGGCTTCGCATGATCTCGCTTCTCACCATATGCTGGTAGCCTGCCAGTATTACACCCTTATCAGTATAAGCAGAGTTGGGTTCATTGCCCGGATAAACATCAATCAGTTTTACCACCCAATCTGCATCAGTTCCGGTTGTGCTTACATTTAATTTTACTTTTATTTCTCCACCTAAAGTAATGTCTTCGGTTAATTCTTCCGTTTCAAAAACCAACACATCAGGCCTGCTCGAAGCAAAACGCTGGTCTTCGCTCATGTAATTTCTGGGGGTAATGCCAAAGGATCCTTCAATGTCCATCGTAAATGGAACAGGCTTATTGGGGTCACTGATATATTCTGCAAATGATTTGGTTTCAGGTTTAACAAAGGAAAGTTTTTCTGCGGCATCCAAATATATTTTTTTCTTTAGAACATTCACTGGTGGCCAGCTGTTGAATTTTTCGTATTCTTTTTTACCGGTGTTAAACATATACGCTTCGGGTAATCCTGTTTTGTCATCGCCATTTCCTTTTAAGAAATGTTTAAAAAACACTGCTTCGATATTTGTTTGGTAAAAAGTACTCAGGCTATCGCCCCAATATAACTGATGGTGCTTATGATGACCGACTTCATTTCCCCAATCACCATGACCGAATGGCCCCATGGTAATGATATTATAAGTTCCCGGATTGTATTTTTCAATTTCTTTATAGGTGGTCAATGTGCCATAAAGATCTTCTGCATCAAACCATCCTCCCACAATTAAATAAGCTGGTTTCAGGTTTCGCATATGTTTTACAATACGCCTGCTTTGCCAGAAGTTATCATAATTGGGATGTTCAACAATTTCCTTCCATAAAAAATTATCCTTATAATATTTATCTCCCAGTTCTTTTAATGTTCCTCCACGTTTGTAAAAATCATAACCATCTGCAGTGGGTTTATCGAAAAAACTGTACCAGTCTTTTTCTGTTGGATGTTCCGGCTTAGCTCCAAATACAGGAAAAATCCAGAAATAGCCTTGCGTAAATACGCCATTGTGGTGAAAGTCATCCCAGAAAAAATCGGCAATGGGTGCCTGCGGACTTACTGCTTTTAAAGCAGGATGTGCATCAATACTTCCGGCACTTGTATAAAATCCGGGGTATGAAATTCCGGCCTGACCAACCCTTCCATTATTAAAAGGAATATTTTTTATCAGATAATCAATGGCATCATAGGTATCACTGCTTTCATCCACATCTTTATTTGTTTTTTTATGGGGGATATGCGGAGTCATATTTGTCCAAATACCTTCACTCATGTATCTTCCCCGAACATCCTGTTGAACAAAAATAAATTTATCCCTGATCAAAGTTTCGTTGGCACTGCCCATAATATAAACGCCATATTTATCTTTATCATACGGTTGTACACTGTAAGGTGTTCTTTCCATGATCATCGGATAAGTATTTGTTGCCGATGCATCTTTTGGAACATACACATTGGTAAACAATTTAACTCCGTCTCTCATGGGAATCTGGAATTGCAGTTTGTTGTAATTTTCTTTTACAAATTTGGATAGTTTCAAATAGGCATTTCCTGCGCCGGTTTCTTCTACTTCATTTGCATTTATTTGTAGTGCATGATTGCCTTTGAAGGCATCAGTTGAAGAAATGCTGTAAACATATTTTGGCGATTTATTAAAATACAACCAGCCTATGGGTAAGTCATTTACAATTGTAACATTTTCCATTCCGTCATTTTCTAATGCAACAATCTGCCATTTTCCAACACTCATTTCTACTTGAAGGGAAAAAGCATCATAAAAATATCTACCATTGCCTATACACAATCCTCCAAGCTGAATGGAATCAGCCTCGGTGTCAATTTTTCCTTCAATACTGTACTCCTTCCATTCTGGGTCATTTACTGGCCGGTCCTGCATATTGTCAAAAAATCCCATTGCCTTGTCTTTTTTGTCCACCCGGAAGAAAAGCATTCCCATGGCTCCTTCATTTGCACTCGTTTTTAAGGCTGCAGTATATTTAAAGTTTTTACCAGCAAATGGTTTGGCATCAATTTTTTGCCGGAATGCTGTCCAGCTGTCATTTCCCTGTGCAAAGGATCCTGCAGAAAACAGCAAACAACAGTAGTATAGTAACAAAGAGACTTTGATCATATATTTCATATTATATAAATTTAACATCAAAGTAATTCTTTTTATTGAATGAAAAAATTATTTGGTTATACGATTTATATTATCGTATATTTGCGATAAACGTTTTTGTTATGGATGTAAAAGAACATTGGGATAGGGTTTATAGCACAAAACAGATTGATGAAGTGAGCTGGTATCAAAAGACACCCACAGAATCATTGTCTTTTTTCAAAGAACTGAATATTGAAAAGTCTGCCTCTATTATTGATATTGGTGGAGGAGACAGTTTTTTAGTTGACCACCTGCTTGAAAATGGATACAACGATATTACGGTGTTGGATATATCCGAATCTGCAATAAATAAAGCCAGGGTCCGGTTAGGAGAAAAAGCGAAAAAGGTAAAATGGATCGCAGCAAATGTATTGGATATAAAAGCTGATATGAAATTTGATTGCTGGCACGACAGGGCCGCTTTTCATTTTTTAACAGAAACAGGCGATGTAGAAAATTACATTTCATTGGCTAATGAACATTTAAATGATCAGGGAAAATTAATCGTGGGAACATTTTCTACAGAAGGTCCGGAGAAATGCAGTGGTTTGCCGGTTAAACAATACAACGAATCAATGTTATCAAAGGCAATACAAAAGTGGTTTTCAAAAATTAAATGTATTACAACGGATCATGTTACACCATTTAATACAGTTCAAAATTTTCTCTTCTGCAGTTTTCAAAAAATTAAATAATTAAAATGGCAATCCACAAAAAAGAATCGTTTACGCAAAAGGAACAGGACCTGGCGGCATTTGCCAAAGCCCTTGCCCATCCTGCACGCATAGCAATATTAAAATTGCTGGCACAGAAAAATGAATGCATCTGTGGTGAGATCGTGGAAGTTTTACCACTTTCGCAATCCACCGTATCGCAACATTTAAAAGAATTAAAAAATGCTGGTTTAATTGATGGAAACATTGATGGTCCACGAAGTTGTTATTGCATCAACTGGAAAGCGTTTGAAAAATTTATGGGAGAATTCAGTTTTCTTTTTAATAAACTGAAAGTGCAAAATGCAAAAGCATGTTGTTAAAATAATTATTCATTATAAAAAGTAAAGTCATGAAAAATGAATTAGAGATCAAAGAACTTGTAAAGGAAAAATATGCAGCCATCGCTGATCAGGCAAAAGATCTGAATGCAGCATCCTGTTGTGGCGCCACTACCGCCTGTTGTGGAGATGAAGTGTATAGTATCATGTCGGATGATTATACAAAACTGGAGGGGTATAATGCCGATGCTGACCTGGGTTTGGGCTGCGGATTGCCAACAGAATTTGCAAAAATTAAACCGGGTGATACGGTAATTGATCTGGGAAGCGGTGCTGGCAATGATGCTTTTATTGCCCGAAAGATCGCGGGTGAAAATGGAAAAGTATTGGGCATTGATTTTACAGAAGCGATGATCAAAAAAGCCAGGGTAAATGCAGAAAAACTCCATTTCAATAATGTTGAATTCAGGTTGGGAGATATTGATGATATGCCGGTAACAGCTGATTATGCAGATGTTATTGTGAGCAATTGTGTGTTGAATTTAGTTCCCAACAAACACAAGGTTTTCAGCGAAATATTCAGGGTATTGAAACCCGGTGCCCATTTTTCTATTTCTGATATTGTTTTAGAAGGGGCACTTCCGGAAAAATGGAAAGAAGTGGCAGAATTTTATGCGGGTTGTGTTTCCGGTGCAATACAAAAAAAAGAGTATTTACAAATGATCGATGAAGCGGGATTTAAAAATGTCATCTTGCAAAAAGAAAAAGAAATTATCATACCGGATGACATTTTGAAGAATTATTTATCAGAAGAAGAAATAGCATCCTACAAAAAAGGGTATACGAAGATCACAAGCATAACAGTTTATGGAGAAAAGGCTTCAAAAGATGACAGAAATTGTTGCGAACCCGGAAGCGGATGTTGTTGATCACTTTTTACCACATTGGCAAAGTGTAGAACATCGCAAATGTGGTCTTATATCAAAAATATAAAAATGAAGATACTGTTCGTTTGTATTGAAAACAGCAATCGTTCTCAAATGAGCCAGGCATTTGCTAAAATACTGGGTGCGGGAAATGTTGATGCCTACTCAGCAGGCAGCAAGCCCAGCGGTATTGTGAATCCCAAAGCAATTGCTGCTATGAAGGAACTGGGCTATGATCTGAGCAAGCATGATAGTAAAAGCCTTGATGAAGTAAAGACATTTGCTCCTTTTGATGCAGTGGTAACTATGGGATGTGGTGATGCCTGTCCATGGATGCCTGCCAAAAAATTTATTGACTGGGAAATACCTGATCCTAAAAATATGGAGCCCGGTGAGTTTAACAATGTTAGAGATCTGATCAAAAGCAAAGTGAAAGATCTGCTTATGGAATTATAAAAAAAACGCTCCGATGTTTTCGGAGCGTTTTTTCCCTATTCATAAAAATTTATTTTCTTCCACTGATCTTGGATAGCAATCGAAGTATCTCAAGATATAACCATACTATTGTTACCATTAATCCAAATGCTCCATACCATTCCATATATTTCGGCGCACCCATTTCTGTTCCTTTTTCAATCATATCAAAATCAAGGATCAGGTTTAATGCAGCAATGCTAACCACAAATAAGGAGAACAGGATACCAAACAGGCTTCCTTCATGCAGGAAAGGCATATTGTTTACTCCAAACATATTCAAAACCATCACCAGTACATAGAAAATGGCAATCCCAACTGTTGCAGTGATAACAACAGATTTGAATTTCTCTGTTGCCTTGATTATCCGGAAACTGTATAAAAGGTACATCGCAATGGCAACTCCAAAAGTCAAACCAACTGCATTCATAATTAAATTGGGGGCTTTTTCGGCAAATGCAGTATTATACATAGATGAAATAGCTCCTATAAATAATCCTTCCAGCAAAGCATACAAAGGCGCTAAAAAAGGAGCCCACTGTTTTTTAAATACCAAAACAATGGCAACTGCAAGTCCGCCCAATGCGCCGGTCCAGATCAAAGGAACAACATTTCCCCCTTCAGCAAATTCTTTCCATGAATAAAAGGAAGTTCCCAATACCATGATAAATAAAAAGCCAAATTTATTGAGTGTACCCTTCAGCGTCATGGCATTATCTGTGTTTACCACATCCGCCAGCACTGTAGTGCGAAACCTGTTTTCTGTTAATGCCGGATTTCCGGATTTAAATAATGACATGTGTGATAAGTTTTAATAAAATAAAAATAGAAAATAATCCGGTATATACCACTAAATTATTTGTTATGGTTTTTCCAGTCCGGGGTATTTGCTCACGGTTTCAAAATTATATTCATTCTTATTTTTTAATTGTATGATAAACTGGTGCAGGGAACCCGAATCTTCCCTGTTGGTAAATACCTGGTCGTGTGCCAGCAAAACAAGATGGTAAGCCGTTTTTGTTTTGTTCCGGGCAAATGCACTGTCCACTTCATTCAGCAATTCCTGCATGGTTTGTACCAGTCTTTGTTGCGCATTAAAATGCCATTCAAGATCCCAGCCCAAAGCTTTGAATCCCCTGTTTTGTAAACTGTCTGCAGCCACTTTTGTATTTTTCAGATCTGTACAACTGATACTGTCTGTACGCCAGATATTTCTTCCGGGTGTACGGATAATATTCGAAGTCAGGTTCAGGCTGTCTGCACATCGCTTAAAATCTTTTACAACACTGTCGGGCAAACTATAAAATTTATCATACCTGTTTTCAAAAGCATGCGTATAACTGTGGTTCGCTATTTCAAATAAATCATTGTGAGAAACACTGTCATAGATGGCAGATTGAAATTTACTTCCATATACATGTTCACCAATAATGAAAAGGGTAACAGGGATATTTTCCTTTTTTACGATATCCATAACCGTTTTGGTTCCTTTGTTCGGACCGTCGTCAAAAGTGAGGTAAATGGTTTTCTTTTTCTTAACCGGGGCAATTTCTTTTTTTATAATTCTGATCTCTGCAGTATCGGCATTTGCAGGGCTGGGTTTGAAAATAAAGAAATTGTTGTCGGTTTTGTAAAAGTAAAATGAGCTGAATGCAACTGTCAGTATAGAGGTTTTGTAGTTGGTGGATCTGTTTAAATATCCACCGGGGTCGGGGTCCATGTTGGTTTTTGGTTTAGAATATGAAGATACCGGGCCGGAAATCCTGTTTCCAAATCACTGCTGTTAAAAAAAACAGAAATGTATAAGAACTCCGGCATTCCAACATTCTTACTTAATCTTATCTTTGCCAAATGGAAAATTTGTTGGCACAAATAGAAGATCATAAAAAAGAAATAAGTGGTTACGTAGTTACGAACAAAGAGGAACTGGAATCATTCAGGATAAAGTACCTGGGAACAAAAGGCCTGGTAAAATCTATTATGAGTGAAATGAAAACGGTAGCACCGGATCAAAAACGGGAAGCGGGCCAGTTGCTCAATGAATTTAAATTATTTACCGAAGCAGCATTTGATGCATTTCAAAACAATATCGGGCAGGGAACGGCTGATGATTCTGCCAGTGAAATGGACCTGAGCTTGCCCGGAAATCCACTGCCATTGGGTAGCCGACACCCGATCAGCATCATTCAGAATAAGATCATTGCCATTTTTCACCGGCTTGGTTTTGCTGTTGCTGAAGGCCCAGAAATTGAGGACGACTGGCATAATTTCACTGCACTCAACCTGCCCGAAAATCATCCGGCTAGGGATATGCAGGATACGTTTTATATCAACCAGCAACCGGATTGGCTGTTGAGAACGCATACCAGCAGTGTCCAGATCAGGGAAATGGAAAAAGGGGTTTTACCTCTTCGGATCATTTGCCCGGGAAGGGTTTACCGCAATGAGACTATCAGCGCACGTGCACATTGCTTTTTTAATCAGGTGGAGGGTTTATACATTGCCGAAAATGTATCATTTGCAGATTTGAAACAAACCCTTTATTTCTTTGTACAGGAAATGTTTGGTGATAAGGTAAAGATTCGTTTCCGCCCTTCTTATTTTCCGTTTACTGAACCAAGTGCCGAAATGGATATCAGTTGTCTGATTTGTGGCGGTGAAGGATGCAATGTTTGTAAAAAAACAGGCTGGGTTGAAATACTTGGTTGTGGCATGGTACACCCAACGGTATTGGATAACTGCGGAATAGACAGTAACAAGTATACCGGCTTCGCATTTGGAATGGGTATAGAACGTATTGCCATGTTAAACTACCAGGTAAAAGACCTTCGGCTTTTCAGCGAAAATGATCTCAGGTTTTTAAAACAATTTACTGCTGCAATCTGATTTATAGTACAGCGGCTGATCATATCCCTTACATGATTTATTGATTAATATATCCCTCACTTTCTTCAAAAAGATGAAATGAGCTCGTGTTGGCACGATAATTGAAAAATGATATATACCAAAAGCATTGTAATGAAAAAAATTTATCTGGTATTAAGCCTGTTGCTCTTCGCATTCATAATTAATTCATGTTCATCTTCCAAGCAAGCACGTAGTTATAAAAAGGCTATCGACGGTAACTGGCAATTGCAAACAATCGTTACCGAAAGTATACTTGGGAAATTCAAAGCACAGCTTTTTGATGAAGCAGATTTCAATTGTTTTATTGGGAGCAGCTGGAGTTTTAATAACCGAAATAGCCTCGGAACCTATACTATTTTTAAGAATGGGGATGAATGTGTTTCCCTCAAAAGAAATATTCGTTGGTCTGTTTATGAAGCATCTGCAACAGAACCAAAACTGCTTCAATTTAAAAGATTGGATGATAAGTATAAAGCAATTGATGATGGTGGCGGATTCAGATTTACCATTATGCAACTGGATAAGCAAAACATGAAATTAAGGTCTGATATCACATTTGAAGGCCGGGAGGTTGCATTTATTTACAATTTTGTAAAAAACTAAAATTAACTGACATGAAAAATACAGGCAGGAACTTTTTTTTAACTGTTGCATCTGTGATAGTAATAGCAAGTAGTTGCGAAACAGTGCGTAAGACAAGCAACAGAGACAAAGGAGTTGTAATAGGCGCAGCCGGTGGCGCAGTAATCGGCGGAGTGATAGGTAACAATGTTGGAAATAAAAACAATACGGCACTTGGAGCAATCCTTGGTGCTGCTGTTGGAGGTGTTGCAGGCGGCGTGATCGGAAACAAAATGGACAAGCAGGCTGAAAAAATAAAGACTGAGTTGCCGGGTGCAAAAGTAGAAAGAGTGGGCGAAGGGATTGATGTAACCTTTGATGAAGATAATCCGGATGGGACCAAAGCCGGGGTTTATTTTGAAACGAATAAATATAATATCAGCAATAATTCTAAACTGGCACTTGATAAATTACAAAAAATATTTGCAGAATATGCTGATACATATATCCTGATCGAAGGACATACGGATAATGTTGGAACGAATGAATATAACTCAGGTCTTTCTCAAAGAAGAGCAGATGCGGTTGGTAATTATTTAAGAACAGCCGGTGTTTCTGCTTCTAGGCTCATCATCAGGTGGTATGGTGAAACCCAGCCCAAAGTTTCAAATGACAGCGATGCAAACAGGGCTTTGAACAGAAGAGTACAGTTTGTGATCACTGCCAATGAAAAAATGAAAGCAGAAGCAATTAATGAGGCTAATAAGAACTAAACCAAGGAACTGAATATTTTTGCTGCTGTGCGGTTTATGCTGGCTTTTCGGGATGATTTATAATTATCAAAAGAAAAGACGGAAATCGCACAGCAGTTTTTATTTTTGCAGTATGATAAAAAAAATAGCAGTGGCCGGAGCCGGCACCATGGGCAGCGGAATTGCAATGGCTGCAGCACAGGCTGGTTATAGTGTTACGATTTATGATACCAATGAAACGGTATTGGAAAAAGCAAAAAAGGGCATCACCAAGAACCTGGATTACCTGTTGGGAAAACAAAAAATTTCAGAAAAAGAAAGCAAAGATATTTTTGAACGGATACTTTTCTCCTCTGCAATTACAGATTGTAAAGCAGATCTTGTTATAGAAGCCATTATAGAAATTCCGGAAGCCAAAACCGGACTTTTCAATAAACTGGCTGAGATCAATGATGAGAAAACGATTTTTGCGAGCAATACTTCTTCCCTTTCAATTACAGAATTACAACAACAGGTCATACATCCGGAAAGGGTTGCCGGTATGCATTTTTTTAATCCGGCGCAGATCATGAAACTGGTAGAAATTGTAAAAGGTGAAAAAACCGACCCGGCAATAACAGAAAGTTTAATGCAGGTTTGCATACAAATGAATAAGACTCCCGTTTTGTGCAAAGATGCTCCCGGCTTTATTGTAAACCGGGTGGCCCGGCATTATTACCTCGAAGCACTTCATTTGGTAGAACAAAAAATTTCCGGTTTTGAAAATGTCGATGAGATCATGGAAGCCTCCGGGTTTAAAATGGGACCGTTTAAACTGATGGACCTGATCGGGATGGATATAAACCTCGCTGTTTCTGAATCCTTATATGAAGCATTTAATCAGGAAATTAGGTTCAGGCCATCAGCATTGCAAAAAGAAAAGGTATCCAAGAATGAACTTGGAAAAAAAACAGGAAAAGGATTTTATAATTATTCTAAAGAAAAAAATGATCATCCTTGAAAATAAATAATGTTAACGATGATTGATAAAGCTTCAGAATCAGGCAGGGTATTGGTTACCGGGGCAGCTGGTTTATTGGGTCATGAATTAATCAGTCAGCTTTTATCCAACGGGAAATCAGTCACCGCTTTGTGGAATAAAACTCCATTAAAAGATTTTCCAACAGATCGCTTAAAAATAGTACAGTGTGATATTCTGGATGTTGTTGGCCTGGAAGAAGTGATGCAGGGAATAGAAGAAGTGTATCATTGTGCCGGTAAAGTTTCCTTCGCTCCCGGTCAGGAACATCAATTATTTAAAATTAATGTAGAAGGTACTGCAAATATTGTTAATGCAGCATTGAACACAGGTATCAGAAAAATGATTTACGTAAGTTCTGTTGCTGCATTGGGACGTATACGCGAAGATGAACCGGTCAATGAAACCATGCAATGGACCGAAGAAACAAGCAATAGTAAATACGGGCAGAGTAAATACATGGGAGAGCTGGAAGTATGGCGGGGTATTGCCGAGGGTTTGAATGCAGTGATCGTAAACCCTGTGATCATTTTAGGAGCCGGCAACTGGAATGACAGTTCTACAAAAATATTTAAATCTGTTTTCGATGAATTCCCCTGGTATACTGATGGAACTACGGGCTTTGTAGATGTAAAAGATGTTGTAAGGGCAATGATCCTGCTGATGGAATCGGATATTTCTGCCGAAAGATTTATTCTGAGTGCAGAAAATAAAAGTTATAAATATGTCTTTGATACTGCCGCTGATGCCTTTAATAAAAAACGGCCATCTAAAAAAGTAACCCCGTTAATTGCGGCTATTGTTTACAGGTGGGAATCTGTGAAAAGTATATTTTCCCGAAAGCAACCGTTGCTTACAAAAGAAACTGCTGCCACTGCTATGGCAAGGGTCCGGTTTGATAACAGTAAACTGAAAAAATATTTTCCTTCATTTGAATATCAAAAACTGGATCAGACTATTAAGAACAGCTGTTTGCTTTTGCAACAAAAACTTAACAATCTATAATGTATTTTCGTCCAGTTATAAATTTATCTCTTTAAACCATGAAGAAACTTTTTATTGTTTTTATCTTTTCTTTTGTTTCAACACTCACGTTTTCGCAGACATATTATTTTTATATAAGCGGAAGGGTTATCAATAAGGAAACAAATCTGCCCATGCAGGGCGCTTCTGTTTTCGCTCAGAATACCACCATCGGAACATCAACAGATGTGGATGGTAAATTCATGTTACAGTTGCCCAATGGCGGCTATGATCTGGTAGTAACCTTTACGGGTTATATTACAGATAGCCGGCGGATCAATACCACAGATGCCACGGATAAGAATATTGTATTTGAACTGAGTCAGAAAGAAAAGGAAATGGCAACGGTTTCTATTGTGTCCACATCAGAAGTAAAGGATGGATTTGCAAAGTACGGTAACTTTTTTTTAGAAAATTTTATCGGTAAAACGGATAACAGTGCATTCTGTAAACTCTTAAATCCGGAAGTGTTGAAATTTTATTTTTCCAAAAAAAGAAACAGGTTAAAAGTACTGGCAACAGAACCATTGATGATTGAAAACAAAGCGCTGGGGTATAATATTAAATATACGCTGGATTCATTTACCCATGCCTATGATACCGAGATCAGTTTGTATACAGGCTACCCATTGTTTGAAGAAATGCAGGCAGTGGATAATGTACAACAGTATAAATGGGATCAGGCAAGGCAGAAAGCGTATAAAGGATCTATCCTGCATTTCATGAGAAGTATTTATAAAAAGGAATTAACAGAAGAGGGTTTTGAAATTCAATTTTTGGTTACTTACGTCGACAGGGAAATTGAAAAAGACACTGCATTCAAACTAAAAAATGTTTATTCAGCATTGAATTATACTAAAGACGACAGCACAGAAATTGTAGTTATAAAACCCAATCAGCAAAAAGTTGCAGTGATCTATTCTAAGGAAAAACCTGCTGCCGGATTTTTAAATGAAAACAGATCTGCATCAGCTGATTATCAGTTTTCCATTTTAAACTTTAGTAAAGATGTAAGCATTGTAATTGAACAGAACGGATATTATTACGAGCAAAATGATATTGCCATCAGTGAGTACTGGACCTGGGATAAAGTAGCTGACCAGCTGCCTTACAATTATGTGAACTGGAATTTTTAAAGAAAATATAACAGGGGTGATCATTAAAAATGGTTGCCCCTTTTTTAACCTATTTCTTGTTCATTACTTTTTCCCACAACTCCGGAATTCTTTTTATCCAAACCAATTCTCTCCTTACTAAACCTGCTTCCTGTGCAGGAGCCCCCCAATACGTTTTATTGCCTTCCAGATCTCCGCCAACCCCGGTTCTGCCCAACAGCACGGCATTTGCACCAATGGTCAAAGTTTTATTTACGATCACCTGCCCCCAAAGTGTAACACCATCCTCAATAGTTACCACACCGGCTATCACCACATTGGCAGCAAACAAACAATTTTTACCAATGATGGTATCATGGCCAATATGTATCAGGTTGTCCATTTTGGTTCCTTTCCCGATCCGTGTATCATGGCTTACTCCCCTGTCGATGGTGCATCCCGAACCAATTTCAACATCATCTTCAATAACCACTCTGCCGCAACTAGGCATTTTTTTATACCAAAGCTCCCTGTCTTTTTTTGTGTTATAATAAAATGCATCACTGCCAATTACAGTTCCTGCCTGAATGATCACATTGTTACCGATGATCGTATGATCGAGGATACTAACCTGCGGATGGATGATGCAGTTTTTTCCAATGACCACATTATTGCCAATAAATGCATTGGGAAATACAACTGTTCCTTCGCCAATCATGGCACTGTCACTTATAGATTTAGTTGCAGGAGTAAAAGGCCTGAAGTGATTTACGATCTTGCAATAAGCTTCAAAGGGATTTTCAACAATGAGCAGTGCTTTGCCTTCCGGTACCTCTGTCTCTTTATTTATGATTATGAAAGAAGCGTTGCTGTTTATACACTTGTCATAATATTTCGGATGATCAACAAATACCAGGTCACCCGGTTCAACTTTATGAAGTTCATTGATGCCGGTAGCATTGCCTTTTTCATTTCCTGAAATTTTCGCATGGATAAATTCAGCGATCCATTGTACAGATACCGGTGAGGGGAATTGCATAATAATTAAGTTTTTGCAAAGGTACTATCGTTTGATTTTATTTACATTTCTTTAAAAAACTTCCTTTTTTTGCATAATCGATTAAATTTCTGAAAATAATTTTTGGATGATAATAAGCAGGACATTCTTTCAAAATACTGCATTATTTCAAAATTTAAAATGCAGATTGATTTTAAGTTTTCTTTTTTAAACTTCCGAAATAGTAGTAAAATCAATTGTTTTGAAGGTTGTGGAGTTTTTTTCTCCACTTTTATTTATGATTTTGTGATTTTATTTGTTGCCCGAAAACAAAAACCCGCATCGCCTTATCCACAGGTAGATTAGAAATGTTAATAAAATAGTTGCAATATTTTTTCCAGTTAGCAAAAATTATTTTTAATATTGTGCAAGGGATTTGTTTCCCTGTACTTACTAACCCATCCATATAATAAAGCTCGGCTTGAAAATGTCGGGCTTTTTTTATTTTTAAAAATCAGTTTTTTTGTGAATGCTTTTTTATTTACCGGGGAAAATAAATGGACTTTTTATTTGTGAAAAACTGTTGTTTTTATGTATAAGTAGTTTATCATACAAATTAATAAACGAGTATCTTGCATAAAATTAAATTTGCTGTATGTTAAAATCAATGACCGGATTTGGAAGAGCAGAACAAACTGTAGGTGATAAAACATTCCTGGTAGAAATAAAAGCACTTAACGGAAAGCAATTTGAATTGCAACTTAAATTGCCTCCATTGCTCCGGCCTTATGAATTTGACATCAGAAATATGTTGCAGGAGCATTTGATTCGGGGAAGTATAGATTGCTATGTAAATATTAAACAGAATGGCACTACGAAACCGGTCACCATTAATACCGAATTGATCAAAGCTTATTATAGCCAAATTCAAACACTTGCCAACGAACTGAATATTGATTCCAATTCTGTATTGAGTGCCCTGTTGCGCCTTCCTGAAGTTGTAAGCCCTACAAATGATGTTTTAAATGAAGGTGATTTTAAAGAATTCAGTTCAGTACTCCTGAATGCATTAACAGAACTAAATAATCACCGGGTGGAAGAAGGTAATTCAATGGAAAAAGATCTTTTGAAAAGAATTTCAAATATAAAAGAGCAGGAGGAAAGCATACTTACCCTGGAGCCCAACAGGAAGAAAAGAATCAAAGACGAGATCAATCAATTGCTGGAAAAAAATGTTGGAAAAGAAAATATCGATAACAACAGGATGGAACAGGAACTTATTTATTACATGGAAAAAATTGATATCCATGAAGAACAAATAAGACTGCGTCAGCATTGCGAATATTTTAAAGATATCCTCAATGGCCCGGAAGATGGAAAGGGAAAAAAACTATCTTTTGTATTGCAGGAGATCGGTCGTGAAATAAACACCACCGGAAGCAAGGCATATGATGCAGATATTCAAAAATGTGTTGTTAAAATGAAAGATGAACTTGAAAAAGCAAAAGAGCAGGTACTGAATGTACTGTAATAAATAATCGTAAAAATGAATGCCCGATCCGGAACTTACCGTTTTTGTTTTTTATGTATAACTATTGGTTTGCTGGCTGCTTCCTGCAAGCAATTGGATGTTTATGAATTGAACAGGCCCATTCCACATTATAAATGGCAACACAATTTTCCGGTTAAAGGGGAATTTAAAATTTCAGATACAACAGATGCGTTTAATATTTACCTGGTATTGCGCCATACCGATGCATATAAGTATAATAATATCTGGCTGAATGTTGGATTGCAGGCTCCAGGTGATACCATGTTCTTTCAGCACGTAAATCTGGCCCTTGCATCCGATGCTGCCGGCTGGGAAGGTTCCGGTATGAACGATATATGGGAAGTAAGGAAATTATTAAACGGCCAACCAAGAAGATTTAAAAAAACAGGAGAATATAAATTTAGCATTACGCAAATTATGAGAGATAATCCCTTGCCGGATATCATGAGTGTAGGTTTGAGGGTTCAAAAAACACAATAACCTTGTTAAATAAAATTAACAGGTTCACTATGTTTATATTTCAAAAGCAGGCGTTAATAAAAAACAATTCTTTATTTTGCATCTTAGCTCTGTAAATTTTTATACCATTTTCCGGAAAAAGTACATTTAATGAAACAATTAATTTATTCTAAAAAGTTGAACCGTATCCTTTTTATTGTTTGTATTGCGGTTTTTTCAACAATTTCTGCTAATGCCCAATATTCAGAAGAATATGTACAAAAAGGCGAGTTTGGTATTACCGTAGGCGCTGCTCATTATTTTGGTGATCTAAACACCAGAGCATCCCTCAAAAGATTAAAACCGGCACTTGGGCTGTTTTTTCGTAAACAATATGGCAATTATATCGGCTTAAGAATTGCTGCACATTATGCCCAGGTTGGATTCAGTGACTCTTATAGTAAAAATGAATATCAGAAAACCAGGAACCTGAGCTTTAATTCAAATATTTGGGAACTGGCAATTCAGGGAGATTTTAATTTTTTTAAATATATTCCAAATGACCCCGATCATTCATTTACACCATATGTAACCCTGGGTGTTGGCGTTTTCAGTTATGATCCATACGCTTACCTGGATGGACAAAAAGAATTTTTGCGCCCATTGGGCACTGAAGGACAAAATACCGGTTACCTTGGCCGTAAGCAATATGGTACCATGGCCATTTGTATCCCTTTTGGTGTGGGTATAAAATATAGTATTTCACAAAAAGTAAATCTGACTGTTGAAATTTGTAACCGGTTTACTACAACGGATTATCTGGATGATGTGAGTACAACGTATGCAGGAGCAAATAATTTTCCGGATGGGCCGGGAAATATTCCTACCACGGCAAGGCTTTTGCAGGACAGATCTTATGAAATTGTAGATGATCCGAATAATATCCTGGGACAAGAAGGTCGCCAACGCGGATGGAGTAAACAAAGAGATCAATATATGTTTGCTGAAATAGGCCTCTCATTCAATATAAGCACGTATCGTTGCCCAACTGCTAATTAATTTATCCTTTCATTTATTAGAAAACAGATTTCCAACTTTGTTTTTATAGTCAATAACATGTTTTCAAACATTGTTATGCTTTTGAAAAATACCATTGTCTGAAAGTCCCAGTTCCTTAAAATGGGCTGTTCTGTTCAATTTAAATTATATCATTCCTGATATTTAATGTATTCTGTCAAAATTTGTTAGCTTTGCTGCCCAAAATCAGGTGCCATGCCTGATTGAATATTGTATATAAATCAATGACTTTAAAAGATAAGATAGATATTAACCGCTTACCTGTTCATGTAGCTATTATCATGGATGGCAACGGCAGATGGGCACAGGAAAAAGGAGAGGATCGTCTTTTTGGACATCTTCATGGAGTGGAAAGTGTAAGAAATATTGTTGAAGGGTCTGCAGAATTGGGAATAAAGTACCTGACATTATACGCATTTAGTACTGAAAACTGGGACCGCCCCGAATATGAGGTAACCGGTTTGATGGAATTGCTTGTTGATACCATTCGAAAAGAAGTGCCTACACTCAATAAGAACAATATCAAACTGCATGTTATAGGCGATATTGATATGCTGCCTGAAAGCGCCCGCAATGAACTCTCAGAGGCATTGACCGAAACTTCCTCCAATACCGGACTCAACCTGATCATGGCTTTAAGTTACAGTAGCCGCTGGGAACTGGTGAATGCGGTAAAAAATATTGCAACCGATGTTAAGTCTGGAAAAGTATTGCCCGATGAGATCACACAGGACACTTTACAGCAATATTTAAGTACCAGCAATTTTCCCGATCCGGAATTAATGATCAGAACAAGCGGCGAATACAGGATCAGTAATTTTTTATTATATCAGTTGGCATATGCCGAACTATACTTTACCGATACACGCTGGCCGGATTTCCGAAAAGAAAATTTATATACAGCAATTTTAGATTTTCAGCAAAGAGAAAGAAGATTCGGGAAGACCGGGGAACAGATCAAAACATAGGAATAAAAAAGATGAAACCATTCCTGTTTTGATATTCAAATCAGACAAGACCTTTCATTTAACAAATAGTTTTCATTATTGGGCTTAATTTGCCGCACGTTAAAAAACAATTGATGCACAGGATTTACCAGAAATGCTTTTTCATTGCAGTTTTATTCTTTACAGGCCAGAATTTATTTGCCCAGGTGCCGGATGAAGTATCCGTAAATCCAGCTTTACAGGACATATTTAAATCAAGAACACCAAAAGAATATACCATCGCTGGCATTTCTGTTACCGGCTCAAAAACCTTTGATCAGAATCTGATCATATCCATTTCAGGACTTGCAGTGGGCGATAAAGTACAAATTCCGGGTACAGATGTATTTAGTAAGGCAATTGCAAAATTGTGGAAACAAAGCCTGGTTTCTGATATTACTATTTATTTTACCAAACTGGAAGGATCAAATCTTTTTATTGAAATGGAAGTTGTGGAAAGGCCCAGGTTGCTTGATTACAAATTTACCGGGATTAAAAAAGGAGAAAAAGATGACCTGGAGACTAAAGTTGGATTATCGAAAGACAGGGTACTTACTGAAAACATGAAATTAAGTGCGGTAGAAGCGATCAGGAAATTTTATCAGGACAAAGGATATAGAAATGTAAGTGTTGATATGACTGAAAAGCCCATCGAAGGTATTGGCAATGCTGTTGCATTGACTTTCAACATCAATAAAGGGAATAAGGTAAAAGTAAATTCAATCAATTTTACAGGAAATGAAACGGTAGATGATGCAAAACTGAAAAAGAGAATGAAGGGAACCAAGGAAATGAACAGGATCACTTTATTTCCAGACAAGATCATCAGCCCTTATGCTGATACCATCAAAGGGAAAACATTCAGCGAGTTTTTAAAAGACGTTGATTATATGTCTATCACAAAAACCAGGGATTTTATCGATCCTTATTTCAGAATAAAAGGTTTTAGTGGTGCCAAATTCAATGAAAGTAAATATCACGATGATAAGCAATCTTTGATCAGTTATTACAATGCTCTGGGCTATCGCGATGCAGAGTTGATCGCAGATACACAGTTCTACGTAAAAGGAAATTTGAATATTGATATAAAAGTAAACGAAGGAAAAAAATATTATTTTGGTAATATCGACTGGACAGGAAATACCAAATATTCAGATTCGCTTTTAAATCTTTTTCTGGGAATAAAGAAAGGAGATATTTATAACCTGGAATTGCTGAACAAACGTTTAGGAAAGCAACTTACTGCAGAAGGTGGTGATGTTGGAAGTCTTTACCAGGATGATGGATACCTGTTCTTCAGGGTTGAAGCAATTGAAACAGCCGTATACAACGATACCATCGATTTTGAATTACGCATGACAGAAGGACCGCAGGCAACTTATGGCAGCATTACTGTTTCGGGTAATGATAAAACAAAAGATTATGTGATCCTCCGTGAGCTGCGTACTCTTCCCGGAGATAAATTCAGCCGGTCGGATATCATTCGTACACAAAGGGAGCTGTCGCAACTTGGATTTTTTAATCCAGAAACGATCAACCCGCAGGTTACCCCTAATGCCGATAATGGAACAGTGGATATCAATTGGTATGTTGAAGAGAAGTCTGCAGATCAGTTGGAGCTTTCCGCTGGTTTTGGCGGAGGTATTGGCTTAACCGGTACACTGGGAGTTACTTTTAATAATTTCTCGATAAAAAATATTACAAAAAAATCCAGTTGGGATCCATTGCCTTCCGGAGACGGGCAAAAGCTCAGTGCCAGGATTCAATCAAACGGAAGGGCTTATCGGTCGTATAATTTTTCATTTACCGAACCATGGCTTGGAGGAAAGAAAAGAAATTCTTTCTCGATAAGCTACTTTAATACAAAATATGCAAATTCGTATGATCAGTTTGGTAGTTATTGCAGGACTTGCGGTGATACTTCTTTTGTGAAAACTGTTGGTTTTGGTATTTCATTGGGAAAGCAATTGAAAAAACCCGATGACTTTTTTAACCTGATTTATTCACTGAATATACAGCAGTATAAATTGAAAAACTATCCCAATATTTTTCAGGGGATTTCAAATGGTACTTCAACAAACCTGAGTTTGAAAGTTACCTTGTTGCGTAATTCTGCCGGTCCTAATCCTATTTTTCCAACAAGTGGTTCCAACTTTATGCTGAGCGGCCAGTTTACACTTCCGTATTCATTGATGGGAATTACTTCTGGCGAAGCCAACAAATATAAATTACCCGAATTTCACAAATGGCGCATGAATGCTGATTGGTATGTTCCGATCGGACTTGCAAGAGGAGCAGAAAAGAACAAACAGTTTATTTTAAAAGCATCTGCTAAATATGGTTTTATCGGCAAGTATAACCAGAATCAGGAAGTTTCGCCTTTTGAACGCTTCCAGGTCGGGGATGCCGGATTAAGCAATACGACTGCACTATTGGGATACGATATCATTGCCCACAGGGGATATCCTGTTTACAGCAATTCAAATCCTAAAATAAATCCTGATGGAATAACACCTTCAGAGTTCTTTACCATTTTTAATAAATATACTGTTGAACTGCGTTACCCATTCAGTACAAGTGCCAGCAGTACCATTTACGGGCTGTTGTTTTTTGAAGCAGCAAACGGTTGGTATAATTTTAAAGAGTACAATCCTTTTAAACTCAGACGATCTGCAGGAGTGGGTGCAAGGTTCTTTCTGCCCATGTTTGGATTACTTGGATTTGATTACGGTGTAGGTTTTGACAGGTATAACCAAACAAGTGGTTTAAAAGGAGCAGCCAAGTTTACATTCATGCTGGGCCAGGAACCGGAATAAATTGTTTTTTCATTAACTTGATATATGTTTTATTTGTAAATAATATTTATATATGAAAAAATTATTGGCGATCAGTTTTTGTATTTTGACTTTTGGGATATCAGCAAATGCACAGCGGTATGCAATCATAGATTCAAAATTCATTTTAGATAAAATACCTGAATACAAAGATGCCCAGACCAAACTGGATCAGTTTAGTATCTTATGGCAGCAGGAAATAGATCAAAAGCAGGCTGCATTGGATAAAATGTTTAAAGACTATGATGCAGAGCAGGTTATGCTCCCGGATGCATTGAAAAAGAAAAGAGAAGATGAATTGTATAACAAAGAAAAAGAATTGCGTGACCTGCAGAGAAAACGATTTGGTTTTGAAGGCGATCTTTTTAAAAAAAGACAGGAACTGATAAAACCCATACAGGATAAAGTTTACAACGCAGTACAAAAATTAGCCGTTGAAAAGCAATATGATTTCATACTTGACAAAAGTGAAGGAATTACAGTTATATTTGCCGACCCAAAACTGGATAAAAGCGAAGAAGTATTGAGAAATATGGGTGTTAAATAAATGACAATAGAAATTTTGTATGCAGCTAAATAACAAAAATTAAATACTAAGTAATCATAAAAATCTAAATTAATAAACGAAAAAAAGCAATGAAAAAATTAATCGTAGCAGGTGTTATGGCATTAGGAGTTTTTTTTAATGCATCTGCACAAACAAAGATCGGGTACATCAGCCTGGATGAATTGATAGGTGTTATGCCCGAAGCAGAAAAAGCAGATGGCGAATTAAAAGAATACCAGGCATCTCTTGCTCAACAGGGACAGGATATGATGAAAGAACTGGGAGATAAGGACAGTTTGTTCGTAAGGGATTCAGCAAAACTTTCTCCAAGCATGAAAGAAATAAAAAGAAATGAATTGATTGCTTTATATCAAAGAGTGCAGGGATGGAATCAGCAGGCGCAGGAAATGTATCAGCAAAAGGCACAGGAAAAAATTACACCATTGCGTGAAAAAGCCATGGAAACGATCAAAGCTGTTGCAAAAGAAAGTGGGTATGCTTATATACTGGATCAAAATTCAGTAATTGTAGGTCCTCCGGGAGATGATGTAATAGGTTTGGTGAAAAAGAAAATGGGTATCAAAGATGCTCCACCCGCGCCACAAAAAGGCGGAACTGCTCCTAAAAAATAATTGCAGGATCAGCATGTAAAATAATTACCAGGGCCATCTCATAAAACAGATGGCTTTGTTATTTTTGGAATATGGAACAACAAAATCCTATAGGAATTTTCGACAGCGGTTATGGTGGCTTAAGTATTTTGAAAGAAATATCTGCAGCCTTACCTCAGTATGATTATATCTACCTTGGCGATAACGCAAGGGCGCCCTATGGCCCCCGCGACTTTGAAACAGTTTATGATTATACGCTTCAATGTATTCAGTGGTTTTTTTCAAAAGGTTGTCCTCTGGTAGTTTTGGCCTGTAATACCGCATCCGCAAAAGCATTGAGGACTATTCAGCAAAATGACCTTCAGCAAATGGATCCCGAAAAACGGGTATTGGGTGTTATCAGACCCACTTCAGAAGTGATTGGGGATTATAGCAGATCAGGGCATGTAGGAATTATGGGAACAACAGGAACAGTAAAATCCGGATCTTATCTCCTGGAAATAGAAAAATTTTTCCCGGAAATAACCGTTCAACAGGAAGCTTGTCCAATTTGGGTTCCGTTGGTAGAAACAAACGAACATCAATCACCGGGAGCAGATTTTTTTGTAAAAAAACACATTGATCAATTATTGGAAAAAGATGGGGATATTGATACCATCCTACTTGCTTGTACTCATTATCCTCTGTTGATGGAAAAGATATTGAAGTATGTGCCCAAAAATATTACCGTAATTGCCCAGGGAAATATTGTAGCCGCCAGCCTGGCGGATTATCTGAAAAGGCATCCCGAAATGGATATAAAATGCAGTAAACAGGCTGTTCGGAAATTTTATACAACCGGAGAATCAACCGATTTCAATAGCCATGCTAGCTTATTTTTTGAACAGGAAGTGATTTCTGAAAAGATCAAGCTTACCTAAAATGCTGAAATACAGTAAAAAAAATGTCAGATTATTTTAAAATCGTTTTATAATATATTATTAAACCCCTACCTTTGCCGTCCTTTCACAAGCAGCGGGGATGGTGCCCGGCTGATAGAAACGAACATTAACAATATTTGTAAAAGGAAAAACATAAAAAAATGCCCGGAAAAAAAAGAACCTACCAACCCCATAAACGCCGTAGAAAATCTGTTCACGGATTTCGCAGACGTATGCAGGATGCTAATGGACGTAAAGTATTGGCAAGCCGCAGAGCAAAAGGCCGTCATAAGCTTACTGTTTCTGATGAGCATGGTTCAAAAAAATAGATAACATACCCATATTGACTCAGTCGATGTTGGAAAAATGTATATTAGCCTTTGCAACTGCAAAGGCTTTTTTTATGAATTACTCCGAACTTAAATCCGGAGCTATTCAAAAGTCCGGAGTAAATAAAATAATATTCTTTATAAATTTTGACAGCAACACCACGATATTTTTATAGAAAAGCAGATAAACTCAAAAGCAGAAAAATTATCGACAGCCTTTTTGTAAAAGGAAAACATTTTTCCAGTTTTCCTTTTAAGGTATTCTGGTTACCACAGAATAAAGATGCCAGTTTACAGGCGGCCGTTGGAGTGAGCAGCAAAAATTTCAAAAAAGCTACAGACCGTAACCGGGTCAAAAGATTGATTAGAGAAGCATGGCGTTTACAAAAAATGCCTTTACAGGATCAATTAACAAAAAAAAACCAACAGCAGTCCGTTTTTATTTTATACAGCGGTAAAGAGATACCCAGGTACGACCTGGTATTTGAAAAGATCGGATGGATCATACAAAAACTCCTAAAAATTTCTGATGAAGCAAATTAAATACATATTTAGTTTGCCATTCATCTTTTTGATAAAACTATACCAGTGGATCATCTCACCCTGGCTTGGATCCAAATGCAGGTTTACAC
>JBBKWV010000192.1:0-3581 GCA_037969135.1 Ferruginibacter sp.
ATTTGAAAACCCAGAGTATCTTTTGCTCCTTTGAATTTATCAAAATTCCAACGAGGGATTTTTACGATCACATAATCCAGTGCCGGTTCAAAAAATGCAGAAGTAGATTTCGTGATCTCGTTCTTGAGTTCATCGAGATTATAACCAATTGCCAGTTTTGCAGCAATTTTTGCAATGGGGTAACCTGTAGCCTTACTAGCCAGTGCAGAAGAGCGGCTAACCCTTGGGTTTATTTCCACAACAATGATCTCTTCTGTTTGGGGATTCAAGGCAAACTGTACATTACAACCTCCTGCAAAATTCCCCAATGCCCTCATCATCCGGATAGCGGTATTCCGCATCAGCTGATATGCAGTATCGCTCAGGGTCATGATCGGTGCAACGGTGATTGAGTCACCGGTATGAATACCCATTGGATCAAAATTTTCCACCCCGCAAATGATCACCACATTGTCGTTATTATCCCTTAAAAGTTCCAGTTCAAATTCTTTCCAGCCCAACACTGCTTTTTCAACCAATACTTCATGAATGGGACTTGCAATCAGCCCGGTGTTTAAAGCCTCATCCAATTCCTCTTTATTGAAAACAATGCTACCTCCGGTTCCGCCTAATGTAAAAGATGGACGAAGCACCAACGGGAAACCGATCTCCTGAGCAAATTCTTTTCCTTCTAAAAATGAATTGGCAATTTTTGCCTGGCAAACCGGGATGCCCATTTCTATCATCCAGATGCGGAATTTTTCCCTGTCTTCCGCTTTATCAATAGCTTTAATATCTACCCCAATTAATTTAACAGCATATTTTTCCCAGATGCCCATCTCATCCACTTCTTTACACAAGTTGAGGGCAGTTTGTCCACCCATGGTTGGAAGTACAGCATCAATTTTATTTTCTTCCAGTATTTGTTCAATGCTCTCTACCGTTAAGGGTAACAGGTAGACACGGTCGGCCATCATGGGATCTGTCATAATGGTAGCAGGATTGCTGTTGATCAAAATCACTTTAACCCCTTCTTCACGTAAACTTCTGGCAGCCTGGGTTCCGCTATAATCAAACTCACATGCCTGCCCGATGATGATGGGCCCGGAACCTATAATTAAAACAGATGTTATGGAAGAATCTTTTGGCATGGAATGATATTATAAGATGTGCAGCAAAAGTACTTGTAAAAAATAAGCGTTACAAATTTAGCAACGCTTATTAAAATATTTTATGATCCGGTTATAATATTTCAATGTTGACATCATATTCTGCCGTTTCAAAAAAGCTGATCTCTGTTTGTTCGCCGTTACTCAATGTAAAAATAGCCCTGAACGGAAATAATATATCCTGGATCCTTGTTGTGCTGCCATTGGTGAGTTTTGAGGTATTTTGGGTATAATAGGTTCCTCTTACCACAGATATATTTGATATCGTGACAATATCCGGTATTATTACTCCCGATCCAAGTAATTGCCGGATCGTTATATAGATATCGTCCCCTTTTTTACTTGTTACCCTGCATTCAACCTTGGTGAGTTTGGTCGAATGAGTATGAACAATATAGGCTGATTCATACAAACCGATATATTTATTTTTTTTCCAAAAGCCTGTTACAACACTATCCTGGTTTGTATTCGTTATATAATGCATTTCACCACTCCCGTCTAACTTTCCTTTTTTAAATTTGCCTTCGAAGTGATTTTTATTTCGCCAGATATACCTTCCATAACCATCCGGATAACCATCTTTAAAATCCCCTTCATACATATCTATACCCACTGATTTCCCGGGGCCATTTGCTTTACCATTTAAACAAGTTCCGGTATACGTACCTTTGATCTCTTCCTGTTTAACTTCGCAATTGACCTCCTGGGCATAACTTTTATATGAAAAAAACAAAAGAAACTGCAGGGTTAAAATACAAATCTGTTTCATCGGATTAAATTTAGTTGATCGATTGAACTAATTTTGGAATTTAAATCTATGAAAAATAAATTTAAATATTTTTATAATATGATTCGATCTTTACTCTTTCTTTTATTGATAATCTCTTCGTTTTTTATTTCTTTGAATGTAAATGCCCAGTTGTTCCCGGAAAAAAATTACCCGCAAAATTATTTCCAGTGGCCAGTTGCTGCAAAGATCGCCCTTGCTGCTAATTTTGGAGAATTGAGGCCCAACCATTTCCATATGGGTTTAGATTGCAGGACAGACCAAAAAGTAAACCGGCAGATATTTGCTGCCGCTGATGGGTATATTACCCGTGTTAAAATTGAACCCTGGGGATTTGGAAGAAGCATCAGTATCAATCACCCCAATGGCATCACTACATTATATGCTCACCTGAATGACTTTTATCCGGCGCTGGAAAAATATATCGTGGAACAACAATACAAAATGAAACGGTGGGAGGTTACGATCATGCTTCCACAAAATTTATTTCCAGTAAAAAAAGGATCCTTTATTGCATACAGTGGCAATACAGGAGGCTCACAGGGCCCGCATTTGCATTTTGAAATAAGGGATACAAAAACGGATAAGGTTCTGAATCCTTTGTTATTTGATTTTCCGGTTCCGGATAAAGTAGCACCGGATATTATTCGTTTAGCCGTTTACGACAGGTGTATCAGTACATATGAACAAAGTCCAAAAATAGTTTCATTAAAAAAAGTAAACGGTAATTATACAACAACTGCGCCAGTGATCGTAACAACGGAGAAAGTAAGTTTTGCCATAACTGCTTATGACAGGTACAGTGGTTCCACAAATCAAAACGGCATTTATAAAGCTGTTTTATTTGATAATGATTTACCCATAACGGGCTTTGAAATGGATAGTATCAGTTATGACGAAACCCGCTATCTGAATGCACATATTGATTATAAAACAAGGAGCACCGGTGGACCATATCTGGAACATCTTTCACCCTTGCAGGGTAACCGGAATGGTATTTATAAAACCAACCGGAATAATGGCATCATCGAATTAAATAACGACGATAGCCATGCAATAAAAATACTGGTTTCAGATGCCAATGGCAACAGTAGTACATTGAAATTTTCCTTGAAAAGAAATGGCATTGCTCCTGTTAAAAAAATGGTAGATAAATCAGCTAGTTTTCATCCCGGAAATATCAATGTTTTCGAAAACAGCAACCTTCGTTTTTACCTGCCCGAAAATTGCCTGTATGATTCTTTTAATTTTAAATACAATGAGATTATTCCTGCAAATGGATATCCCATTTACCAGGTACACAATACAACTGTTCCCCTGCAAACATATTTTTCCCTGAATATCAGGGCGGATATCCCAATAAAAGATACCGGCAGGGTGATCATGAAGCGGTTTGCCGGGAGCAAGGAGGATTATAAAAAAGCCAATTACCAAAATGGCTGGTATAATGCTGCTTTCAGGGAATTTGGTTATTTCCAATTGCTGATCGACAGCACCCCGCCCCTGATCACTCCCATTGGATTTTTTAATGGCATGAACGCATCCAGGCTGGGCAGTATAAAGTTTTCGATCAAAGACGATTCCGAAGACCTGAAAAGTTTTACTGCTTTGCTGGATGGAAACTGGATACTGTTCAGCAATGATAA
>JBBKWV010000193.1:0-2604 GCA_037969135.1 Ferruginibacter sp.
CAGGGAGGCCAAAATCAAAGACCACCGCAACAAAGAAATCCGCAACAGCCGAACCAGGGACAGCAAGGACAACAGAGGGGACCGGGAGGACAGCAACGTTCCAGAGGACAACAACGTCCGCCTCAAAACAATGAAGGAAATAAAGAAAGCTGATCTCAGGTTGTTGGTAATAGTGAGTAGAGAAATTACATTTAATTTATAAATCTTACAGTAACCGGTGTCAATAACAGTAAAGAATTTATCAAAACAATATGGCAGCCAGAAAGCGGTTGACGGAATTTCATTTACAGTTAACAAATCAGAAATAGTTGGTTTTCTCGGACCCAACGGAGCAGGTAAATCTACCAGCATGAAAATGATTACCGGCTACTTAGAACCCGATGCCGGTGAGATCCTGGTCTGCGGCATTCCGGTAACAGATAACAGCATTGAAACAAAAAAAAAGATCGGCTACCTGCCGGAAGCAAATCCTTTGTACCCCGATATGTATGTGCGGGAATACCTGCAGTTCGTTGCAAACATACATGAAATAAAAAATGCCAAACCAGTCATTGAAGCAGTGATAAAAACGGTCGGGCTTGGTCTGGAATCGAATAAAAAGATCGGGCAGCTCAGCAAAGGATATAAACAACGGGTAGGCCTGGCCGCCGCATTGGTTCACGACCCTGAAGTACTGATTCTGGATGAGCCAACTTCCGGCCTGGATCCAAACCAGATCATAGAGATCAGGGAAGTGATAAAAAGACTGGGACAAAATAAAACAGTGCTTTTCTCTTCACATATCATGCAGGAAGTAGAAGCCATCTGCGACCGGGTGATCATCATCAACAATGGAAATATAGTTGCTGACAAAAAATTGCAGGACCTCCGGAGATCATCAACCGGAGATCAATTTGTAACAGTATCATTTAAAGAAACTGTTGACATGGAATTATTGAAAAAACTGAAGCACGCGATTGAAATAATCAATAAACAAAATTCAACATACAATATCCAATGTTCCAATGCAGAAGAGTTGAAAAAGGAATTATTAAAACTCAGCATTGAACACAATCTGAATATCGTTTCCCTGCAAAGTGAAACTCAAAACCTGGAATCTGTATTTAAATCATTAACAACATAGTTTTCATTTTGAAACTTACCACAAAGTATTTTTCTTTGCTGAAACTATTTGTTGATCAATAATTCATAACGAAAATTCATAATTTACATGAGCTACATTGCCTCCTTACATGCACGACAGATACTGGACAGTCGTGGTAACCCAACCATCGAAGTAGATGTATTAACAGAAAATGAAAGACTCGGTCGTGCTGCTGTTCCAAGTGGTGCCAGCACCGGTATACATGAAGCAGCAGAACTGAGAGACAACAACAAAAAGATCTATGGCGGAAAAGGTGTTTTAAAAGCTGTAAAAAATGTAAATACTGTTCTGGCCGATCATTTATTGGGTTGGGATGTTGCTGATCAAACCGGAATAGATTCCATGATGATCGCACTGGACGGCACGGAAAATAAAAGCAAGTTGGGCGCAAACGCCTTGTTGGCTGTTAGTCTTGCCGTTGCTAAAGCTGCAGCACTGGAAGCAAATCTCCCGTTGTATCGTTATATCGGCGGTACCAATGCAAAGATCCTTCCCATCCCTATGATGAATATATTGAACGGAGGTGCACATGCCGATAATAAAATAGATTTCCAGGAATTCATGGTGATGCCTGTTGGAGCAAAAACTTTCAGCGAGGGTTTGAGATGGGGTGTTGAAATTTTCCATGCATTGAAAACAGTTTTAAAGAAAAAAGGATACAGCACCAATGTAGGCGATGAAGGTGGTTTTGCACCAAATATCCAAAGCAATGAAGAAGCCATTGAAATGGTACTTACAGCCATTCAGGCGGCAGGTTATAAAACCGGAAGCCAGATAGCAATTGCCATGGATGCAGCCAACAGTGAGTTATGGAATGCCAAAGAGAAAAAATATATTTTTCACAAAAGCGATGGCAAAAAAATGACCAGCGAACAGCTGGTAAAATACTGGGAAAGCTGGGTAAAACAATACCCCATTGTTTCTATTGAGGATGGCATGGCAGAAGATGACTGGAAGGGTTGGAAAATGCTAACGGATACCATTGGCAGCAAATGCCAGTTGGTAGGCGACGACCTTTTTGTAACCAATGTAAAAAGATTGAAAAGGGGTATAGATGAGAGTACGGCAAATGCATTGCTTGTAAAAGTGAACCAGATCGGAACACTGACCGAAACGATCAATGCTGTTAGCATGGCGCAACACAACGGATTCAATACCATCATGAGTCATCGCAGTGGTGAAACGGAAGACAGCACCATTGCCGACCTGGCAGTTGCTTTGAATTGTGGCCAGATCAAAACAGGCTCTGCCTCCAGAAGCGACCGGATGGCTAAATACAACCAACTCATCCGTATAGAAGAAATGCTGGCAGATAGCGGGGAATACCCGGCTGGTAAAATTACTTTCGGCAAATAAAACAATTACAAACAAAAAAGAAGCTCCAAAAGGGCTTCTTTTTTATTTTAATACTATATTTATCATCCCTAAAAACACCCAACGGGTTGTTCATGATGTTCCAT
>JBBKWV010000194.1:0-9565 GCA_037969135.1 Ferruginibacter sp.
TCTATAGGTAATTTTGGAAAAGATACAGATAACTGGATGTGGCCACGCCATACCGGAGATTTCTCCATGTTTCGTATCTATGCCGATAAGAACAACAAACCAGCAGCATTTTCGCCTGACAATGTTCCTTACAAACCAAAACGTTCTTTACAAATTTCATTAGATGGAATTAAAGAAGGTGATTTTACCATGGTATTTGGATTTCCGGGCCGTACCAATGAATACCTTACTGCTGCTGCGGTAAAGCAGATCATGACGGTGAATGATCCTGCAAAAATCAAGATCCGGGAAAAATCACTGCAGGTTTTAAGTAAATATATGCGTGCAGATGAACACATTAAAATTCAATATGCAGCTAAATATGCAAGCATTGAAAACGCGTATAAAAAATGGCAGGGAGAAGTTCTTGGGCTAACATCTAAAAAAGCAGTGGAGAAAAAACTGCAGTATGAAAATGTTTTCATGCAGCGGGTGAATACCAATGATACCTGGAAAAAGAATTATGGCAATTTACTCACAGACTTATCAAAAGCATACACAGATATTCAACCATATAGTTATGCCAGAGATTATATGAATGAAATAGTACCAAAGATTGAACTGTTTGGCATAGCCGCAGATTTGAAATCATTGATCAATGCTAAAAACAAAGATGAGAGCAGCTATTTGAAAAAGAAAGATGATCTATTGACACAGTTGGAAGGTACTTTTAAAGAGTTTGATGCAAATGTTGACAAGAAAATGTTTGAAACGTTGATGGAAATGTATGTCAGCAACCAGGAAGCTGATCATATTTCTCCGGCAGTTAAACAGTTAATACTGGATCAAAAGGGTTCTTACAGCAATGCAGCAGATTATATTTACACAAGCAGTTCATTTACCTCTTTACATAAAATCAAAGACCTGTTAAATGGCACACCGGAATATGCTGTTCAAATGATAAATGAAGATGCTGCTGGTAAATTGTATGCCGATATCCTTAACACATACAGGACAAAAGTATCCCCCGGTTTAAATGAATTACAGGGAAATATCAACAGTCTGCAACGAAATTATATGCAGGCACAGCTGGATGTTTTCAATGAAAAAACATTTTATCCAGATGCCAACAGCACCCTCAGGGTTACTTATGGGAATGTAAAAAGTTATAAGCCAAGGGATGCAGTTACGTATAATTATTATACATATCTGGATGGTGTGATTGAAAAATTTGTTCCGTCAGATTATGAATTTGACCTTCCCCAGAAACTGATTGATCTGTATAAGGCAAAGGATTTTGGCCAATATGGTGAAAATGGAAGACAGCCCGTTTGTTTTATCGGAACAAACCACACAACAGGCGGAAACTCGGGTAGCCCGGCATTGGATGCCTATGGCAACCTTGTGGGATTAAATTTTGACCGTGTATGGGAAGGCACCATGAGTGATATCAATTATGATGCAGATATCTGCAGGAATATAATGGTAGATATCCGTTATGTACTTTTCATAGTAGATAAATTTGCAGATGCAAAAAACCTGATAGCCGAACTAAAACTGGTACATCCTAAAAAACAAGTGATCAAAAAGTAATTTTTCATAAAAATATAAAGGGTTGATACATTCGATAGGTTCCTTATCAAATGTATCAACCCTTTTTCAAATATTCCTATTCGGGAATATCTGTTTTACTTTGCAAAAACCTTTTTTAGCAGATCTGTAACTTGTGCAGCCGGGTCCTTCCGGATCTTCTGTTCTTCCAGACCTATCTGATAAAAGATACCCTCCATTGCCCTGCCGGTTACATAAGTTGTAAGATCTGTATCTATTTTTTTATTCGAAAATTTATTATACGCAGTAAATACATCATTCCAATATTGTGTTGCATTTACTTTATCAAGGGATGCCTGAATTACCGGGCGCATTTTTTCGGTTAAACCTGAAGTTGTATTCTTCTTCAGGAAATCTGTTGCAGCAAAGTCACCGCCTCTTAAGATACTGATCCCATCGCTCAGGCTCATTTGTTTTATCGCATCCCAGAAGATATTTGAAACGCCACTTGCAGCATCTTCTGCCGCACGGTTCATTGAAAGAATGGCTTTATCAACCAGGGAAGACATTCCAAAATTCCGTAACGTGCTCTCCACTTTTTTTGCTTCCTCAGGCATGAGGATCTTAATCGCAGCATCGGTAAAGAATCCATCCAGTTTACCCAATTTTTTTGTACTGTTTTCCGCTCCAACAGACAGGGCTTCTTTCAACCCTTTTATGATCTCCTCATTAGATAGAGAACTTCCTCCCCCACCCAATGTTTTTGAAACAGATGAGATCACATTACTGTTGCTGTCTTTTCCCAGGGCTTTATTGATGCCACCCAATAATCCATTTTGTGCATGGACAGAAAGTACAAAAGGCATCGCAAATAAAATAAGTGTCCATTTTTTCATAGAAATGATTTGTTTAATGATCCATGCAAAAATAAACTGATTGATGCTAATAAAGGGTTAAAAATAGTTCCGGGCATTGTATGTTTTATTTTGCTTAATTTTAATTGATGGCACAATTCAATGCTTATATTAATTTCTACCGGTTATCTGCTTATATATCCATCATGATGAATGGCACTTCGGCATAAGTTCCGCTTGTTTTAATCTCACATAAATCACAATCACATATCAGTATATTATAGATCCTTTCGTTATAGAAAGCAACCATACTTACTGATCATTACTAATGATAAAAATCTAAATGATGAAAATAGCTGTATTGGGTGCAGGGATGGTTGGGTCTGCGATTGCGATGGACCTGTCAGCAAAATTTGAAGTCACATCCTTTGATATCAATGAAAATAATTTTTCACTGTTAAAGCAATTCAAAAATATTTCCTGTGTAAAAACTGACCTTTCTTTATTTAGCGGCTATGCAGAATTGTTAGCAGGCTTCGATATGATCGTTTCAGCAGTTCCGGGTTTTATGGGTTACAAAACCCTGAAAGCAATTATTGAAACCGGTAAAAATGTGGTAGACATTTCCTTCTTTCCGGAAAATGCACTGGATCTGAATGCACTGGCAGAAAAAAACAATGTAACCGCCATTGTTGATTGCGGTGTGGCTCCGGGCATGAGTAATCTCATTTTAGGATATCATGACAGCCAAATGCAGGTTGATCGTTTTGATTGCCTGGTTGGCGGTTTACCCAAGCACCGCGTAAAACCTTTTGAATACAAGGCACCCTTTTCCCCTGTAGATGTAATTGAAGAATATACCAGGCCTGCCCGTTATGTTGAGAATGGTCATATCATTACAAAACCTGCCATGAGTGATACGGAACTGATCGACTTTGAAAATGTGGGCACTTTAGAATCATTCAATACCGACGGATTGAGAAGCATTTTATTTACCATGAGCCATATTCCGGATATGAAAGAAAAAACACTTCGGTACCCCGGGCATATTGATCTGATGAAAGCGCTGTTAAAAGCCGGTTTTTTCAGCCAGGAGGAGATCAGCTTTAAGAACCATAAAATAAAACCCATCGATTTCACTTCTGCCATGTTGTTTGATAAATGGAAGTTATTGCCGGGAGAAGCAGAATTTACTTTAATGAAAATCAGCATTGAAGGAAAAAAGGAAAATAAACATCAAAAGATCACTTATATGCTGTATGACGAATATGATGTTGCTACAAACACATCCTCCATGAGCCGGACTACTGGATATACCTGTACAGCAGCGGTAAATTTGCTTGCAGATAAATTGTTTATGAAGAAAGGAGTTTTCCCTCCGGAAATAATTGGTAAAGAAAATGGCTGCCTGGATTATATCCTGAAATACCTGGCCGACAGAAATGTTATTTACAAAAAAACAATGGAAGGATGACCTTACAACTTAATTATCTTCAGAATTATTTTATCAGATTCATTCCCTATTCTCAGTATGTAGATTCCGGGAAGGAATGAAGTTAGAATCAATTTTTCGTTATCGGACAGCAGTTTTTGCTGCATTAATATTTTCCCCTGTACATTTAAAACTGTACAGGTTTTTCCTTTGAGGTCGTACCCATTTTCGGGAACGATATTCAATACCTGATGCGTAGGATTGGGGAATACCTTAACTCCCGGTTTTGGTTTTTCCCTTGCAATCGTATCTAACGGCAACGGCCCTCCTGTTGCCAGAGAACTGTCGCAGGCATATGAATTTAAAAACGAATTCCGTATCCCGTTCAATGCAAATAAAGAGCGCATCTTGTTTTTCTGTCCATGAGAAAACATATTCATACAGGCATCATTGGTGAAGTCCATATAATTCATGAACATATCCCCATTATCATCTGTTGAACAGCTTGTGATATGCGGAAAGGCCGGACAGTTAAAATTATAACTCAGTTGATTGGGTGTATCATCCACATCATCAGTTCCGCAATTACTATCACCCCATAAATGTTTCAAGCCCAGCCAGTGTCCTATTTCATGTGTACTGGTTCTTCCTTTATCAAAGGGAGAGCGTACATATCCCATATTACCAAAAACATCATAGTTAATAACCAATCCATCTCTGTTTTCCGGCCCTCCGGGAAGGGTTGCATATCCCAAACTTCTGCCAAACAAAGTACAAACCCAGATATTCAGGTATTTTTTACTATCCCATGAATCATCACCTCCTTCTGAAGAAAATTTCATTGCATCATCACCCAGGAAAAAATCCTTGTTGGTGTGTTTTCTGATTATGCCGTTTGTACTATATCCTCCGGGAGATACCTGTGCAAGGCAGAACATGATCCGGCTGTCTGCTGCATCTGATTGGAATGCAAGAGGCGTATTTGTCGCATCTGTATTCAACCGCCTGAAATCCCTGTTTAAAACAGCAATTTGTGATCTGATCTGCTCATCACTGATATTCTGTACACTGGTTTTATATAGTAAGTGAACAACTACAGGTATGGTAATGATCTCATTGGGAAAAGTATCCCTTTCATTTCCGGTTAATACCCCCGGCTTACCGGTTTCGGGAAATGTATACTGGCTGGAATATTTAATCGTTCCGCAATCTCTTTGAGCAAAAAGGCAAGAAACAGTTCCAAAAATAAAAATAACGATAAAGAATCCCCTCATTTTTCAATAATATTTAAATTAAAAAATGATCTGACAAGTGATATTGCTCAGCTATGCAAAGGATTGGACATAAATCAATTTCACAGAATACAATCATTCTGTAAAAAAATTATATGTATAAAATTTTGGTTTGGGGGAATTGAAATAATATGCCCGAAGGCTTCTCAAATGTAGAGATTATTATTTCTATAACAAAATTTTAGTGCATTTATTATTACAGAATCTGAAAGAACAAAAAACAGTTTGCTATTTTTGCTGATATTAATAAAACTGAATGAAATATATACTTGCAATTACCTGCATGATACTGCTTGCTTCCTGTAATAACAATGAGAACCAAGACGTTGACCAGTCTATTGTTCCGGCTTATACCGGATTGGCTGCACCCAAAAACATAACGTACACTATTATTGCACAACACCCACATGACACTTCCGCCTACACGCAGGGGCTGCAATTATACAATGGTAAGTTATACGAAGGAACCGGAGACTATGAAACATCTTCTATTAGAATAACTGAATGGAAAACCGGCAAAGTGGAAAAAAAACACATGATGGGCAGTAGTGAGATCTTTGGAGAGGGTATTAATATTTTCCGGAACAAACTTTACCAACTTACCTGGCAAAGCAATATAGTATATGTTTATGATGTGAATAATATAGATAAACCGGTGAAAACTTTTAAATGGAATACAGAAGGTTGGGGTATTACAAACAATGGTACCGATTTGATCATCAGTGATGGGTCTGCAAATTTATATTTTGTAAACCCCGATGATTTTAAACTAAAAAATACGATCGCTGTTGTTAGTAATACAGGGCCGGTTAAATATTTAAATGAATTGGAATATATAGATGGCTTTGTTTTTGCCAATATATATGAGTCGGATGATATAGTGAAAATAGATCCGGAAAGTGGTCATGTTGTTGGGATCATGCATTTCCCTAATTTGCTTTCAGCAAATGAAAAAGTGGCTGGCAGAACCAATGTATTAAATGGGATAGCCTATGACAGCACTTCCAAAACAATGCTTATCACGGGTAAACGCTGGCCCAAATTATTTGAAGTAAAAATGAACTGATCTCTTTACTTATTTTTTGTGATTATATAGATCAACGAACTGCATTTTTCTTTATTGAAAACAGTTTTAATATTTGACCTTAACCCGGAAATAAAAGCCGATATCAAATTCCCCTTACCATTCTTGTATTGCTCACTCAACATGCTTACATAGAAACTATCATACCACATCGGGAGCATTTCCTTTACCTGCATGCCATGTAAATGCATCAGCGTTTTCATGCTATCCGGCGAGAAATGATATAAATGCCTTGGCACATCGTAGGCGGCCCAGGAGGATTTGTAAATTCTCGCATCTGCAGAAGTATAATTGGGTACTGCAATGATCAATGCTCCGTCATCTGTAAGCAGTTTTTTCGACTGATCTACATATTCATGTAATTGATGTACGTGTTCCAATACGTGCCAAAGGGTTATCGCATCAAAAGAATCCGGTATAAGGTTAAATAATTCATTTGATGGCATTGGATGGATATGATATAAAGAAGCAGCTTTCTTTCTTGCATTGTCATCGGGTTCCAATCCGGTTGAATGCCAGCCTGCCTGTTGGATGCAGTTTAAGAATGCACCGGTACCACAACCAATATCCAATAAATTCCCGGTGATCTTACCCGTTACCCTCTTTACTAAATTAAGTTTTGATTGGAGCGTTCTCTTCCGAACCTGGTGATACAGTCTGTTGATGATCCCTTTCTGGGTATCGCTGTGTGAAATATAATTTTCTGACAAGTAATAAGCACCACTGGCTGAGGAATCAGGTACATCCTGGGTAAACATTAAATTGCAATTATTGCAGTGGCATACTGCAAAATCTTCACCCGATACGGTATGATCTTTGGCAGTAAAAATATTTTTTATATCGGAATTTTTACAAACCGGGCAGGTAGAATAATGAATCATGCAACAATATTTGTGGTTGCAAAGAAAACCAATTTATTATTATTCAGCAATCTGATATGTATTTAAATCGGGAGCAGTTTGAATCGTTTGTACATTGCCGAATGAAGCTGTCTTGTTTTTATCGTTGAAATAAATTCCGAATAAAACAGCTGTCAATATTCCAAATGCCAGAGCCCATATCCACCATTTATCTTTTGCATGCATGCCTGCTTCTGAATAAAATGCTTCCATTGCAGTGCTGGTCGTTTCTTTATCTCCCACAACCATTGTATGAGAAGTCCGGGGGTGAATGACCCTTTCTGCAACGACTTCATTAAAATAAGTTTTGGGTAATTCTGTTGATTTGAAAACCAGCATTCCATCCTCATTTATATAAAACCTTCCTGCAAACGGGAATTTCGTTTCTCCCGATTCATTCATATGGTGTAAATTCTCACAATAAGAAGTCAATAACGCGGAAGCTTCCTGCTGTTTGATATTTTTCCTGGCTGCAATGAATGCAATGAAATCATCTGCAGGCATCACCGTTCCGCTGAATATGATTACCGGAACAGGGGCGGTAATCTTCCTATCGCTGTACATTGCGACAGCACTCACATTTTCCAGATGCAAACTTCCCAAAGAAGGCAACGGGCATCTTTTATTTTTAAAAAGGTATAATTCTATGAGTTCTTCCATATAAACAAAATTATCAATTAAAAATCATAACGGATTCCACCCAATAAATTTAACCCATAAACGGGGTAATTGTGCCAGCGTTCGTACTTATTATTAAAAATATTATTAACATCCAACCAGGCACTGAATTGTTTGTTGATCTTAAATTCTGCACCGGCACTCAAATCAGATCCAGGTTTAAACGAATAACTCAGGTTACCTTTTGTAAGATAATTTCCACCGGCAAACATTGCATAATCTGCCTTAACCATTAACTGCCTGAAAGCCTGCCAGCGTAAAGAACCGTTGATCTCAACCGGTACAGTATTCCATGCCCTTGCATTGCTTTTCATACCCGTGTACCCGTTAAAAGTCACTCCCGCAGTTACGGAGAACTCCTCCCGGATATTGTAACTCAGGTCGCCATGAACCCGAAAATTATTTACCCTCGTTTCATTTACAATTACAAAAGATTTATTATCTCCATTCGCAGCAGCTGTATCATTGATAAAAAACGGCAGGTTATTGTAATTTACCAGACCTGCTTTAGCATTAAAATTGAAATGTTTCCCCAGGCTACCTTTGATACCTCCGTAATATTCTGTTTCTTTTGTATTGCGTTGAGATGTAATTGTTGCCAGGTATGGATTGGAAGCTGTTAAATTGCGGTAAGTGTTTTTTATGATTTTACCCACCCATCCTGCCTGTATCATGAATACATTTTCCTTGATTTGAAAACTGGCGTATACATCAGGCAGCCAGACAAACACATTGTTATCCCATGTAGGTGCAATTCCGGCGTTGATATTCAAACGCGGAGCAGCATAAGTTACAGCCGGGGCGATCCTGATCACATTGTTATTGAAACTAAAGTTATCGGGCAAATAACCCTTGCTGTAATAATTGGTAAAATCACCTGTTGCTGCAGCTTTTACAGAAAAATAATCTCCGAATTTTTTCTCCGCCGGTAAATTTACAATTACTGTCGTCTCATTTAGCTTTCCCACATTGGAAAACAAGTTCAGCTCAATATTGGGGTTGTAGTTGATCCGGTAATCAGTAATATTGGTATTGCGGATACCAGCCCTTACCGTTACATCCTGCAGATGTTGTTTGATATCGCTCTTTTTAAAATCATACACATTGTGGTCATACCCATACAAAAAATAATTCTGCTGACTGACAGCAGCTGATCCATAGATCTCCGTTTTCTTTCCAAAAAAGCTTCCCGTTGCTTTTCCTTCAAATTGCATATAATCCTGGTTCTTGATATTTCCATTCGAAGAAATATAACTGCCGTATAAATTAACCAACATTTTTTTTCCATCTCCAAAACCAAGGCCTGCCTTTACATACGGTGTGGTGAAATTTCCAAAACCTGCTTTAATATAATTCCGGTTACCCAGATACAGGTTTGTATCATGCATCAATGCAAGCGGCTTAAGCGATATGGGTTGATACGCATAAAATAAATTCTGGGAAGGGATATTATATGGTTTTACCGATGCTGCAGATTCAGATAATAACTGGCTGCCGGAAAAATTAATTTTTACCGCATTCCGCAAAACAGGCTTATAAGAGGATGTTATATTAATGGTTTGCTTCGTCGTATCTTTTTGTGCCATCAGCACCGGAGAGAAAAGAGAGGCTGCAACTATCAATAAAATATTCTTGTACATATTTTTTTTATTAAAGAGTGGGAATTTTAAAATATTCATATTTTATTAATTACCAATTTTTGAATTTTGTTTTTCCTCTGCAATGGCCCTTTCCAGTTTTTGTTGGGCTTCATTTTTCAACTCTGCAATGGATGCATTTTTAGCAACACTTTCAAA
>JBBKWV010000195.1:0-22904 GCA_037969135.1 Ferruginibacter sp.
AATTTTAAATAAAATATAAATAAATAGACCCGGTAATTTGCCGGGTCTTTTTATTTAACAGCTACCTTTAAATCAAATACATTATATCACATGTTCATATCTGCTATTGAAAGAGTTTCGAAATTTACCAGGCCGGTTAATTCCATCATTCGAATTTATGGTGGTAAACAATTAATCCCCGGTTCTTCCACAATATTTTTTATAAATGAAAATGGGTATGCAATTACCTGCAAACATGTGGTAGAATTATTATTGAATGCCGAAAACATCAATAACCATTTTATAAAGTTTAAAAAAGAAAGAAAGCAGATTTCCAATGACGGAAAATATAAACCCCATCTGAAGGGGCTTGAAATAAAGTATAAATACAATCCCGAAACAGTTATTCAGGTTAAAAATAATTTTGTTGATTGTGTTGATACCATGAGTGGCTTTACCTGCCATATGCATCCCACCCTTGACCTGGCCATATTAAAATTCAATGATTATGGAAATCTTCATTACCATGATTGTGCAAAGTTTATTAAAGACAGCTCGAAAATAAAACAGGGTAAATTTTTATGCAGACTTGGATTTCCATTTCCTGAATTCAACAACTTCACATTTAATACATCCACTGATGATATTGAATGGACCAAAGAAGGGATCAGTCATTCTCCGCAATTCCCGATTGAAGGAATGGTAACACGGTTTTTAGCAGAGCAAAATAAATTGTACGGTATTGAATTAAGCACACCCGGACTGCGTGGGCAAAGTGGTGGTCCATTGTTTGATGAAAAAGGGACAGTTTATGGAATGCAGTTTTCAACAAAACATCTTCACCTCGGTTTTGATCTGGTTGATAAAGAGATCATGGTAAATAATGGCGTCAAAAAGATTTCAGATTACTCATTCCTGCACCTCGGACAATGCATTCATGTCGATGCCATCAAAGAATTTTTACAGGAACATAAGGTGAACTTTTATGAAGAAGATTGATCATGAAATTATCTGTATCTGTTTCAGCAGTAGTATTCGATTTACTCCAATAAGTAACAGAATTTTTATGCTATTTATATCAATCGAAGAACTAAAGACAATTATCTCTAAACATTTATCTTTGCTACATGTTAACAATCAGTAATCGTGGCTTAGAAATGCCGGCCTCCCCTATCCGTAAATTGGTTCCTTTTGCTGAAGCAGCAAAAAATAAGGGAATCCATGTTTACCATTTAAATATCGGGCAACCGGATATATTAACACCTCTATCGATAATGGACGCAGTTAGAAATTGTAAGATTGAAGTTTTAGAATACAGTCACAGTGCGGGGAATGAAAGTTATCGCAGGAAACTGGTAAGTTATTATGCAAAAAATGATATTGATATTTCTTTCGATCAGATAATAATCACTACAGGTGGCAGCGAAGCCATTCTCTTTGGTTTTATGGCATGCCTGGATTCAGGTGATGAAGTCATCATACCAGAACCATTTTACGCCAATTACAACGGGTTTGCTGTCCAGGCCGATGTGATTGTAAAACCAATACGCAGCAGTATTGAAACTGGTTTTGCCTTACCGCCGATAGAGGATTTTGAAAAAGCGATCACTTCCAAAACAAAAGCCATTGTTGTTTGCAATCCAAACAATCCAACAGGTTATTTGTATAGTGCTGGAGAAATGGAAATATTGAAACAGATCGTTTTGAAACACAATTTATTTCTTTTTGCAGATGAGGCATATCGTGAGTTTTGTTATGAAGGCACACATACCAGTGCCATGCACCTGAAGGGCGCTGAACAAAATGTAATTTTGATGGATACCATCAGCAAACGGTACAGTGCCTGTGGTGGCCGTATGGGAGCTTTTATTACTAAAAATAAAATGGTACTGGATGCTGCATTGAAATTTGCACAGGCAAGATTAAGCCCTCCTTATTTTGGCCAGATATTGGGTGAAGCAGCAGTGGATCTGCCGATTGATTATTTTGATAACACAAAAGCTGAATATAAACTCAGAAGAGATACGATCGTTAAGAGACTGAATAAAATTCCCGGAGTATTTTGTCCAAATCCGGGAGGCGCATTTTATGCAATGGCCAGTTTGCCTATAGATGATTGTGATATATTTTGTCAATGGTTACTGGAAGATTTTACTTATGAAGGATCTACAGTGATGCTTGCACCGGCAACCGGTTTTTATTCATCCGCAGGACTTGGGAAAAAAGAAGTGAGGCTCGCCTATGTATTGAATGTTGACTCAATCAATAAAGCAATGGATTGTCTGGAAAAAGCATTGGAAGTTTACCCGGGGAAAGTGCAATAACAAAAAAAATAATTAATAAAAAATGCGCTTCTGAATAAAGCGCATTTTTTATGTTACCATAATACAGTATCCGGTTAGCCGGCAATCAACAGACTGATTCCTTTTAATTTGCTCCCGGCGGACAATGCTCTTTTAAATAATTGGTATATAAAGTAGACAAATGTAATCCTGTGCCTGATCCTTCGCTGATGCTGTGTGTACGATTGGGGTAAGGCATAAACTGAAATTGCTTATTGTATTTGATCAATTCATTTACAAGTTGTTCAGCATTGCTGTAATGTACATTATCATCACCCGTACCATGTATGTATAAAAGGTTTCCTTTTAAACCCTGCACCCGCGAAATGGGTGAATTTTTTATAAAATCATCTCTGTTTTCCTGTGGCAAACCCATATATCTTTCCTGATAAATATTATCATAATTTAATTGATTGGATACGGCAGCAATGGCAATGCCTGTTTTAAACATATCGGGGTACAGAAACATCAAATTAAGCGTAGACGAACCGCCGCCGCTCCAGCCCCAAACAGCCACCCTGTCCTTATCAATATATGCTTTCTGCAATATTTTTTTTGCCCCCATCGCCATATCCCTGATATTGATGTCACCAATTTTACGATAAATAGATTTACGCCATGCTGCACCTTTTAATGCAGGTGTACCCCGGTTATCAATGGCAACCTGTATATAACCATCGGCGCTGATATCACCGGCATATAAAAAATTATTATGATTACCATACTCATCTCCGGTAGTAGTAGCGGCCGGTTCACCATACACATAAAATACAACTGGGTATTTTTTTGCAGGATTAAAGTTCTTTGGTTTGTTCATCCATGCATCCAGCACTATATTATCATCCGTTGTTATCTGCATGTATTCCACATTGATATCCTTATCTGTTTTGATATTGGCTGCAATGCTTTTTGAAGAATTCATCGTTTTGTTATCCGGAAGTGTGATCCATTCTTTAACCGGAGGCGTACTGTGGTTACTGAAACTATGTAGGGCAATCTTTGCATTCGGAGAAAGGGAATATTCATGCGTACCCTTTAAATTAATATCACTCAGCAGTTCAGGACCGGATGCATCTTTCTTTGATATCCGTTTTACTTTATTCAAAATAGATACCTTGCTATCCAATCCAACCCGGTATAAATATAATTGTGTGGCATTTTCCGGTGAAGCACTGAAATAAACATAATTATTCTTTTCGTCGATGGCCTTTATTTCATCGATATCATAATCACCCTCTGTTAATAAAGTGATCGTTTTCCCATCGCGGCTTATTTTATAAATATGCCTCCAGCCATCTTTCTCACTCACCCATAAGAATTCCTGTCCTTTATTGATCCAGTTCCATCCTGCGGGATCACTTGCATTCAGATCAACCCAGGCCTCATCATTTTCAGCCCAGAAAGTGCGGCTGCTGCCATCCGTTGTATTGCAATATTTCAGTTTACTTTCCTGTTGTTTGCGGTCAAGTTGCTGAACGATGAGTTCATTGCTTCCGCACCATTCCATCCTGGGAAGATAATTCTGTTGCGGATCCCCTTCAATATTCATCCAGCGGATAAACCCATTGGATAAATTTACCACCCCGATACGCACCGGAGAAGGCGCTTCTCCCACTTTTGGATATTCCACCGGGATAATTTTTGAATAAACAGAATCTGTTGTATTCAGCATATAATAATCCCGTACTTTAGTTGCATCCACCTGCCAGAATGCGATCTGGTTCCCTTCCGGGCTCCAGCGAAATCCATCACGGCATCCAAACTCTTCTTCATAAACCCAGTCAAATGTTCCGTTGATCAGTTTTCTTGTGCCGTCGTTGGTTAATTTTCTGATCGTACCGCTGCTGATATCTTCGGTATAAATATTATGTTCACTTACATAAGCCACATTTTTCCCATCGGGAGAAAACTTTGCAAACATCAATGATTGCTCAGGTAGACTTTTGCCCAATTGCTTTAACTGGTTATTGGCGAGATCCAGGATCCAGTAATCCCCTCTAGTTTTATATCGCCAGACTTTTACTGTGTTTGTAAACAAAAGCATTTTGGTAAAGTCGGCACTGTAATCAAATGACTGTGCAGAAAGAGCATCAGCACCCGGGGGCGTTAACTGTTCTTTTTTAACTACAATCGTTTCCGCTTCTGTTTTTGGATCAACCCGAACGATATTTCCATCCTTGGATTTAGTGTAAGCCAGCCCGTCTGCTGTCCAGTTTATTTTCCGTTGGGCAGAAACAATTTGTATGGATCCGCAAACAATGATCAATAATATTATTATTCTCAACTTCATATTTATGGAATTTATTATTTCCATAAAAATACAGAAATACCAACTGCATTCCTTACCATTGCTGTAAAAGAATGATAGTTTTGTCACCTGTACTGTTCATATGCAAAAAGAAAAATTAAGACTGGATAAATATCTATGGGCAATCCGGCTTTTTAAAACAAGAAGCCAGGCGGCAGATGCATGCGATAAAAACAAAGTGAAATATAATGGTGCAGCTGCTAAAGCATCAAAAAACGTGTCAGTTGATGATGAATATGAAATTAAAACCGAAAACAGGAAATGGCTGATAAAAGTTTCTGCACTATTGCACAGCCGGGTACAATACAGTGAAGCCATTCTGCATTATATGGATATTACACCGGCAGAAGAAATAGAAAGAATTAAATTTCAATCAGCTGCATTTCATACCGGAAAACGCATGAGTAAAATTGGAAGGCCAACAAAAAAACAAAAAAGGGACCTGGATGATTTTATGGGAGAATGAAGCGGAATGGGAGGTTGAAAAAAAATATAATTAATGTAACCTTATAAATATGCGTATAGATATCATTTCTGTAGTTCCGGATCTTTTAGAAAGCCCTTTTGCACATTCGATAATGAAAAGGGCAAAGGATAAAGGATTGCTGGAAGTAAATGTGATCAATCTGAGGGACCATACTACTTATGCAAGAGCCCAGGTAGATGATTACCCCTTTGGTGGTGGAGCCGGTATGGTTATGATGATTGAACCCCTGGTGAATGCGATAGAAAGTTTACAAAAGACTTCAACCTATGATGAAGTGATCTTTCTTACTCCGGATGGTGAAAGACTGAATCAGCAAATGGCAAATAGGCTTTCTTTAAAGACTCATTTACTGTTGATATGTGGTCATTATAAAGGGATCGATCAGCGTTTCCGGGATCATTTTGTAACCAAAGAAATTTCTATCGGCGATTATGTTCTAAGCGGCGGAGAATTGGCAGCAGCTGTACTCACCGATGCGATCGGCAGGCTGATACCCGGAGTGCTGAACGATGAAAGTTCCGCACTTTCCGATTCGTTTCAGGATAATTTACTTGCCCCCCCGGTTTATACAAGACCTGAAGTATTTCGCAACTGGGCTGTACCTCCTGTACTCATGAGCGGCAATCACAAATTGATAGAAGAATGGCGGCACGAACAGGCTGTTAAACGCACCACAGAATTAAGACCGGATCTTTTGGATGAAAATTAGGCCATTCATTTTTTTTGTACCCAAAGAAATTCTGCAAAACCGAGAATATCCCAAAACACATTTCCCTGCAGTTTTTTCCCTCTGATAAATGAGCCGGCAATTCTAAATGGCATTGACAACATAAACCAGGTATTCCGTCTTATTCCGGATCTTAAAATCACACACCCCTTGTTTTCAAATAAGGTAGTCAGTTCCTTTACAGAATATAATCTTACATGTGTAGGGTCGTCTTTAAAATTCAAAGTTCCGTACATAGAAGGCAACCGGGTACTTTTTACTCCCGGATATTCAACATATAAATATCCACCGGATTTAAGTTTTGGTAAAAGCATTTTCAGTACTTCATCTCCATTGTATAAATGTTCAATGACATGAACCATCCAAATGCCATCAAAATAATTATCCGGAATAATGGTAAAATCTAGCCTTGTCAGGTCCATTTCATAAAATGCAGTCATCAACTTAAAATCAGAAGCATCGTTGTTGTATTCTTTTTCCATATCCACCCCATGATATTCACAAAGAGGAAATACATTTTTAATCTTTGTTGCAGAATGATTTCCGGCACCAATATCAAGCAAACGGAATGGTTTATTCCCAAAAGAACGATTCAGAAAAATATTTTTTGTAACAAAAGAAGAAGCGAAGGATTTTAAATTCATATGCAAATATAAATCAGTACCCTGTGCACGCAGCAATACTTATTAATAAACTTTTAAATTCCCTTTACCGCATTTATTCCGGATGCATAATAGGTTTAGGTTTACTTAAAATCAAAGAAAAAAAAAGCCCCTTTATCAGGGGCCTTTTACATAAATTAATTTTTATAAATACTTTCATCAACCGGTATATTGGTAAATATTTTATCGTAAATAATTACGCCCTGTGTATTGGTAACTGTATAAGCAAACCAGTATCCGTCTGCATTCTGCTTGTAATCACTGTAAGATGTTTCCACATCAATTTCCTGGCCGTTCATGCTCACTTTTCCGGTAGTCTTCAACAAACGGTTGGTTTTTGTATCAATATAATAGTTACTTATGATACCGTTCTTTGAAGTTACTTTTAAAAGATAGGCGTCATTACCATCTACCATTTCTTTTTTTACAAAATCAACAGCATTTCCTTTTTCTTTGTAATTATAAAGAGCACCCTGTAAATCAAGCTGGTTGAGTGCTGATTTAAATTGTTCCGGCTCCATATCTTCCGGTGCATCCATCCCTCTTATTGGCCAGAAAACCGAACCCTTTGTGGTATTGGCAATCTGGTAATTTGATGTTCCCATTACTTCAATATCCAAACGCAGACCGATCATATGTGATCTGGTGTTGGTGATAGAAAGGTCTACACCCTGTGTACTCATGCTTCCTTCCATTTTTATAGTTTTCAAAGAATTTAGTTTTTCCGCCCCGCCTACTGCAGCAACATATTTACCAATAATTTCATCTACAGTCTGTGCCTGAGTAAACTGAACCAGTAATAAAGCCATCACAAAAATTGCGAAAATGATCAAATTTTTCATTGCATTAATTTTAGAGGCGAAAGATAAGATAAAAATCTGCAGATAAAATTTTTGGTGATCCCTTTTTATCAAGTACCTTAATTCAAAATCAACAGCAGAATGAATAAATTAATTGTAGAGGGAAATATTGTCGACATTCAAAACAGGGAGATCTATTATGCAGAATTGTTGGTTGAAAAAGGTAAAATAAACAGCATAGTAAGAAAAGACAAACCGGATAGCATAACCCGTTTTATTCTTCCCGGATTCATCGACAGTCATGTACACATTGAAAGCTCCATGTTGATCCCTTCCGAATTTGCCCGGCTGGCAGTTGTTCACGGCACTGTTGGCACCATCAGTGATCCGCATGAAATTGCCAATGTTTGTGGAATGGAAGGTGTTAGATTCATGATCGAAAACGGGAAAAAAGTTCCTTTTAAATTCAATTTTGGCGCTCCCAGTTGTGTTCCGGCTACCATATTTGAAACGGCAGGTGCTGCATTAAATGGGGATGATGTGGAAGCATTGCTCAAACTTCCCGAAATAAAATACCTGAGTGAAATGATGAATTTTCCCGGTGTATTGAACCAGGATGAAGAGGTAATGAAAAAAATAGCCGCTGCAAAAAAACAGAATAAACCTGTTGACGGCCACGCACCGGGATTAAGGGGTACACTGGCCAAAAAATATATAGATGCCGGCATAAGCACAGATCATGAATGTTTTACTGAAGCAGAAGCACTGGATAAATTAAACTATGGCATGAAGATCCTGATCCGGGAAGGAAGTGCTGCAAAAAACTTTGAAGCATTGATCGGCCTCCTGCATGAGCATTCGGAGAATATGATGTTTTGCAGTGATGACAAACATCCTGATAGTCTTGCGGCTGGCCATATAAATCAATTATGCGCCAGGGCTGTGGCGAAAGGAGTTGATATTTTTAAAGTATTAATGGCTGCTTGTGTAAACCCGGTATTGCATTACAAAATGGATGTTGGATTATTGAAAACCGGAGACAGTGCAGATTTTATTATTGTAAAAGACCTGTTGAATTTTGATGTTACCCAAACATATATTGATGGAGTACTGGTGGCTGAAGAAGGCAAAACAAAAATACAATCTGTTTCCTCTGAGCTGATCAATCAGTTTAATTGCAATGAAATAACTGCTGCTGAACTGGCAGTTGAATTTAATAATGAAGAAAAGATCGCTGTCATTGAAGCGTTGGACGGGCAACTGATAACCAATAAGATTTTTGCGGACCCAAAAATCAAAAACAATCAAATTGTAAGCGATCCGGAAAATGATGTTTTAAAAATAGTGGTAGTCAACCGATATAAAAATGCAGCTATTGCCAAAGGCTTTATTAAAAATTTTGGCATCAAAGGAGGCGCCATTGCCTCTTCGGTTGCACATGACAGTCATAATATTGTGGCAGTTGGAACTGATGATGAATACCTGGCAAAAGCGATCAACCTGGTAATAAAAGAAAAAGGCGGTATCAGTGCTGTAAGTAAATCAGCAGAAAAAATATTGGGATTACCCGTTGCAGGCCTGATGAGTTTTGAAGATGGCTATAAAGTTTCAGCAGCCTATACTGACATTGATAAAATGGTCAAAGAAGAGTTGGGATCTGCACTATCTGCCCCATTTATGACATTATCGTTTATGGCGTTGCTTGTGATCCCTCATTTAAAACTGAGTGATCTGGGTTTGTTTGATGGAGATGAATTTAAGTTTTTATAAATACCGTAATAACAAAGCCGGTTGATCAGGATCTTTACTTTTCCACTTTGGCGCTGATGATTTTCAAAGAAACACTATCTGTTCCCTTGGGGGTAAAATATTTTGATTTAAATTTTTTCCCGGCGCCGGGAGCAATGGTTTCATAAATTATTTCCCGGTCCTCTTCCAGCAGGGTTCCGGTTTTACTGTAAAAAGAAAGTTTGATATCAATGTCTTTATAGCTTACCATTTTGGCATTGTTGATGAGTTGTCCTTTGATCACCGTTTGGCCCAAAAGATTTTTTCTGTCGCTGACACTTGCAGTAATAAACCGCTCCGGATTTTTTTGTTCAATTTCTGCAACAGTAAGTTTACCTTTTTCGTAATTATCACTTAATTTTTTTTCATCAACTTTATTATTGCAGGCTGTAAAAAAGAGAATAGAAATTAATAATATTCTTACGATATGATTCATTGATTGGTAATTTCAGGCAATAAACTGCCGGTTTTTAAAAACAATTACTAAAAATACTGCATCCTCCACGATTTTATTATAGTTTTGTTTGTTAATGTATCTAAAAAATATTTACAGATACAAAAATATTGCAGTAACTAAATACAAATATCATGGTAATAAATCTCAGCGAAAATCATTCATTAATAAGTAACTGGGTTGCAGAACTCAGAGATGTAGAGGTACAAAATGATCGTATGAGATTCCGGCGTAACCTGGAAAGAATAGCAGAAATAATAGGTTATGAGATCAGCAAAAAAATGGAGACTGTAGATAAAGAAATAACCACTCCAATGGGAATAGCAACATGTAAAGTATTGAAACATCAACCGGTTTTGGCAACCATTCTGAGAGCCGGACTTGCAATGCACAACGGATTGCTGAATTATTTCGACCGTGCAGATAATGCATTTCTGAGTGCATACCGCAAACACAATCCCGATGGAAGTTTTGATATAAGACTGGAATATATGAGCTGCCCGGAAATTGAAGGCAGAATCATTATCATCAGCGATCCGATGCTGGCAACAGGTTCCTCTCTTGTAAAGTCAATTCAGCACTTGAAAGATGAAGGTGATTTCAAAGAAATACACATCGTTTGTGCCATAGCCTGTTCAGTAGGAATTGAATACGTTTTAAGAGAGGTGCCCAAAGCAACCATTTGGTGTGGTGATATTGATGATGAACTGACTGCAAAAGGATATATAGTTCCGGGTTTGGGAGATGCCGGAGACCTTGCATATGGTTCAAAAATGCAGAATTAAACATTATTTTTTTATAGTATTCATAATAAAGTTGTAAAAGGCCCCAGATTTGCTGCAGCATTTTACTGCAATTCCGTATCTTTAATAACTATACAAGATTGAAGATGAGAAAAATATTATTATTTGTTTTTACCCTGATGATTACCGGTCTGCTAAAAGCGCAGGATCCGCATTTTTCACAATTTTTTGCTTCCCCCCTTACATTAAATCCGGCATTTACCGGAAAATTTGATGGCCAATGGAGGGTTGCAGCCAACCACAGAGATCAGTGGCCTTCCATTCCAAAAGCATATGTAACAACCAGTGCCTCTGTTGACTTTCCGATCATGAAAGCGAAAATTCCGGATGGCGATATTTTTGGTGTAGGAATATCAGGTGTTTCAGATGCAAGTGCAAACAGTGCATTAAAATTAAATTACGGTTCTATTTCCCTTTCTTACCATAAGGCACTGGATGAAGAAGGTTATCATACTATTGGAGCGGGTTTTCAGGGTACGTACAGCAGCATGGTACTTGATATCAGCAAACTGACTTTTGAAGACATGTTAAGGCAAAATGGATTTACCGGTACGTCTGATGAGGTTTTAAATAACGGCAATAATCAAAGCTATGTTGATTTGAATGCCGGTTTATTGTATTCCGGTTCTTCCAATGGAATCAATAATTTTTATCTCGGTGCTTCGATGTATCATATCAACAGGCCAAAAGTGAGTTTTATTGATAAAAACTGGCATTTAAACGGACGGATTTCTATACACGGAGGAGGATCATTTCCGGTATCAGATATTGTGGCTGTTAATACTTCGATCATACACCAGATTCAAAATAAAGCAAGTGAGACCATTCTGGGTGCTGCTTTGTCATTGAATGCAAACCCGGGTGAAATAAATCCAACGAATGTATATATTGGCTCATGGTATCGTTTTAATGATGCGATCATTCCCTACCTGGGACTGGAGTTCTCCGGATTGAGGATCGGGGTAAGTTATGATGTAAACACCAGCAGTTTAAAAGCTGCTACAGGAAGCCGTGGTGGTTCAGAGATCTCCATCATTTATATTAAGCGTAAATTAGATTCAAAAGGTATTCCTTGTCCGAAATTTTAATTATTTTATTCCTGTATATTATTTCCCGCTCAAACTCATTGGCGGGATTTTTTTATCTAAAATTTTATACCAGATCTTTTTTTCTACTGCAATGTGAATGATAAAATAAATTTCCCAGATATTTTTGGTGGCTTTATAAATATAATATTGGTTAATTCTGCGAATACCCGCCAGCTTAATCTCAGAATCCTATTCTTATAGCGGAATATTTAGTTACCTTTAAAACTCTTTTCTGATTAAACCCATCCATGCTCAAAGAAATAATCATAGCAATACAATCGTTTGCCCAGGCACACCGTTTTATTGTAAAACACCGGTTATGGAAGTGGATCCTCATCCCCGGTTTGATCTACACCATCCTATTTATGATCGGCATTTACCTGTTCTGGAAATCAAGCAACAGTGCCATTGAGTTTTTTTTACTGAAGATCCATGTGAAAGTATGGCTCGATAAAATGCAGGATAGCTGGTTATATTGGTTTTTTATCATTGGCCAGGTCATTTTAAGACTGGTATTGTTGTTATTTTATTTTTCTCTTTTTAAATATCTCTTTTTAATTATCGGCTCCCCTGTTTTTGCATACCTCAGTGAGAAAACAGAAAGCATTATTGAAGAGAAAGAATTCCCATTCAGTTTAAGGCAATTGCTGATTGATATTGTACGTGCTGTAAAAATTGCCTTGCGAAATATGCTTTGGCAAACGGTGTATGTGATCACCATACTCCTACTTTCCTTTATTCCATTATTTGGCTGGGTAGCACCACTGGTAGCGCTTTTTGTTGAATGTTATTATCTTGGATTTTCTATGCTCGATTATAGCTGCGAAAGAAATAAAATGAGTACTCAGCAGAGTATTTTATTTATCAGCAGGCACAAAGGACTTGCAATTGGAAATGGAATGGTATTTTATATCATGCACCTAGTGCCAGTGATCGGGTGGATATTTTCGCCCAGTTATGCTGTGATAGCTGCTACCCTGAGTTTATACCACGCCAAAAAAAATCATGTAATTATATAAATAATGAGCACCGTTTATTTGATTCCCTGTATGCTTGCGGAGGATGTATTGGAAACAATTCCTGCCTATGTGCTGGATGCTGTAAAAAAATGTTCCGTGATCTTTGCAGAAAATGAACGAACAGCCCGTCGTTTTTTAAAAGGCCTCGACAAACAAATTGTGATTGACGATTTTGAATGGTTTGTTATTCATAAAACGGAAGAAGAACAATTGATTCATTTTAGAACCAAAGTCAGAGAAAAGAAGAACATTGCCATCATCAGTGAAGCCGGATGCCCCGGTATTGCAGACCCCGGGCAAATACTGATCGCCGCTGCACAGGAAATGAATTGTATCATTAAACCGCTTGTTGGTCCCAGTTCTATCCTGCTGGCATTGATGGCAAGCGGATTAAACGGACAGCAGTTTGAGTTCAGCGGTTATTTACCCATTGACAATATGGAGCGGGCAAAAAAAATAAAAGAACTGGAAATCGCATCCGCAAAAAATAACAGTACAAAAATTTTTATTGAAACCCCTTACCGGAACAACCAATTGTTTGAATCCCTGATTCAGCATTGTAATGGGAATACAAAACTTTGTATCGGGGTGAATATCACGGCTGCCAATGAAATGATCATTACCCGCAGTATCTCAGAATGGAAAAATAAGAAACCGGAATTACATAAACAACCCGCCATTTTTTTAATATATGCAGGGAAGTAAGATCAATGAATCACTTCTTTCATGCCAATGATATCATCCACAATATAACGGGTATACCCACGCCAGGAAACTGAATTTTTATATTCTTTATAATGCAGGTCGAAATATTTTCCACTGTTCTTCATCAGGATATTTGCAATGCTGTCGTTGGAAACTGAAAATTCAAATTCATACGACTGAACCGTACCTGCACCACCAGGCCTGAAACCGGATTGAATCAATTTGCCTTCAAAGGTTTTAAATATATTTCCCTTTTTAACCAGGTAATTCAATTCGCCGGATTTAATTCCTTCTCCGAAAACATAAAAATAATTCCACCAGAGCAATGCGGAAAGAAATAATAGTACTGCAATAAGTAATTTCCAAAGAAATCGTTTAATCCTGTTTTTTTTAGGAGCCGTTTTAATGATACTTTCATCTGACATAGTAAAATCTTTAATAAAAAAAGTTGAATCAACTAATCACATACCATATTCACTCACCAGCCAGATCAGGGCAGCCATATTTACAGCTCCCAGATGTAATTCTCTTTTACTTACCGCTTCAAAAGTATCTGTGGCAGCATGGTGGAGATCAAAATAGCGTTGAGAATCGGGGCTGAGTCCTGCCAGTGCAGCGCCTATTTCTTTCAGGGGGCCGATATCCGAACCTCCGCCTCCCGGGTTAAATTCCAGAATGCCATAATCGTCAAACAAATACTTCCATTGATTCAGTTTTGTTCTTTGCCTTTCATTCATTTCCAGGCTAAATCCCCTGGGTGTAAAACCGCCTGCATCACTTTCCAGAGCAAAAATATGCAATTCATTGTTCTTTTTTGCTTCTTTCAAATAAGCATCAGCACCCCTTCTGCCATTTTCTTCATTCATGAACATAACGGCACGGATTGTACGAGCAGGTTTTACTCCGGTAGCTTTTAAGGTACGAATTATTTCAATACTCTGAACACATCCAGCCCCATCATCCTGGGCACCTTCGCCCAGATCCCAGCTATCCAGGTGCCCGCCAACAGTAATGATCTCACCGGGGTATTTGCTGCCCCTGATTTCACCAATCACATTATACGAAAGTACATCGGGCAGCATTTCACAGTTTGTTTTAAACCATGCAGTGAGTGATCCGTTCATTTTTAATTGCATGCTCAGCCAATCAGCATCGTTGGTACTGATCGCTACTGCCGGAATCTTTGGAAAAGAATCATTGTAAATGGTTGCACCTGTATGTGGAAAATCATCCGGATTACTTGCCAGTGATCTTACAATAACTGCAACGGCACCCAGTTTTGCCGCACGTGCAGGACCTCGTGTACGATAAGACCCGCTTTCACCATATGCACGGAATGTTTTGATATACGTGGGATTCATGGGAAAATTAAAGAAAACTATTTTTCCCTTAATTTTTTGTTCACCCAAATTTTCCAACGCAGCGAAGTCTTTTATTTCAATTACATCCCGTTCAATTCCATTTTTACCGGTAGATACAGAATTGCCAAGAGCACAAAGATTTAATGGATACCGGGTACCATTTGCCAGTTTTATAAAGCCCTTTTCTTTTGATCCTCTCACCCAATGAGGAACCATGCACGGTTGAAGATAAACCGTATCGGCCCCTGCCTCTTTCAACATGCGCATAGTTGCATCAACAGCCTTTTGCGCATTGGAAGTACCACTTAACCTTGGGCCAATCTTTTTACATAAAAAACGAAGATTCTCATATGCTTTCCCATTGATCATAATTTCATCTGCCATTTTCTTAATAATGGCAGAATCATTCGATTGAGATTTAACCGGTAAAACAAATACGATCATCAAAAACGATAAAATAATTTTTATTTTCTTCATATCAATAACAAACTTAACTATTTACTATTAATACCAAACTAAAAAACAATGCGCATATTATTGTTAAATTGCAGTATAAACCTTTTATCAAAACAATCAGCAGGTTTAAACTGTTTAAATGTCTTTAATCTTATTTTAACTATGAATATAGCGATCGTTTGTTATCCAACATTTGGGGGCAGTGGTGTTTTGGCAACAGAACTTGGAAAAGCACTTGCAGATAAAGGGCATAATATCCATTTTATCACATACCAGCAACCCGTAAGATTAAGCGGATTTCATACCAATATTTTTTATCATGAAGTAAGGGTGCCTACCTATCCCTTATTTGATTATCCTCCTTACGAAACAGCATTGGCAAGTTCCATGGTAGATGTGGTGAATAACCATGATATAGACCTTCTACATGTACACTATGCCATTCCACATGCTGCAGCAGCGTATATGGCAAAACAGATCCTGGCAAAACAAAATAAACATATACCCGTAATTACCACCCTGCATGGTACAGATATAACCCTGGTTGGGCGTGACAAGACTTACAGCCCTGTTGTTACATTTTCAATGGAAGAAAGTGATATTTTAACCGCTGTATCAAATAACCTGAAAGAAGAGACCTACAAGAATTTTACCATTAGTAAAGACATAGAAGTGATCCACAATTTTGTTGATGTGACCCGCTTTAATAAGAAACCGGTAAGTGCTTTTAAAAAACTCATTGCTCCCAATGGTGAAAAAATAATTGTTCATGCTTCTAATTTCAGAAAAGTTAAACGGGTTGATGATGTTGTAAAAACTTTTTTACTTATTCAAAAAGAAATTCCTGCAAAATTACTATTGATCGGAGATGGACCTGAACGCCCTCAAATTGAATCCATGACGCGTGATTGTCCTACCGCGGAATCCATTAAGTTTTTAGGAAAACAGGAACAGATGGAAGATATTTTGCCTATTGCAGATCTGTTTTTATTAACCAGTGATTATGAAAGTTTTGGCCTGGCAGCATTGGAAGCGATGGCAGCAGAAGTGCCGGTGATTTCCACTAATGCCGGAGGTTTACCTGAAATAAATATCAACGGATTTTGCGGTTTTATGAGTGATGTGGGAGATGTTGAAGATATGAGCAGGAATGCTTTGAAAATATTATCAAATGAAGAAACTTTTAAAAAATTCAAGAAAAATGCATTGATACAGGCGAAGAAATTTGACATCCACAATATTGTTCCTCAATATGAAAAATTATATAAAAGCCTGATCCATTAACGGGGACGCAACCATCTTTCCGGGTCAAAATTGCTGTTCTCATTGCTCATATAAAAATCAATGGCACCGATACCGTCAAAATTGGCTGCAACCTTTCCAATTGTTTGTCCTGTTGTTACTTCCTGCCCCCGTTGAACAGTTACACCAGATAAATTACTATACGTTGTAAAATACCTGCCATGCTGGATGATAACCACCTGCATATCCTCAACGGTTTGAACCGTAGATACAGTTCCGTTAAAAACAGCTTTAACAGCTGTTCCAATACCGGATGAAATGGTTACAGAAGTAACATCCATTGAACTGCCACTGGGTAATGAATTTCTTCCATAATGCATCAGGATCACGCCTCTGTCCAGGGGCCATGGCAAAGAGCCACGGTTCTTTTCAAAACTTTCATTCAATGCAATATTACCCGCATTCAATAAAACGCTCTCAGCCATTTTTACTGATGTGGTGGTTTTGGGTACAACAGTTGGGGATACAGACTTGGTAACATTGGGAGAACCAGAATTGTCTGCATTATTGCTATTTATTTTCGCAAGTTCCTTCTCCGCTTCTTTTCTTTTTCTCTCAATTTCAGCTGCTTTAGCCAATGCTTCTTTTCTGGCTTCTGCCTGTGCTTTTTTAATGGCGGATGCTATTGCATTGCTCACTTTTTGCATTTGCTTTTGTTTGGCAGCGATCTGGTTATTTAATTGCTTCCCCTGTTTCTTCAATTCGGCCAGGATCCTGTCTTTTTCTTTTTGCTGGGTTTCCAGAATCTGCATTTCCTTGCTTTGTGTTTCCAGTGTTACATTTTTCTGTTTCTTGTTTCCACTGAGATCATCAATACTTTTACGGCGAAGATCCTGGGTACGCAAAATATTTTCTCCCTGTTTTTCCCGAAAATTGCGATAGCTTTTCAGATAAGTAATACGCTTTATCGCATCATTAAAACTTCCGGCAGAAAAAATAAAACTCATGAACTCATAATTACTGCGGTTTTTATATGCATAAACCATGCTCTTTGCATATTCCTGTTTCAAAGTGTCGAGCAATTTATTATACCGGTAAATATCCCGGTTTATATTGTACATATTATTGTTAAGTACCCTCAGGTCTTTATTAATATTTACAATCACCCTGTCCTGCAGGTTCACTTTGTTATTGATCAGTTTCCATTGCAGAAAATTTTCTTTTGTTTGTACTTTATTGCTGTTAAGCAATTTCTCTGTTTGCTCAATTTCTCTTTTTAACTCAAGTCTTTCTTTCTCCAGCTCTTCCCTGGTTTGACTTTGGGCAGCCAAAGGTGCAAGAGTGACAATTGAAAAGAGTGCTATGAAAATGCATTTAATCATGTTAATCTAATGGGTTAAAACAAAAATACAATTCAGAATGAAATTCTGCTGAGGAAATATACGGTTTAAGCAAATAACGATTATTTCAATTTATAATTTTTGGGTATGTTGAAGGATACTGATAATTCTTTGTTAAACTCATATTGTTTAAAATTCAATCTCAGATCGAGTTTGTTTTTTTCTGAAATGATAATCTGCCTGTTTGTTGAAAAATTAATTCCGTTATTGAATTCATATCCTTCATAAGTAATATCTGCAGTTCTGTTTCTTGAAATATCAATATCATCCAGTTTGATATGTTTCAATAATTTTGAATCAGCAGATAATGTGAGGAGGTTTTTGAATAATTTTCCAACATAATTCATAAGAATATAATCATCCGCCTGTTTATAAAAATTTATAGAATCATCGTAAAAAACAGGGTTACCGATCAACAGATTCTGGATAGTAAGAAAATCAACCGGTAATTCAGCCATCTCCTGTAAATAATCCAATGAACGATATTGTACTTCTTTATTCTGCTTGTTTAACAGGATCACACTGTCCCTGGTGATCAGCACCCTGTAAACTTCAATATTGAGAAAGGTAGCAGATAATGACATCCAGATAACACTGTCTTTCATGATCCGGACAATTGCCGTAATATCAGGCTGCTTGCCTTTACTGTCTTCAATTTCCACTTTTATCTTGGCAGAAAAAGTTTTAAAATCTATGTAATTATTCTTAAAGGATCTGAGTGTTTCCTGAATAAGTAAAAGAGAATCTTCCGAAGTTTTATTATTAAATACTGTAACCGTATCTTTTGGTGCAATTGCTTTATTTATTTGCCTGGTTGTTTTACAACTGAATATTCCCAGATTTAAAAACAACATTCCAATTATAATTAAATACCTCATTGTTTATTTTAAATATTTTTTACTGAATTCCTGTATGTCCGAAACCACCGTTGCCGCGGATTGATTCTTTCAGTTCATGAACAGGTATCAATTCCATTCTTTCAATTTTACAAATCACCATTTGTGCAATTCTTTCATTGTTGTTTATGACCTGTACTTCATTGCTTAAATTAATAAGCAAGACCTTTATTTCTCCCCTGTAGTCGCTGTCTATTGTACCTGGAGTATTCAAACAGGTAATTCCCTGTTTAAATGCCAACCCGCTTCTGGGCCTGATCTGTACTTCATATCCAAAAGGCAATTCGATAAATAAGCCGGTAGGGATCAATATTCTTTCCAGAGATTTTAACGTAACAGGTACCTCAAGATGTGCTCTCAGATCCATTCCCGATGAGCCTGCTGTTGCATAAACTGGCAGTTCATTATGAGAATTATTAATAATTTTTATTTTTAAATCGACCATATTTTTCTGTAATTCTTACCTGATCAATAAAACAGTTCCTTTTTCAGTTTGCAAGTAACCAAGTTTATTTTTATAGGTCAGCACCCAGGGATACAATCCTATTGGTGATGGTTTATTCTTGAAATTACCATCCCATTTTTTGTATTGATCTGAGGAATTAAAAATAATTTCACCATAACGGTTATAAATTTTCAATGAAAAAGAATTTGTATTGATTCCGTTTATCAAACCAAAGTTTTCATTTTTACCATCCCCGTTGGGCGAAAATGCATTTGGTAAATATAGATCACAATCACCCCATTGTACCATAACGGTGTCCGAAGCAGCACATTTATCGTTGCTGCTCACATCTACCCAATAAACACCCGGTTTGGTTATCTGAATAGATTGTGAAATATCACCGGTATTCCATAAATACTGAACCCCGGTAACATCGGCATTGAGTATAACCGGTTTGCTTACACAAACAGAAGTATCCTTACCCAGGTTTACCGATAAAGAAGGTTTTACATTTAATACTACTGAATCCCGGGATATACAACCATCACTTTCCAACTCTAACCAATACAATCCCGGAGCAGACACTGTAATGGATTGCGTTACCGCATTCGTATTCCATAAATATTTCTGTGCAACAGTTGAGGTTTTCAATATGAAATTTTTGTATGTACACATAATTGTATCTGCGGGTAGAAAATCACTGACTGCTGTTGATAAAAATACTTCGTGATTGATCGTTTCCGTTTTATTGCCATCACAATCCACGCTATAAATTATAAGTGATACATCGTAATTACCCTGAGCTAAATACTGATGTGAAGGATTGTATAAACCTGACTGCTGGCCATCACCAAAATCCCACTTAACAGAATCAATACCCGAAGTTCTGTTGATCATGAAATTCACATTGAAGTTTCTGCAATCCCCGCCAAGGCGAATAAAATCGTAAGGAACATTTTGTATATCCAGATCACTGGAAATGAAAGAAGGCAAACCGAATTGTGACGGATCTGTAATTGTTTTTGAAAGCAATATTTTATTGTAATTGAAATTGCATCCCGGGCCGTAAACATTGGGGTTCTCAATTACAGATATAGAAGTATCCTTCCACATTGCATAATATATTTTATTATCCGGCCCTCTTTGCAAAGCACCTCCAAACCAGGGATATGGTTGTGCAATAATTTGTTTAGTTGCAAGAATAGTAGCAGCATTCATTGAGCTGATATCAAATTGATATAATGTTGCCGGTTCAGTTGCAACATTGTTGGAAGATATGTAAAGCAGTTTACCATCGGGTGAAAATTCGGCACCATAGATCCCTGTCAGTGTTGCTAAAAATGAATTGGGTTTAAAAACAACCGGGTTGGAAATAACGCCGGTGGTATTATCAAAATTCATCAGTTCTACCACATCATTCTGAAATGAATGCACTGCGGCCAGTTTTGTTCCATCCGCAGAAAATTTCAAAGCCCCTATTGCATTGTTGGGGATTCCATTAATGACCAGACCGGTATGGCTGATAACCGGAACAAGATTCAATCCGCTTGCCGTTAACAGGTAACTATGATATTCATCCGTATCCCATTTTTTGATGGTGATCCATACATCTTTCTTATTGCAATGCCTGACAGCTGCTAATTTTTCATAACAATCCAGATCGATAAAATTATTTTTCTGAACAACCTCACCCAGCCCCCCTTCTTTTTTCATGTTGATCACACTATACTTAAATCCCTTCAACCCCTGGTTAGCAGCACCGATAGTAAATAAATAAAACAAGCTGTCATTGGTTAATTGTGGTACGATGAGCACATTGGAAGTGCTACTCAGATCCCCCAGAATTGCATCACCGCTTTTCATGGTTTCATGCAGCTTATTGATCACTCTGACACCATTTGAGTAAAACAACAGATTGCCATTTCTATCAGAAATCGCTGCACAACCTTCGATGGAATTTCCCCGGCCGTTGGTTAAAACCTGCGGAGGGTTGGTATTAAAATTAAGTCCTACCTGTATTCCAAAATACCAGTTATTGAATTGTTTTTGCGCTCGTACATTGTTTAAATTAAACAAAAAAACAAATAATAAGAATCCGTATTTTATAAGTATGCCCAATGTTTATTTTTTATGTAATAAAATGCTGGCATAAGCCATTAATCCTTCTTCACGTCCTGCAAAACCCATTTTTTCTGTTGTTGTAGCTTTGATAGAAATATCAGACAGTTCTATTTGCAATATTTGTGCTATCGCCGCTTGCATCAAATGAATAAATGGAGCAATCTTTGGTTCCTGCAAACACAAAGTACTGTCAATATTTACAACAGCATACCCTTTTTCATTTATCAGATCAAAACAATGCTTTAATAATATCTTACTGTCAATATTTTTATATGCCTGATTGGTATCGGGAAAATGTACCCCAATATCGCCCAGGCACAAAGCACCCAGCATAGCATCACAAATAGCATGCAATAGTACATCTGCATCGCTGTGTCCAACAGAACCCTTATGATGTGGTATCGAAACACCGCCAATCCAAAGTTGTCTCCCTGTTGCCAGTTGATGAAAATCTATTCCCGAACCAATTCTGTATGACATAAGTAGATGTAAATATCTGTAAAAAAGAGTAGATAAAAAAAGCGTTCCGGATAAACGGAACGCTTCTTACTATAAAAGAGTTATTAATTATTTCCCTTTAAAATCGAATATTAAACCAAAACGCAAAGTATTTGACAATGGGTTACGGTTAACACCAGATCCTGTTGGTAATAAATAAGAAAAGTTTAATCCAACCATATTGTACTTAATAGTAGCTCCCAAAGTAAAATAACGACGGTTTCCTTTTTCTTTATTCTCGTAGAAATAACCTGCACGGAAGCCAAACTGATTTTTGTACCAGTATTCAGCACCTATTGAAGCAGAAACCTCACGTAATTCTTCAGCACCTCCATCAGGAGCATCGCCAAATGAACTGAACCAGCTGCTAACAACACCTTTTGAACGATAGTCAACCAATCCGGCAGAATCCAAAACATTTGGAGGAGTTGGTACTAATAATTTATTCAGGTCCAAAGCAAAAGTAATTTTGCTGTCAGCATCAAATACTTTAGTATATGCACCACCTAAACCAATGTTAGCAGGGATATAGTCTTTTTGAGTTGCATCGCTTGTATAAGCAATTTTAGAACCCAGGTTACTTAAAGTAAGTCCCCAGTTGAATCCTTGTCCGCTCTCTTTTGCACCATGATGATACAAATGCAGGTCACCGGCAACTGAACTTCCTTTTTTATACTGGATACCATTAACATTACCACCAGCAAGATCTGAATTGATGTAACGTAAAGCGATACCCAAACCTAATTTTTTAGATAATTTCCTGGAATAACCAAGGTCAAAAGCAAATTCCCTAGGACGGAAAGTCTGCAATTGATTTCCAAAAGCATCTGTAAATTGAATATTTCCTAAACTGAAATATCTTAAAGATGCAGATAATGCCTGTTGATCATCTAATTGGTAAAATCCTGCCAAAGAAGCAAGGTAAACATCATTTAAACCCAGATCATTTAACCAGGGAGTATAAGATACACCAACTCCGGCCTTATTTGTATTAAAGGGCGTTTTAGCCAGATTCCAGAAATTAGAATTTGCATCAGGGCTGGTTGCGATTCCTGCATCTCCCATTCCACCACTACGAGCATCCGGAGAAATACGTAAAAAAGGAACTGCGGATGTTACCACATTAATAGACTGAGCATTGGCTGTTGCTATTGCTCCACCCAGTAACATAACTAGGGCAGTTAGTTTCAAAGTTGCTTGTTTCATGCGTTTGTTTTGTCTTGGTTAGGTAGACTTACCTCTATAAGCGTTGATTTAATAGTTTTATTAAGTTGTAAAAATAACAGATTTCTTCAAATCACCAATTAAAAATATAAATTCTTG
>JBBKWV010000196.1:0-3480 GCA_037969135.1 Ferruginibacter sp.
CGCCGCAGATGGCACATGACAGCCTTGCTGATATTAGGCTGGTTCATGTATGGCTTTCTTACATTAAAGCCATTGAATTTTTACAGAGCATTTAATCTGAAAGATGAATTTAAAAGTAATCTGGCATTAAATCCTTTTCAGAATTTTTTTACAACATTGCAGTTCAGAGATATTGATCACAAATCAAAAGCCGGCGACTATTATTCAAAAATGGCTGTGTTTTTGAATTTTCAAAAATCGGTTAGCAAGCCGGAAAATTATACACGGATCATTCATCCCGGAAGCAGGGCGTTGGAAAGCCAGCCAAATATAGTACTGGTGATATGTGAGAGTTTCAGTATGTATAAGAGCAGCATGAGTGGAAACCCGCTAAACAGTACTGCATATTTTAATGAACTAACCAAGAATGGCATTTTTTTTGAAAGATGTTTTTCGCCTTCTTTCGGAACTGCCCGTGGAGTTTTTGCGATCCTTACCGGTATTCCGGATGTGCAACTGAGCAAATTTGCAACCCGCAATGAGTCCTCTGTGGAACAAAGAAGTATAATAAATGATTTTGAAGGATATGAGAAGTATTATTTTATTGGTGGCAGGAGCCAGTTTAATAATTTAAACGGACTCATAAAAAATATTGACGGGCTTAAGATATATGAGGATGGAAAATATGCTGCTGAAAAATTAAATGTTTGGGGGATAAGTGATAAAGATCTTTTTCTGGAGGCCAATAGCGTGATCGCAAAACAACAAAATCCTTTTTTTGCCATTATTCAAACTGCCGACAATCACCGGCCTTTCAATATCCCTGAAAACGACAATGAGTTTGTCTCTAAAATAATTCCGGATGAGGAATTGCAGAAAAATGGTTTTGAATCCCTGAAAGAGTATAATGCATTTGCCTACACTGATTATTGTTTTCAGAAATTTATGGAGGCAGCAAAAAAAGAAAGTTATTACCATAACACGATTTTTGTATTTGTGGGCGACCATGCCGTGGAAGGGAATGTGGGTTCCTTATATCCCAAAGCATGGACAGATCAACGGCTTTCCGACGAGCATATTCCGCTGCTGTTTTATGCGCCGGCCTTGCTAAATCCGCAATTGCATAGCGAACCCGTATCGCAGATAGATGTATTGCCTACCATTGCCGGAATGATACAGCAGCCTTATACAAACAGTACTCTGGGAAGGGATCTGCTGGATGTGACAAAAAATGAAAATGCAGCTTTCATCATTTATCATGCCCCCGGTTGGATCGGTGTTGTGGGTGATGATTATTTTTACCGGAAGAATATCCGGTTTAATAAAGAAGAACTGGTGCCGGTAAAAAACGGGTTAATGCCACTAACTCCTGCAAAGGAAGATTCATTGAAAATGCACTATTCTTATCTTACATCAGCCATGTATGAAACAGCAAAATGGATGCTGTTAAATAATAAAGGGAAATAAAAAAAATCCGGTCTCTTTTTCCTGATAGGTATTCCGGAGTTTATATTACCCTGATCTTTTCTGCGATCATGATCAGGCGGGGAGATTTTTTAAGTGAATAGGATGAGAAATTATAATCGCCGAAAACTTCTTTGATCTGTAATCCCTGATATGCAAACATTTCAGTAAAATCCCCGACGGTAAATTTGGATACTTTTTCTGTATGCACCAATGGTTCTTCCAGTTTTTCATCTTCAATGATGATCTTTTTGTAAAAATGGGTCTCATCATGCCATTTGGTTATTACAAAATTGACGCCATCAATTTCTTTTTCAGATTTATGAACCATATGGTCTTCGGCAAAATGAACATTCAGATAATCCATCACAAAAGTTCCATTTGGTTTTATCGACTGCGCAATGGTTCTTATGGCATTGTCATTTTCCCGCTGTGTTTGAAAATACCCGAAGCTTGTAAAAAAATTAAAAGCGTAATCGTAATAATTTATCCTGAATGGTAAACGCATATCATGCTGATAAAAATGCAGATTCTCAGATGCATATTTTTTTGCCTCTTCAATGCTGTCCACACTCAGATCAATTCCGGTTACATCATAGCCGATTCTTGAAAGTTGAAGGGAATGCCGGCCTTTACCACAGGCTACGTCCAGCATGAAAGAACCCGGAGCAGGTTTTAGATATTTTATTAATTTATCTATGAATAAAGCTGCTTCCGTCTCATCCCGGTTGAAATATAGCTGGTGATAATAGGGGGAATTAAACCAATCCTTGAACCATGTCTGCATACTGCAAAGTTACTGGTTATTACCTGCCAGTTATCAGATTCTCCTTTACCGCATCTTAAATCAGGTATCCTGCATCTTTCCCTATCTCCCAACTCTTTGTTATATTTGCAGTCCTAAATTTTGATTTAAATGGCTTTGATAAAAAGTATTTCCGGGATAAGAGGCACTATCGGTGGAAGAACGAATGAAAACCTCACCGCATTGGATGTAGTAAAATTTTCAGCTGCTTATGGTACCTGGCTTTTGAATCTGAATATCGATACTCCGGGTACAAAAAATAAGAAAGTTATCGTTGGCAGGGATGGACGAATCAGCGGATTGATGGTAAAAAACCTGGTGAACGCAACGTTAACTTCGCTGGGAATTGATGTGGTTGATCTGGATCTCAGTACAACACCTACAGTAGAAATGGCTGTAAAAATATTAAAGGCAGATGGCGGCATTATCATAACGGCCAGCCACAACCCAAAAGAATGGAATGCGTTGAAATTATTGAATAACAAAGGAGAATTTATCAGCGGAGATGTAGGAAAAAAGATTCTGGAACTTGCAGATAAAGAGGCATTCGAATTTGCGAAAGTGGATAAATTAGGGACGATCACTTCAGATGAAACAATGCTGGATGAACATATTTCCCTGATCCTGAAGAATAAATGGGTTGATAAAGATGCGATCGCCGCCGCAGGATTTAAAATTGTGGTGGATGTGATAAACAGTACCGGCGCCATTGCAATCCCGGCCTTACTAAATGCATTGGGTGTTAAGGATTTTATCTTATTGAATGCTGAGGTTAATGGAAAATTTGCGCACAATCCCGAACCGCTTCCTGAAAATCTTGCACAACTAAGCCAGGAAGTGGTCAGCCAGAAAGCATCTCTCGGCATAGCAGTAGATCCGGATGTTGACAGGCTTTGTTTTGTTTGTGAGGATGGCAGTATGTTTGGCGAAGAATATACACTGGTAGCAGTGGCAGATTATGTGTTAAGCAGGCTACCGGGAAATACAGTAAGCAACATGTCTTCCACAAAAGCATTGAAAGACATCACGATTAAGCACGGTGGGGAATATTTTTCCAGTGCAGTGGGAGAGGTCAATGTAGTGAACAGGATGAAAGAAGTGCATGCCGTTATTGGCGGAGAAGGAAATGGCGGTATTATTGTACCGGATCTGCATTATGGACGTGATGCGATGATCGGTATCGCTTTGTTTCTTACACATCTTGCCAACAGTAAAAAAAGTATAAAACAACT
>JBBKWV010000197.1:0-8159 GCA_037969135.1 Ferruginibacter sp.
CACAATATTGCTGTATTTGCAGAAAATATTTTCCGTTTGGGTAAAAAATTATTGATCATTCCCGGAATTAGATATGAGTGGCTGGAAGGTTCGGCTGCAGGAAGAAACGGATATACAGCAGCCGGAGAAGAAATTATTTTACAGAACATCAAAAGAAGCAGAAGTTTTATCCTTGCAGGATTAGGAACGGAATACCATATCACTCCAATGACGGAGATCTATGCAAATTTCAGCCAGGCATACCGCCCGATTCAGTTTGCAAATCTGCAGGCGCCTCCCACAACGGATGTAGTTGACCCCAATCTTAAAGATGCCAAAGGATACAATATTGATCTGGGTTACCGGGGAAAGGTTAAAGACTTTCTTCAATTTGACATCAGCGTTTTTTATCTGCAATACAATAACCGCGTAGGAACCATTACAGTAAACGGCAGCAACCCTTACCGCTTAATAACCAATGTTGGAAACAGCAGCAGTAAAGGATTTGAAGGGTTTGCTGAACTGGATCTGATAAAGTTATTTGCAAAGAACCAACGTACAACGCTTTCTGTATTCGGGTCCTATGGTTATACCAATGCCCTTTACAGCGGCAATCATAAGGATGCAAATACAAAAGATAAAAAAGTGGAGAATGCACCGGAAAACATTTTGCGTACAGGCATTACCGGTGGCTATAAAAACTTTTTATTAACTGCACAGGTAAATTATACGGATAAAACATATAGTGATGCCAATAACACCCTATTACCAACTGCAAATGGTCAAACAGGGCTGATCCCATCTTATATCACAACAGATATTACCGGAACATTTAAATTTTCTAAAAACCTGCATATCAAAACTGGCATAAATAATTTATTTGATAAAAGCTATTTTACCCGGCGGGCAGGAGGTTACCCTGGTCCGGGTGCTTTACCGGCTGATGGCAGAACATTTTTCCTTTCTGTAGGGGCAAAGCTTTAAACAAGCTGAAAATATATTCTACAAAATTGTAAACTCAATTTAATAATAAAAGGCAGCCTAATAAATTAAGCTGCCTTTCTGTGTTTGTGATTTCTAATTTCCTTTATCAGAAGACTAAAATCGTAAACTTCTTTTTCTTAGTGGTCATTCTTTTTCACAAACTCTTGGATTTAAAAACGGGATGGTTTTTCACAATAATGGAATACGCATTAATCTAAAAGAACGGGAGTATGATTACTCCCGTTTACCCTAATAAAACCCTAAACCAGCAAAACTTTTCTTCCTCATAATTTCTTTCTCCGCTTATCAATGATATTTTATATTTTATATTAATTGCTCTTCTTATAGATTATATATCTGGCCAATTTTATAGTTCAGTGAACTGTATACAACTAAACCAATATTATGCCAACGATAATAAATGTGGATAATTTTGAGATTTTTAACATACCTCATATTTTTATATATTTAGCACCAGCCGCGGTAACAGCACTTTTTCCATACTAATTTTCTTAACTTTGCACACTTATTTTTTACTAAAAAAAGCTTCGTAAGAATATTATATGTCAGCCAGATACAGTGAATATCAACAACTTAATTTACCTTCTATCAGTACTGAAATACTGGAAAAATGGAATCAATCGCTGGCTTTTAAAAAAAGTATTGAACTGCGTGAAGGAAAGGAAGCTTTTGTTTTTTTTGAAGGCCCTCCAAGTGCCAATGGTATGCCGGGTATTCACCATGTAATATCCAGAACGCTCAAGGATCTTGTTTGCCGCTATAAAACTATGCAGGGATTCCAGGTAAAACGTAAAGGGGGTTGGGATACGCATGGTTTGCCCATCGAATTGGGGGTAGAAAAAGAATTGGGTATAACAAAAGAGGATATCGGCACAAAAATATCTGTGGAAGATTATAATAAAAAATGCCGGGAAGTGGTGATGCGGTTTAAAGATAAGTGGGATGAAATAACAAAAAAAATGGGTTACTGGGTTGATCTTGATAATCCATATGTGACTTTTGAAAATAATTATATTGAATCCCTTTGGTGGTGTTTGAGTGAATTGTATAAGAAAGGATATCTCTATGAAAGCATTAGTATTCAACCTTATTCACCGGCAGCAGGAACCGGGTTGTCTTCTCATGAATTAAATCAGCCGGGCACTTATAAAGATGTAAAAGATACCAGTGCGGTGGCCATGTTTAAGGCAGTAAAAAACGATATATCTCAATTCCTGTTTGAAGAAATTTCAAACAAAGAACAAGGAATATTGAATGTTGAGGTTTTCTTTATGGCCTGGACAACCACTCCATGGACTTTGCCATCAAATCTCGGATTAACCGTTGGGCCGAATATTGATTATGTACTTATCAGAACGTTCAATCCATACACATATCTGCCGGTTTTTGTTGTAGTTGCAGATGCGCTGGTTAATAAATATTTTAAAACTGAAGGAGAAGAGGGAAATTTTGAAGATTACACAGAAGGAGATAAAATAATTCCCTGGAAAAAACTGACAACATTTAAGGGAAATCAAATTGAAGGAGCAACTTATGAACAACTCCTCCCTTTTGAAGCAAATGCACTGGATATAATTCGGGAAACCACCCCGGATGCAGAACCATTTAAAATAATCACCGGCGATTTTGTTACTACAGAAGATGGTACCGGCATTGTGCATACAGCACCGGCTTTTGGTGCAGATGATTTCCGGGTTGGAAAGAAAAACAACCTGGGAATTCTTACCCTCGTTGACAAACAAGGAAAATTTGTTGAAGGCATTGGAGAATTCAGCAATCGTTTTGTAAAAAATTATACCGATGACCCTGCCTATATTGATGTGAATGTTGATATAGCAATAAAGCTGAAAAAAGAAAACAGAGCATTCAAAGTTGAAAAATACGAGCACAATTATCCGCATTGCTGGAGAACAGATAAACCCATTATTTATTATCCGCTGGATGCATGGTTTATAAAAACCACCTCTGTAAAAGAGCGCATGGTGGAATTAAATAAAACCATCAACTGGAAACCCGCTTCAACGGGTACAGGACGTTTTGGTAACTGGTTGGAAAATATGGTTGACTGGAACCTTAGCCGCAGCCGGTTTTGGGGAACGCCATTACCTATCTGGAAAACAACAGAAGGCGATGAAGAAAAATGCATCGGTTCCATTGCAGAATTAAATGCAGAAATAAAAAAAGCAGCAAAAATATTGGGGGGCGATACAAATACCCATTATCTGCATGAAGGCATTTTAGATCTGCACAAACCTTATGTTGATGATATTATCCTGGTAAGTGATTCAGGAAAACCAATGAACCGCGTACCCGATTTGATAGATGTATGGTTTGATAGTGGTGCGATGCCTTATGCTCAATGGCATTTCCCTTTTGAAAATAAAGAAATATTTGCCCAAAATTTTCCGGCAGATTTTATTGCTGAAGGCGTTGATCAAACCAGGGGTTGGTTCTATACTTTACATGCGCTGGGCTCTTTGTTGAAAGAATCTGTAGAAGAAGAATTGAAAAAAAGTAATTTATGGGAAGGCTCTAAAATGAATGGCTCCGGGATTCAGGCAGGTGTAGCTTATAAAACAGTAGTAAGTAACGGCCTCGTTTTGGATAAAGCCGGAAATAAAATGAGCAAGCGTTTAGGTAATGTTGTAGACCCGTTTACAACCATTGATACCTATGGGGCAGATGCCACCCGATGGTACCTCATCACCAATGCTTCGCCCTGGGACAGCTTGAAATTTGATGAAGAAGGAATCAAAGAAGTGCAGCGTAAATTCTTTGGTACTTTGTATAATACTTACCAGTTTTTTGCTTTATATGCCAATGTTGACAGCTTTCATTTTAAAGAAAAATATATACCCGTTAATGAACGGCCTGAAATTGACCAATGGATTTTATCTTCCCTCAACAGTACAATAAAAACTGCAACAGAAAATTTCGATGCTTACGAACCCACACAGGCTGGCAGAGCTATTGAAGAGTTTGTGGATGCTCATTTAAGCAATTGGTATGTGCGTCTGTGCCGCCGCCGGTTTTGGAAAGGTGAATATGAACATGATAAGATCTGTGCTTATCAAACATTATACGAATGTCTTGAAACACTCAGCAGATTGATTGCACCCGTAGCACCCTTTTTTGCGGATTGGTTATTCAATAACTTAAATGCAGTGACTGGCCGTTTTGAAGAAAGTTCCGTGCACCATGTTCTTTTCCCAAAATCTGTTGAAGCTGTAATTGATCATGCGCTGGAAAAAAGAATGCAACTTGCCCAGGATGCATCTTCTTTAATTTTATCATTGAGGAAAAAAGTGAATATCAAAGTAAGGCAGCCATTACAGAAAGTGTTTATTCCTGCAATGGACACAGAAATGGCCGAAAATATAAAACTGGTTGAAGAGATCATTAAAGCGGAAACAAATATCAAGGAAATTGATATTTTAAATGCCGACAATGACTTTATCCGCAAAAAGGCAAAGGCCAATTTTAAAACCCTGGGCAAAAAACTGGGGGCCAAAATGAAATGGGCGGCAGCAGAAATTGAAAAATTCGATAATGAAACAATCGAAAAAGTACAAAATGGCCCTTTTTTCTTAAACGAAAATACCCAAAAGGATGGCGATGAGCAGATCATAATTACCGCAGAAGACCTGGAGATCATAACCGATGAAATTCCGGGTTATGAAATTGCCGGAAAAGGCTCATTAACAGTAGCTTTGGACATTTCTATCACTGAAAACCTGCAAAATGAAGGGAATGCAAGGGAGTTTGTAAACAAAATTCAAAATATCCGTAAAGAGCGTAATTTTGAACTTACAGACCGTATAGACGTATCCGTTCATGAAAATGAGGCCCTGCAGTCTTCGTTAATTCAATTTAAAGATTATATTTGCCGCGAAATTTTAGCAGATTCACTTGAATTTGTACCCTTGATCAGCAATGGGAATCTTATTGAAGTAAACGATTCAACTTTAACCGTAAACGTATTTAAAAAAAGCGAGTAGTATGGCAACGAAAAAGAAAGCAGTAAAACCTGTAGCAAAAAAGCCGGCTCCTAAAAAAGCAGCTTCAAAGCCTGTAAAAAAAACAACCCCGGCTAAAAAACAGGCAAAGCCTGCTGCTAAAAAAGTTACAAAACCTGTAGCAAAAGCGTCAAAACCAGTTAAAGTAAAAGCAAAACCAGTTGCAAAAAAACAACCGAAAGCTGCTGCAAAAGCAAAAGTGGTTGTTAAGGCAAAGCCTGTTCCAAAAAAAACCGCTAAACCTATTAAAAAAGCAGCGACAAAAAAACCGGTAGCTGTTGCAAAGCCGGCACATAAACCTATGACCAAGAAAATTGAAAAAGCACCGGTGAAGAAGGCTGTGATTTCCAAACTACCCGAAAAACCCGTAAAGAAAAAAATGGCAACGAACACGAAAGACATTAAAGTGATTCCTGCCAAACCAGTTGTGATCCCAAAATTTAACACCAAAACTTCCCGGAAATATCAGCCGGATTTTACAAAATCTGTTTTGGATCAATTAAAAAATGATCCCGGAGCTCCCATCATTCGTTACAGTGATACTGAATTGAAAGAGTTTAGAGAACTGATAAACCGAAAACTGGATGCTGCAAAAAAAGAATTGAATTATCTGCAGGGACTAATTACTCGTAAAGATGAAATGGGTGGTGATGAAAGCGATAATCGCTACATGACAATGGAAGATGGCAGCTTAAGTATGGAAAGAGAACAACTGAGCCAGATGGCCAGCCGCCAGATCACTTTTATTGATCATTTGGAAAAAGCCCTGATGCGCATTGAAAACAAAACCTATGGCATTTGTCGTATTACCGGAAAATTAATTGACAAAGCAAGGTTAAGAGCCGTTCCACATGCAACACTTAGCATTGAAGCCAAGATGGGAATCGTAAAATAAACAAACTTGAAAAATATATCAATGGAGAATGAGTGATCGTTCTCCATTTTTTTTCATCAAAAACAAACAAATATGTTTAAAAAACTGAGAACAGTTATTTATTATGTACCCGATATGCAAAAAGCAAAAGAATGGTATGTCAATCTCACAGGCAATGATCCTTATTTTGATGAAGTTTTTTATGTTGGATTTAATTTCAATGGATGTGAACTGGGTTTACATCCATTAGACGAAACAGTTACTAAAGGCAACCAATCCATTGCCCATTGGGCAGTAGATGAAATTGAAAACTGTATAAAAAATTCAGTAGCAAAGGGAGCAACTGTTTTATTTCCTGTTTCAGATGTAGGAGGCGGAATTAAAGTAGCTACTTTGATTGATCCATGGGGTAATGCAATTGGACTGATTGAAGAAACGAAATAACAGTCACTATTAGTTAAGCCATTCATTTATAAAGCATAGTATTTCCAATTTTACATTTCCAGTATCCGCTAAACGGCAACAATTCTCAACATTTATACTTATCTTCAAAATCAATTTCACCTGTCCAATACCGTCAGGTACATCCAGATTCTTTATCTAAGAAATACCAAACCGCTGCTTCTACCTTAGAGATCATCCATTCAAAATTATTAACAACCAACTAGTATATTATACCGGTGATTGATGTGCAGGATTTTTCAGAATACCAATCCGGCAACATTGATCATTATTTTAAAAACGGGTAAATTATATTCCTGTTCATTATAAATATTTTCAAATGAACGGGAATCTGTTAAACCTGTAATTGCCCATAAAAAACAGCATGCAGCTGCAAGGCCTTTAATAAAAAAACAAAAAAGTATTAATGGACAGAACCTATAAATACCTTGGCTATTTTTTGCTTTTATTAATCCCGTTAATATTTGCTGGATTTTATAAAAGCTATTTTCAGCCATTCCCCGATTTTGGAGCAAACTTTGACATCTATCTACATTTACATTCCATTATTGCAACTTTATGGGTAGTCATATTAATTGCTCAACCATTTTTAATCGCTAATAAAAAAGTAGCTTGGCATCGCCAGATTGGCAAACTCTCCTATTTTGTTTTTCCATTGCTCATACTTTCATTTGTTCCCAGAATAATAAAAACATACAACGCAGGAGATTATCCATTTCTTTTCTTTCCAATCGGCGATGGCATTTTGCTGATACTGTTTTATTCGCTCGCGATTTATTATAAAAAGAAAACCGCCAAACACATGCGGTATATGATCGCATCTGCATTGGTATTATTAGGGCCAACAGTTGGGCGCATCGGGCCGCACCAGTTTGGCTGGTCTGAACTGTTAACACAAAATGTGCAATATGGAATTATTTACAGCATCCTAATCATCCTTGTTTTGTATGACTTTAAAAACAAAAGAAAATTTCAACCATACATAATTGTAATAGCTGTCTTCTTCATTCATCAAATTGTATTTCATTTGGTATTCTTATGAAACCGTTTAAACAAAATTTATAATGAAAATAAAAATTTTACTTCTGGTCTTATTTTTTTCAATGCAGCTTCATGCGCAATCCTACAAAAAAATTCACGACAAAGCCATCGTTGTGGATACACACAATGATATCCTGATGCAGGCTGCGGATAAAGGAATTGTTTTCGACCTGGACCTCACCGGCAAAACGCACAGTGATCTAAACCGCTGGAAAAAAGGCGGTCTGGATGTTCAGATCTTTTCTGTGTACTGTGATGGTGATCTGAAAAATCCATACGCTTATGCCAACCGGGAAATGGACAGCCTGGATGCTGTAGTGGCACGCAATCCCGATAAAATTGTAAAAGTGACCAACTATGCTGAATTGATGAAAGCGGTAAAGCAACAAAAGATCGCTGCCATGTTTGGTGTGGAGGGAGGACACATGATTGAAGACGATCTCACTAAATTAGAAGCGCTTTTTAACCGTGGGGCCAGATATTTAACCTTAACGCATAACATTGCTCCTTCCTGGGCTACCAGTGCTGCAGATGAAACCACCCCTAACCCAACTATAGGAAAGGGATTGAACTCCGAAGGTAAAACAGGGCTCACTGATTTTGGGAGACAGGTTGTGCAAAGAATGAATGCATTGGGCATGATGATAGACGTAAGCCATTTGGGCGACCAGAGTTTTTGGGATGTAATTAAAATTTCCCAAAAACCAATTATTGCATCACACAGTTCTGTGTACAGTTTAGTGCCGAGCCGCCGTAATTTAAAAGATGATCAGATAAAAGCC
>JBBKWV010000198.1:0-2956 GCA_037969135.1 Ferruginibacter sp.
TTTTATCAATGCCATCCAGCTGGTAATCTAAAATAATTACATCGGGGTTCTTTGTTAAATTATCCAGGCAAAGCTCACCGGTTGCAAATGTTTCTATTTCAAAATCGGCATGTTGCAGAAATTCAATTTCCAGTTTTTTTAAAAACAGGGCATCATCATCTACCAGGAAAAGTTTTATTTTGTTTTCATTTTTCATCTGTTATACTTTTTATTTTGTTAGATCAAATTCGCCCTGTCAGGCGCATCCCGTTTCATACAATGGTATCTTTTAGTGTGTTATATTCTTCTTCCAGTTCCTTACAGGCAAAGACACAGATATTTTCAAGTTGTAAAACAAGTTCCTGTATTTCCTCTGCGTCTTCTTTTGCACCGGTATATTCCTGCACTCTTTTTGCTTTGGCCTCAAAATCTTTATGAATACCCATGATGGAAAAGGAAGGGATCATTTTATGTGCTGCCGCATGTAAAGAATCCCAGTCTTTATCCTGCAGGCTTTTTTTCAATGTGCTGATCAATGATGGTGTCTGTTCCAGGTAAAGTGCAATCATTTCCATCATCAGCTTATGATCGTATTTGGTTATGCCGATGAGGTAGGCCAGGTCGGTGCATCTTGTTTTTTTAGCAAGGGATATTTCTTCGGCTTTGGGCAGATGATATGCTATACCTGCAGGTTTTTTAACCAATCCAACTATTTTTGAGTACAATATTCTTTCGTCAACAGGTTTTGCAATGTAGTCATTCATGCCAACCGCTTTACATTTTTCCAGGTCAACCGTGGTTACATCGGCAGTTAATGCAATAATGGGGATTTTTGAATGCAATTTGTTCCGGATATATTCGGTAGCTTCAAACCCGTTCATTTCGGGCATCTGCAGGTCCATTAAGATAATATCGTAATCTTTTTCCTGCATTTTTTCAATGGCTATTTTTCCGTTGGCGGCTATATCCCTTTCAAATCCAAAATCATCCAGCAGGGTTTTCATCAATAACTGGTTGAGGGCAATATCTTCCACCACCAATACTTTTATATTTTTATTATGCTCATCAATTTCCAGCATTTCTATTTCTTCTTCCGCTGCTCTTTCTGTTTTTTTAAGGCTTAATGTAAAACTAAAAACAGAGCCTTCGCCAACATTACTCGTTACACGGATGTTTCCACCCTGCGATTCCACCAGTTGTTTTACGATAGCAAGACCTAAACCGGTTCCACCATATAACCTGGATGTATCGCTGGATGCCTGGTGAAATTTTTCGAAGATCTGTTCTGTTTTATCTTCTGGTATGCCTATCCCGGTATCGGAGACTGTAAATTCGATGATGGCGTTTTCTTCATCATCGTTCAGCAAATGAACAGCTACGGTTATTTTTCCTGCTGATGTAAACTTTACGGCATTGCTCACTAAATTCAGGATGATCTGGTGCAGGCGCACAGGATCGCCGAGTAATACTTCCGGTATCCGGTCATCATATTCTTTTACCAGCTTAATATTCTTTTCCTGAACCTTTGTTTCAAACAGGTGCATCATGGCCGATATGGATGACGACAATTTGAATGGGATTTCCTCAAAAGACATTTTACCGGCATCTACTTTTGCCAGGTCAAGAATATCATTGATTAATACAATCAATGAATTGCCACTTAGATTAATGGCAGTTAAATATTCTCTTTGTTTTGCAGTAAGCTCAGTTTTCAATACCACTTTGGTAAACCCAATGATGGCATTCATTGGCGTACGTATTTCATGGCTCATATTGCTTAAAAACTGCTGTTTGGCTTTTACGGCATCTTCAGCAATTTGGGTGGCATTTTCTGCTTTAACTTTTGCCTCTTCTGCTAAGCCTGTTGCCAGTTCAGCAAATACTATGGCTTCGGTCAATTCTTTCGAAATTCTTTTTTGTTCAGTTACATCCCTGGCTGCTGCAAAAATGCCCAGTACTTCTCCTTTGTCGTTTTTATAAACAGCAGCATTATATAAAACATCTTTCAGCGCTCCGTTTTTATGCTTTATGGTGAGGGGATAATCCGAAACAAAACCCTTTTCAAATGCCTGCCGATAGCCTTCCTGCGATTTTTTGGGTTCTGTAAAATAATCGGAAAAAGATGTGCCGATCAGGTCATCTTTTTTTAACCCTGTTACAAGTATTGATGCCTGATTTACGTCGGTTATCTTACCATCAGCATCAATGGTAACGAATGGGTCAAGGCTGGCTTCAATTAAGCTGCGGGAATATTCAGTCAGTAATTTTTCTTTGGCTGCAATTATTTCCAGGTTTTTTTGCTCCAGTTCCTTATTAACTTCCTGTAATTCCCGGGTTCTCTTTACCACCGATTTTTCTAATTCTTCTTTCTGTTCTTTCTGCTCCTGTATTTCAGTTTTAGAACCTATCCACATTTTTATTTTGCCATCCTTATTTTTTAACGCTACTGCACGGGTTAAATGCCATAAGTATTTGCCATCTTTACGGAGCAGCCTGTTTTCTGCATGGTAATCATTTCCGGTACGAACGGATTCAAACCATTGCTTTTTGTTATCTTCCCGGTCATCGGGATGAATAATATTTTCCCATCCTTCATCTTTTAATTCTTTGAAAGACATGCCGGCGTAGTCGAGTAATGTTTTATTAAAATAATTTTTATTACCCTCCGCATCAGTTGTCCACACTTTTTGCGGCATTAATTCGGCCATCAACCTGAATTGGTTTTCACTTTCTTCAACCTTTTTGTTTGCTAGTACCTGGGCCGTTACATCATAAGCAATAATGGTAACACCCGAAATAGTTTCGTCTGTTTCCATATAAGGTTGGTAAACAAAATTAAAATAGACATTCTCCAATACGCCGTTGCGGTTTAATTGGGTAAGCATTTCATTTGCATAAAAAGGAATGCCGGTGGTATAAACTCCATCAAGCAATTCGGGAAATCCCTGATCTTTTATCTCAGGTAAAACTTCGAGCA
>JBBKWV010000199.1:0-2727 GCA_037969135.1 Ferruginibacter sp.
ATACTGGGTATATGCTATCATTTTTGCTGTGCTGATTGGTTTTCAGTTATTCAATCCCTTTTCTCCCAATATGGCGAATATCTCGTCATTGGATTTCAGAAATATATTAATAACCAACAGCAATGATGTTGCTAAGTATGTTATTATTGATAATAAAAAAACTGTAAAAATTTACCTGACAAAAGAAGGGTTGAGCAGATATGACGAGAAAATTAAAAAAGGAATAAATGGAAAAATAGGGGAAGAAGGACCGCATATGTATTTTAAAATCACAAGCGGTGAAGCATTTGAAAAGGAGATGAGTGAGTTTTATCAAAAAAACCCAACAGTAAAGGAAACACAGAAATATTCCGACAGTGAAAGAGATTGGTTTGGTGGCATCCTGCAATTTTTATTACCGGTTTTATTGTTTGTTGGTCTTTGGGTATTGTTGATGCGTAAAATGGGTGGAGGTGCCGGTGGTGGTGCCGGAGGTCCGGGCGGTATTTTCAATATTGGAAAATCTAAAGCAACACTGTTTGATAAGGGAACAAAAGTAAATATCACTTTTGCTGATGTGGCTGGATTGGATGAAGCGAAAGTAGAAGTGATGGAGATCGTTGACTTTTTAAAAAATCCTAAAAAATATACTAATCTCGGCGGTAAAATTCCAAAAGGTGCATTATTAGTGGGTCCTCCGGGAACTGGGAAAACTTTATTGGCTAAGGCTGTTGCAGGTGAAGCACAAGTTCCCTTCTTTAGTTTGAGTGGATCTGATTTTGTGGAAATGTTTGTTGGAGTAGGTGCAAGCCGTGTAAGGGATCTATTTAAACAGGCAAGAGAGAAAGCTCCTTGTATCATATTTATAGATGAAATAGATGCCATTGGCCGTGCAAGAGGTAAGAATGCCATGATGAGCAATGATGAGAGAGAAAGTACATTGAATCAGTTGTTGGTTGAGATGGATGGTTTTGGAACCGATGTAGGTATTATCGTATTAGCAGCAACCAATCGTCCGGATGTATTAGATACGGCTTTGCTTCGCCCGGGTCGTTTCGACAGGCAGATCACCATTGATAAGCCAGATCTTGTAGGCCGGGAAGCTATTTTTAAAGTGCATCTGAAACCAATTAAAATTTCAAAAACATTAGATATTAAAAAATTGGCGGAACAAACTCCGGGATTTGCTGGTGCAGATATTGCCAATGTTTGTAATGAAGCTGCGTTAATAGCAGCCAGAAAAGATAAAGAGGCTGTTGATATGCAGGATTTTCAAGATGCAGTGGACAGGGTGATTGGTGGGTTGGAAAAGAAGAACAAGATCATCTCTCCGGATGAAAAAAGAATAATAGCATTTCATGAGGCAGGCCATGCAGTTTGTGGTTGGTACCTGGAACATGCATACCCATTGTTAAAAGTTACCATTGTGCCAAGAGGTTCAGCAGCATTGGGCTATGCCCAGTATACTCCCAAAGAACAATATTTATATAATATTGATCAGCTAACAGATCAGATTTGTATGACATTGGGTGGAAGAGCCAGCGAAGAAATATTCTTTAGCAAGATTTCAACCGGTGCACAAAACGATTTACAGCAGATTACAAAAACCGCCTATGCTATGGTTACCGTATATGGCATGAATGATAAAATAGGGAATATCAGTTTTTATGATCCTCAACAGGAGACTACTTTCACAAAACCGTATTCGGATGAAACGGCAAGAATGATCGACACTGAAGTACGTAAATTAATTGATGATGCGTACGTTAAGACTAAAGAATTACTGATTGAAAAGAAAGAGGATGTAGAGAAGATAGCGACAGCATTATTGGAAAGAGAAGTTTTATTTCAAAGTGATGTAGAAGCGTTGATCGGCAAAAGACCATTCGAAGAAAAAAAGCCATTAACAGATAATGTAGTAGTTGAGGAAGTAGCTGACCAGCCGGCTATTTCAACAGAAGCAAAAAAAGAAGATGAGAAATCAACAGATAATCAAATTGGAGATATAGGGTTGGCACCATCTTTATAACAGGAAATATATGAATGTTTCTCTCTCTAAAGAAAACATACTGAAAAAAATACGCAAGGCGTTGAGTCACTCAACGCCTTTGCCATTCCCTCAAAGCGAAGGGAATCAGCAGATTTTTCAACCCCTGGAACAGGAGATAGAAGTTGAATTTGCTGAACAGTTTACCAAGCTACAGGGAAAATTTATTTTCTGTATCAATCAACAGGAGCTGGCTTTTCAATTAAGCAGCCTGATTAAAAAGCAGGATTGGCAAAAAATATTTTGTGTAGAGGATAAACTTATTGAACCAGTTGCTTCGCAATTTTCTGATCGATTAGTGAAAACAGATCTGGCAGATAGTGATGTTTCAATAACCGGTTGTGAATACCTGGTGGCCAGAACCGGATCTATTGTATTAAGCTCCGCACAAACCAACGGACGAACAACCAGTGTATATGCACCTATACATATATGTATTGCATTCACCAATCAACTGGTATATGATATAAAAGATGCCTTAAAAGCAGCAAAAGAAAAATATGGTGCAAATCTTCCTTCCATGCTAACTTTTGCCACAGGCCCCAGCCGCACTGCTGATATAGAGAAAACACTTGTAGTTGGTGTTCATGGTCCCAAAGAAGTGTATTTGTTTTTGGTAGAATCTTAATTTATCTGGTTGAAGTAATAATTGAATTTTTTTCTTCTGATAGTTGCAATAAACATTAATCATTATTTTGATT
>JBBKWV010000200.1:0-8624 GCA_037969135.1 Ferruginibacter sp.
GATCAGTATGGTGCCGATGCCACCCGATTTGGTATCATGATCGCATCACCGGCAGGAAATGATATTTTATTCGATGAAACGGCCCTGGAACAGGGAAGAAATTTCAACAATAAAATATGGAATGCCCTGAAGCTTTTAAAAATGTGGGAAGGCAGGCAGGATAAGAACAACCAGCAATCAGATAATAAACAACAACAAATATCCAACAGCTTTGCCATCGATTGGTTTCAGCACAAACTGAATGTAACGCGAACAGAAGTTGATTCCATGATGGACCAGTTCCGTTTGAGTGAAGCATTGAAAACAATTTATTCACTGATATGGGATGATTTCTGCAGCTGGTACCTGGAATGGATCAAACCCGGATTTGAACAACCCATCGACCCGGCGGTATACAGACAAACAGTTATTTATTTTACCGAACTGATGCAATTGCTGCACCCTTTCATGCCCTTCATCTCAGAAGAGATCTATCATTTACTCGATGAAAGAACGGATGATCTTTGTGTAAGACAATTGGGAAGTATCAATTCTCCGGACCCCATTATTTTAAATAACGGAAACCTGTTAAAAGAAGTGATCACCGGTTTAAGAGATGTGAGAAATAAACAACAAATAAAACCAAAGGAAACGATCGAACTTTTCATTGATACAACTGACGGTTCTACATTTAAGGCAATTGAAAATATTTTAGCCAAACAGGTCAACGCCAAAAATATTCTTTATACAGATACAGCCATTGCGGATTGTATTTCCTGTGTGATCGGGAAAGATAAATTTTATATAAAAACAGCACAGCCCATTAATACCGGAAATCAAAAAATGGAACTGTTGAAAGAACTGGATCACCTGAAAGGCTTTTTAGTTTCTGTAGAAAAAAAATTGGGCAATGAAAAGTTTGTGCAAAATGCCAAACCGGAAGTGCTTGCACTGGAAGAAAAGAAAAAAGCAGATGCAGAAACAAAAATTCGTATCATAGAAGAAAGCCTTGCTTCGCTTTAATATTTTGCAATAACCGGAGCTGAACCCATTTCTTTATACTAAAAGTTAAAATAAGATTTCACATATGAATCTTTTGTAGATTCGTCTTTCAAATCAATTCACAGGAATATGCGTATTTTTTTAAGAACAATATCCATTTTATTTGTTACCGGTTTTTTTCAGTTTTCTGTAAATGCTCAAAAACCGACTGACAAAAAAACGGCAACCGTTACTCAAAAATTCAAGCCGTTAAAACTGACTACACAGATTGGCACGTATAAGGATTCCATTTCTGTTCCGGTTGCAGTTGCAGAAATACTGATCTCCCAACCCATTAAAGTATTTGACGAGAATAAAACGGAATTGATGGTATCTTCCTATCAGTTTCTTTACAGGAAAAGAGGCGTTACTGAAGATGAACAAACAGGAAAGATCTCTCCTGCCAGCAGTGTTTCTTCCGACAGGTTTAAAGTGACTCCCCTCCCCGGGCTTTGGATAAATACCATTAAAGAACAATTAAAAACGGGAGAAGAATTATACTTTTTTGATATTATTGCAAAGGATGCAAAAGGCAGGGTTATGTATGCATCAAATTTAAAGATCATGATTCAATAAAAATGCCTGAGGTAAAAAAAGCAACTTCACAAAATATAGATATTATTCAGGAGCTGGCATTTAGTATCTGGCCTGCAGCCTATGAAAAAATACTCTCGCCCGAACAACTGCAATATATGCTGGACCTGTTTTACAGCAAGAAAGCCCTTATAAGCCAGATTGAAATTTCCCATCACCATTTCATCCTCGCATATATAAATAATGTTGCTGTTGGCTTTGCCTCCTATTCTCAAAAAGAACTTGCCAACGATGCTGTTTACCGGCTGCACAAATTGTATGTTTCAACCAATCACCAAAGGAAAGGAATTGCTAAATTCTTACTGAATTATATCATTGATGATATAAAAAAAGCCGGCGCATTGGTTTTGGAACTGAATGTAAACCGGCATAATAATGCAGTAGAATTTTATTATGCAACCGGATTCATTATCGAAAGGTCAGAAGACATTGATATCGGGAATGGATATTTTATGAATGATTATGTGATGAAACTAAAATTAGGCAGTGGCTGATGGTCACAGTTGGTTCTTTCTAATCTGCAGCAAAATCCACACGCATGGTTATGCTTGCCGTCTTATTTTTACTGCTCGTATTAAATACACCGCCATAACTATAATCCTCATCACTGTTTTGGCCGGTTATCTGAAAAACACCCATGGCAGCTTTGCGTATCGCACCCAAAGAACTTCCGGTATTGGCAGCAATTGTTTGTGCCCGCAGTTTAGCATCGGCACTGGCTTTAGCAAGCAGGTCTATTTTCAATTCAGTAAGTTTTGTGTAATAATATGAAGGTGCAGATGAATTGAATTCTATTCCTGCTTCGATCAACTCTGTGATCTGCCTTGATATTTTCTCTACCTTATCAATGTTCTTTGAATCAACGGTTACCGTTTGCTTTAAATTATAACCCGTAAACTCGCTTCCGGTCTGCCTGCCGTTCTCATCATACCGGGTATTGAATTCTTTGTCGATGCTGATGGCAGAAAAAACCATTTCAGCGTCAGATATTTCTTTTTCTTTTAAATAATTCTTAATGCTCAGTTCATCCTGTTTCAGTAAAGCATAGGCACTTTTTAAGTCCATCATCTTACGGGTGTAGTTCCCTTTCCATACGATCTGGTCGCTCACAAAATCTTTTTCAGCTGAACCGGTTACGCTGATATTCTCTGTAGCCCTGTACTTATATTTATACGCATTGCCCATTAAAAAGAATGCGATGATGATTGCAATGGATCCAATAACAACGCCCAATGAATTTTTCATGTTTTTATTTTATTTTCTGAAATAGCATTAACTGATATATTTCAGGTTGAAAAGTAGTGCATTTTGATCAGGAATATTTGAGTGGGATAATTTTAATAAAAATTAAACATTTGTTCTGCAAGCTTCTTTGGAATCAATATATCAATTGCTGTGTTTCCTTTATGATTCCCATAACAAAAACACTTTGCACGTTTCCCATATTTTCCTGCTGGCTGAGCTTATTCACATGAAAATCGTAGTAAGCATTCATATCACGGCAAACCACTTTCAGCATAAAATCAAATTCACCGCTGATGCTGTAGCATTCTTTCACTTCATGCAATTCATGGATGGTCTTGATAAATTTTACCCCTGCCGTTTTGCTGTGTTCTTTCAACGATACATAACAGATCACCATTAAACCGAGGTTTACTTTGTTTTGGTCTACCAATGTTACGTATTGTTTTATAACACCTTGCTGCTCCAGTCTTTTGATGCGCTCATGAACCGGTGTGGTACTCAGGTGAATTTTTGTGGAGATTTCCTTTACAGTGATCCGGGCATTTTCCTGTAACAACCGCAAAATGGCAAGGTCATTTTTATCCAAAGCCGGGATCGCAACAGGCGTTTGTTCTTTTATGGCTGTCTTTTTCATAGCAAACTATAATTTTATCCTATAAATATAGAAATAAATATACTTATCTACCATATTTAAACTATATCACAGATTTTTATACTAAAAATTGTACATTTGACACTTAAAACAAATAATTATGTCAACAATAACTAAAAATGCCATTGATTTCAAACTGGCCAACAAGGTTAAAGATATGAGTCTGGCTGAGTGGGGTCGAAAAGAGATCATGTTAGCTGAAGCAGAAATGCCAGGCTTAATGGCCATCCGGGAAGAGTTTGGCCCAACACAACCGTTAAAAGGTGCACGTATTGCAGGCTGTCTGCACATGACCATTCAAACGGCCGTTCTCATTGAAACATTGACTGCCCTGGGTGCAGAAGTAAAATGGAGTTCATGTAATATTTTCAGTACACAGGACCAGGCTGCTGCTGCCATAGCGGCAACAGGTGTGGGTGTTTTCGCCTGGAAAGGACAAACACAGGCAGAATCAGATTGGTGTATTGAGCAAACATTATTCTTTGGCGGTTCTGATCGGCCATTGAACATGATCTTAGATGACGGGGGTGATTTAACCAATATGGTTTTTGATCTGTACCCTGAATTGATTCAGCATGTTAAAGGATTAAGTGAAGAAACAACTACCGGTGTTCACCGTTTATACGAGCGTATGGAAAAAGGCACTTTACCCATTCCCGCGATCAACATCAATGATTCTGTTACCAAATCTAAATTTGATAACAAATATGGTTGTAAAGAAAGTCTGGTAGATGCAATCCGCCGTGCCACCGATGTGATGATGGCTGGTAAAGTTGCTGTAGTAGGTAGTTATGGTGATGTGGGTAAGGGTTCTGCAGCTTCACTGAAAGGTGCTGGTTGCAGGGTTATCATTACTGAGATCGACCCTATCTGTGCTTTACAGGCAGCTATGGACGGGTTTGAAGTCAAGCCCATGATTGAAGCAGTGAAAGAAGCTGACATCATTGTTACTGCATCGGGTTGCAGAGACCTGATCACTGAAAAACATTTCCGTGTAATGAAGGATAAAGCGATCGTTTGTAATATCGGTCACTTTGATATCGAAATTGACATGGCCTGGTTAAATGCCAACTATGGCAAAACAAAAAATACCATCAAACCACAGGTTGATCTTTACACTATCGAAGGTAAAGATGTGATCGTTTTAGCTGAAGGCCGTTTGGTGAATTTAGGTTGTGCAACCGGTCACCCAAGTTTTGTAATGAGTAATTCTTTTACAAATCAGGTTTTGGCTCAACTTGAATTGTGGACAAACACTGCTAATTACGAAAACAAAGTGTACGTTTTACCAAAGCATTTGGATGAAAAAGTAGCTCGTTTGCATTTAGCTAAAATTGGTGTTGTTTTAGAAACTTTAACCGATGAGCAGTCTGCTTATTTAGGCATTCCAAAAGAAGGGCCTTACAAAGTTGATCATTACAGGTATTAATAATATTCGATCATTCTATTTGATAAAACCCGTTCTGTAAAGAGCGGGTTTTATTTTTTTGCGTTTTAACTTTGGCAAAGATCTGAACTTTGCCAAAGTTAAAACGCATCTTTGCAAAATAAAATGCAACATGACCAAACTCTCTGTCAACATAAATAAACTCGCTACCCTGCGCAATGCACGTGGTGGCAACAATCCCGACCTGGTACAGGCTGCAAAAGATATTGAACGGTATGGCGCTGATGGGATCACCGTCCACCCAAGGCCGGATGAAAGACATATCAGGTACGCTGATGTATTCGATCTGAAAAAAATTGTACACACGGAATTTAATATTGAGGGGAATCCTGTTGAACAAAAATTTGTTGATCTGGTGCTGGCAAACAAACCAACGCAGGTTACTTTGGTACCGGATACATTGGGTCAGCTCACCAGCAATCACGGATGGAATACCATTGAACATGCTGCTTATCTGAAAGAGATCATATCGGTATTTAAAAAAGAAGGGATACGGGTTTCTATTTTTGTTGATCCAGATACCGAAATGGTATCTGCTGCAAAAGATACTGGTACCGATCGCATTGAGTTATATACAGAATCCTATGCAAAAGGATTTGCAACGGGCAATAAGCAATTGGCAATAGAACCTTTCATTAAAGCATCTGCAAAAGCCATTGAATTGAATCTTGGTATCAATGCAGGCCATGATCTTGACCTGGAAAATCTACATTACTTCTCCCAACATATTCCCGGTTTACTGGAAGTGTCTATCGGACACGCCCTGATCTGTGATGCAGTTTATTTGGGATTGGAGAATACCATTCAATTATATAAAAGGAAACTGAAGATGTAAAACCTCAAAAAAATGCGGCTGTCATTTTGATCTTACTTCCCAAACAGGCTGGCCAGTTTATTTTCCAATGCAGGGCCACGAAGGTTTTTTCCAATCAATATGCCATTGGGGTCCACCAAAAAGTTTTGCGGAATACTGAATATCTGAAACTGTTGTCCAACAGCATTCCCCCATCCTTTCAGGTCGCTGACATGCGTCCAGGTTAGTCCATCCATTTTTATCGCATCCAGCCAGGGTTGCTTTGCTTTATCAAAAGATACTCCCAGAACGGTATAATTTCTATCCTTGTACTTATTAAAAGTGGCAACTACATTTGGATTTTCCTGTCTGCATGGGCCGCACCAGCTTGCCCAGAAATCGATCAACACATATTTCCCTTTCAGAGAACTCAGGCTGATCAGTTTTCCATTTTCATCTTCCTGTGAAAAATCAGCCAGAGGCTTTCCAATCGGATTTTTCTTTCCTTCCGCAATCTGTTGTGCAATATAATTTCCTATTGGCCCCGTTTTTACCTGCGGATTGATCTCCATAAATAATTCTTCCATCATATCATAGCTGGCATTCACCTGAAAATTTCTGTAAATGGCAAGCGGGGTAACATATGAATTTGGATTTTTCTTAATAAAATCAACAATGATCCGGGAAGCCTTGTTTTTCGTATCTGCGTTGGCGTTCCCTTCCTGAAATAACTCCTGGTATGGTTTAACCATTTCAGTAAACGCTGCAAAATCATCATGACTGGCAGATCCCTTTACAGATGCAGCCTCTAAACTGTTTATGTCGCCTTTAATACTTACCAAACTGTTATCTAAGAATAAAGTAAGGTATGGAGCTTTGTTATTTACAGCTATTAATTTAAAATCAGGCACTTCCACTTTTCCCGTTAAAGAAAATTGATTTTTCTCTATTTTACCATTGGCTTCCGGCGCACCACTGCTGCCATTTAATAAAGATATTACGGTACCATCAGGATATCCGGTAAGCTCTCCATGGATCAAAAACCCATCTGCAGGCTTAACAGGTTTAACTGCAGCTGACTTATTATTTACAACATTTTTTGTCTGGGAATAGGAATCCTGCGCTAAGACAATCAGAGGCATCAATGCAATAAAAAGAAAATATTTTTTCATTCTTTAAATTTAGGAACTGCAATTTAAAATTCTTTATTCATTTATACGGCTTCTGCAGATATTATTAACAAGTTTTAATAATATCTGATAATGGAGTATTTCAATATCTTATCAACAATAGTTTGTAAAACGGTATCGTATAACCCAAAATCATCATGTATATTTCAGGATAAATGTTTCAATTGAAAATTAAATGAATTGTTGGTTCCTGTTAACGGAGTCTATTTCAAACCATGAATGAATTGAAGTATGAGTGCCATATCTTTTACACCGGGTTCCTTTTCAAATTTGTTGTTTAAATTAACTCCGTAAAAATCGGGATGTTTGAATTTTTTTACCAATAAAGCATCTTCGGGACAGATTCCACCACTTAAAAAAAATGGCTTTTCAATTTTGCTTTCTGCAATTTTATTCCAGTCGAATTTTTTTCCTGCCATTCCATTATTTCCAACAGCAGCAGAATCAAATAAATAATAATCGCATACTTCATCATAATCTTTAAGCCTGTAGTCTATTGATTTTTCACTTTGATCATTGATCCGGAATACCTTGATCGTTTCAATTTCATTGGATACCAGTTCACATAAATGCGGCGATTCATCCCCGCTTAATTGAACAATATCCAGTCCAAAATCTTCTACAATACCCATGATCTCCTCAAACTCTGCGTTTACAAATACCCCTACTTTTTTGATATCCAGATCTGCATCGATCAATGCTGATTTAGAAAAATTATCAGCGACATACCTGGGAGATTGCTTGTAAAAAACAAGTCCAGCAAAATCTACATCCAATCCATCCAATTGCTGCAGTTGCTTCATTGTGGTAATTCCACAAACTTTTATATTCATATTTCCTGTTTATTGGCCAAGGCCTTTTAAATAAATCTCTCTTTCATTAAAAAAGGTCAATTCAATTAAAATAATTTCGCAAAGTTACTGAATGATTTACCGGGATCACTTTCTTTCATAAATATTTCTCCCATCATAAATCCTTTAAATCCCGCAGCCTTTAATTTGTTTACCGAAGCAGCATCAGTTATTCCTCCTTCAGATATCATCAGCATATTTTCTGGGATCAATTTTCCCAGTTTGATTGATTTTTTTATATCTACTGTATGATTTGTGACATTCCTGTTATTTATACTTATCATATCAATATCACCACATATATAACTTATTTCTTTTTCTTCATTTATTTCCAGGATAACTTCCATCCCCAGCAGTTTTGCCAACATAGCAAGATCTTTCACCATTGCTTTTGATAAACAGGCAGCTATGAGTAAAATAACATCGGCTCCAATTGCTTTGGAAGCAATGATCTGGTAATGGGTAATGATAAAGTCTTTGCGAATAATCGGAATCTTATTTTCCCTTGCAATGATCAGGTCTTCAATACTTCCACCAAAAAAATGATTATCGGTGAAAATGGATAAACCATTGGCACCTGCATTGGTAAAATCTGCAGCTATCTTTTTTACTTTCGCTTTTACATTGATCGTTTTGTTTGAAGGAGATTTTCTTTTGAATTCAGTTATAATTCCGGAAGCATTCTTTTTTAGTAATGACTTTTTTAATGAAATACATTTTCTATTAAAAAACGCTGATTTTTTCAAATCCGTTTCTGGTATAAGCACTTTCCTCACTTCCACTTCCTGTTTTTTATATATTACAATCTCCTTTAGAATATTCATAGTACGAT
>JBBKWV010000201.1:0-6499 GCA_037969135.1 Ferruginibacter sp.
ATCACTGAGCCTGTGCTCCTTTTTAAGATAGTTTTTCATGTGCTTCAGGCAGGTTCGGTGCTTGCCGAGATTGGAACGACCACCGTATATCCCGTCGCCCGGTTTTAGCATTTTTTCCAATTTCAGGATCTCGCTTTCGAAAATTCCGCAGAGTGAATAGCGCCTGGACCCTTCATTACCCAGGGCATTGTCCAAGATCTCGCGAATGGTAAATTCCCCGCCGTCCCTGGTCAGCATATAAAATGCACCCATGATCTTTTGCCGGTATTCATCCGAGCGCAGTCTCAGGGTTGCATCAAGCATGGGCTGTGAACTGATTTTATGGCTTTTGGGATCCCAGTCCTCCATACGGATTTTTATACCCAGGCTTTTTTCTACCATATGGATATCATAGCAGATACGCATATACATCATGGCTTCTGCATCCCGGGCATATTTGCGTTTAGGGTATACCGTGAATTGTGGAAGGGAGGCTTTTGATGTGGGATATGCCATAATACAACTGATTTATACATTTCATCAGAATTCAGCAAAACAGTGCCGGGCAGTGTGGGGTAAGACAGGGCAATTCGGGGTATGTGGCTCCGGGTATTCTATAAACACATGCAGACTTGAAAATATATGAAAAAATACATGTACCCTTACCTTCAGATTGTCCCCGAGATATGCTCATAAAAAAACTCACCATATTCTGGTGAGCATTTTAGTGAGTTTTAGCGTTTTTGTGAGCACTGGAATTTTGAAATTCCCAGCTATGCTCAGTTTTGCGCAATTATGGTCTTTGGTTTGCGGACCGGACGGGACTCGAACCCGCGACCTCTGCCGTGACAGGGCAGCATTCTAACCAACTGAACTACCGATCCGTTGCCCTAATCTCCAGGATATTGACAATCAATACCCCTTCTTTTTTAGGGACGGCAAAGATAGGTATTTTTATTTTTTTAAAACAAAACTTTTATAAAAAAAATGTATCGCCTACTTTTACAGACTGACTGTAAGGAATCTTTCATTATTTAACTGTAAAAGAATTACATGCCCCAACTAAAAAACAGGCAATTTCTTGATTTCGAAAAGCCTATCAAAGAGCTATACGACCAGATTGAACAATTAAAAATAACCCAGGAAAAATCCAAAACGGATATGAGTTCTTCTATTGAGGCTCTTGAACAAAGGATCATATTCACAAAAAAACAATTAACGGATAACCTCACTCCCTGGCAAAGAGTACAATTAAGCCGGCATCCCGACAGACCCTATACATTAAAATATATTGAACTGATGTGCAGCAATTTTATCGAATTGCATGGCGACAGAAATGTAAAGGATGATAAAGCAATGGTTGGGGGTTTTGCCCAATTGGGTGATCAAACGGTTATGCTTATCGGTCAGCAAAAAGGAAACAATACCAAAACCAGGCAAATAAGAAATTTCGGAATGGCTAATCCCGAAGGCTACAGAAAAGCATTGCGGCTGATGAAACTGGCTGAAAAATTCAATAAACCAATCATAACACTCATTGACACACCTGGTGCTTATCCTGGTCTGGAAGCTGAAGAACGTGGTCAGGGTGAAGCTATTGCCAGGAATATTTATGAAATGATAAACCTCAAAGTTCCTGTGATCTGTGTGATCATTGGTGAGGGTGCCAGCGGCGGTGCTTTGGGAATCGGTGTTGGCGACAAAGTGGTTATGATGGAGAATACCTGGTATACTGTTATTTCACCTGAAAGTTGTAGCAGCATTTTATGGAGAAGCTGGGATAAAAAAGAAACTGCAGCGGAACAACTGCGGCTTACCGGTACTGATATGTTGAATTTCGGATTGGTTGATGACGTGATCCCTGAACCACTGGGTGGTGCACATTGGGATTATGTAGCTGCTGCTGAATTATTGAAAAATTATTTATTGCCTGCAATTAATAAACTAAAGGAAATCCCCCCGCAACAAAGAGTGAATGACCGTATAGCTAAATTCGGACGAATGGGTTTCTGGGAAGAAACAACTCCCGCTGCTCTTGCTGAATAACAGTATTTAATACAAGGTCATTTTAAAAAAGAAAAAAATAAGATATGCTGAAAATTGGTTTATTCGGAGCCGGTCATTTGGGGAAATTTCATTTAAATAACTGGCTTGAAATGGAAGACGTAATTATCAGCGGATTTTTAGATCCTGATGACCAAATTGCACAACAGGTTTCTGAAAAATATAACCTGAAAAGATTCACAAATGCCGAAGAACTTATTGAAAGTTGCGATGCTGTAGACATTGTTGCACCCACAATTTATCATTTCGAATTGTGCGACCTCGCTTTGAGGAAAGGCAAACATGTTTTTGTTGAAAAACCACTGGCAAACACTATGGATGAAGCCCGCATCCTGGTAAAACTTGCAACAGAATCAAATCTTAAATTCCAGGTGGGACATGTTGAACGTTTTAATCCGGCTTTTTTAGCCCTGAAGGATTATACACTGCAACCCATGTTCATTGAAGTGCACCGGCTTGCTCAATTCAATCCCCGCGGCACGGATGTAAGTGTTATTCTTGACCTGATGATCCATGACATTGACATCATCCTGAACATAGTTAAAAGCAATGTGAGTTATATTTCTGCAAATGGTGTTGCTGTTATGAGTGATACTCCTGATATTGCTAACGTTCGTATTGAATTCGATAATGGTTGTGTTGCCAACCTTACCAGCAGCAGGATCTCGATGAAGAAAATGAGAAAAATGCGTCTCTTCCAAAAAGATGCTTATATCGGTATAGATTTCCTTGAAAAGAAAACAGAGATCATCAGATTGAACGCTGAAGGGGATAAAAATGTTTTTACTTTTGACATCGATACCAACAACGGTAAAAAAACAATCGCTATCGCAAATCCGGTCATTGAAGACGGGAATGCTATTAAAATGGAACTGGAAGCATTTAAAAATGCCATCAACAATAACAGCAAAACTCCCGTATCTGTACAGGATGGATTCAGTGCTATGGAAGTAGCACACCAGATCCTGGAAAAAATCAACAATAAACAGCATTAATTGTTTATCCGGAATATACAAACCCTATTTCTTTGAACCAACCAAGAATAAATATCAGATGGTTAATTATTGCAGATATCACCATTTGCATTTTAACCTGGCTATGCTTTTATTATTTGCGTACAGTGATCTATGCTTATCCATTCAGTATCCCGGGCGGTTTTTATATTGGCCTGTTTATGTACAGCACCGGCTGGATATTGTTACACTTTCTTTGTGGCTCCTATAATTCTTTATACCACAAGTCCAGGATCCAGGAGTTCTTTAATACTTTTATCATCAGTGTGATCGGCTGCCTTTTTTTATTATTCTTTTTTATTCTAAAAAACCCACAGAATAATAACAAGAATTATTATCTCGAATTTTACAGCCTGCTGTTCCCCATTTTCATTTCTACCGTTGGGATCAGAATGATCTTTCTCGGTATCGCCAAAAAACAACTGGCAAATAAAAAAGTTTATTTTAATGCCCTGTTAATTGGTTCGGGTAAAAAAGCTGCGCAGTTTTATAGTGCCTTCAGTGAAACCAAACACCAATCCGGTTTCAGGATCACAGGCTTTTTTAATACAAATGGCAATAAAGGATTCTATTTGCCGGATGAAATAAAAGAATACCGCGATTTCAACAACCTGACAAGCATCATTGAATCAGAAAAAATTGAAGAAGTTATCATTGCAGTTGAAAAAAATGAAAGAGATCTTCTGACAACAATATTGCAAAATTTAAGTGACCAGGAAGTGAATATTAAGATCACTCCCGACACAGTTGACATCATCAGCGGCGCTTTGCAAACAAACAATATCCTTGGTGTTCCGTTAATAGATATACATTCAGGTTTATTACCATCCTGGCAGCAGAATATCAAAAGAGCCATTGATATCTGCGTTTCCTTTTCAGGTTTTATTATTTTATTACCGTTGTTCTTTTATATCATCATTCGTTTAAAGTTTTCATCTAAAGGACCATTGATTTTTTCACAGGAAAGAATTGGGTACAAAGGCCGGCCATTTATCATGTATAAATTCAGGTCAATGGTTGTGCATGCAGAATTAAATGGCCCTCAACTCAGCAGTGAAAATGATGAACGCATAACCCGTTGGGGGAAAATCATGCGCAAATGGAGGCTGGATGAACTTCCTCAATTACTGAATATCATAAAAGGAGAAATGAGCCTTGTAGGGCCCAGGCCGGAAAGGAAATTTTATATCGATCAGATCATAGCTCTGCACCCGGAATATAAATATTTATATAAGGTAAAACCCGGACTTACCAGTTGGGGAATGGTAAAATTTGGCTATGCTTCAACGGTAGATGAAATGATACAGCGCATGCCTTATGATCTTTTATATGTTGAAAATGTATCCCTGCCTCTTGATTTTACGATCATGTTCCATTCCATTAAAATAATTTTGTCGGGAAAGGGTAAATGATCTTCCTGCTGTTTCAAACAACAGTTATTCGTATTTTTGAAAAAACAGCCATTTTTTGAAAAAATTATTCCTGCTTATTTGTATTAATTGCCAATTATCTGCAGCATTCTGCCAACAATCAACTTATTGGCAACAACAGGTTGATTATACTATTGACGTTAGTCTGAATGATGCGGATCATACACTGGATGGTTATATCAGTATGCAGTATTACAATAACTCCGGGGACAGTTTACATTTTATCTGGTTTCATGTATGGCCAAATGCATATAAAAATGACAAAACCGCCTTCAGCGATCAATTGCTTGAAAACGGCAGGACAGATTTTTATTTCAGCAACAATGATGATCGCGGATATATAAACCGTCTTGGTTTTAAAGTAAATGGCATCACAAGCAGCATTGAAGACCATCCGCAACACCAGGATATCATTAAACTCCTTTTACCGGAACCACTTGCACCGAATACCAGTACGAAAATTGAAACAGCCTTTCATGTAAAATTGCCAAATAATTTTTCCAGGAGTGGACATATAAACCAATCTTACCAGATCACACAGTGGTATCCAAAGCCTGCGGTATTCGATAAAAATGGCTGGCACGAAATGCCTTACCTCGACCAGGGAGAATTTTACAGTGAATTTGGAAATTTTGATGTCCATATCTCTGTTCCCGAAAAATACATTGTTGCTTCAACGGGGATCTTAAAAGATGAAAAAAAGGAAAATGGAATAAAAACACTGCATTATAAACAGGAAAACATACATGACTTTGCCTGGTTTGCTGATAAAGACTTTATTGTTAAGCACGATACGCTTCAATTAAAATCGGGAATAATTGATGTATATGCTTACCATTTAAAATCGGGTGAAGCGTTGTGGAAGAATGCACTCAATAATATCAAATCTGCCATTATAACCAAAAGCAATTGGGTGGGCGAATACCCTTATCAAATTGTAACTGTGGTTGAAAGTCCGGCAAAAGGCGATAACGGTATGGAATATCCGACCATAACTTTGATCTCAACCCCTTCCGATGAAAAGTCACTTGACTTTTTAATCAATCATGAAGTTGGACACAATTGGTTTTATGGAATTCTTGGATCTAATGAGCGAAAGCACCCGTGGATGGATGAAGGCATAAATACCTATTACGACAACAGATATGCTCAATTATTTTATGGCAATACGAAAACGGAGATGATTGAAAGTAAGTCTGGTTTTATAAAAAACAGAATGCCGGATGATCTGATGAAAACATTATTGCAAACGATTATAAAAAACAAGAAAGACCAGCCAATTGAAACAGCATCATCTGAATTCAGTTACCTGAATTATGGCCTGATAGCCTATACAAAAACCGGCGAATGGATGAAATTGCTGGAAAAAGAAATGGGTCAATCGACATTTGATGATTTCATGCATGCATATTTTAACAAGTGGAAATTCAAACATCCGTACCCCGAAGATCTAAAAGACCTTGCAACAGAAAAAACCGGTAAAAATATGGATGCCCTGTTTTCTTTACTGCACACAAAGGGCAGTCTGAATAAACCGGTAAAAAAAGATATCCGGCTTGCAGCATTTTTAAATTTGAAAGAAACAGATAAACATAATTATATTTTTCTTTCTCCATCTGTTGGATATAATTTTTATGATAAATTAATGGTTGGAGGATTGATCCATAATTACAATTTGCCTGAAAGTAATTTTCAGTTCCTGATCACACCTTTATATGCCACCGGATCAAAAAAGATCAATGGCCTTGGAAGGATCAGTTATAACTGGCATCCTGGCTCAAACGGGCAAAAAGCAATCATTTCTGTTGCCGCATCAAAATTTACGGCAGATGAATTTACAGATTCAACCAACACAAAAAATTACTTACCGTTCAGAAAAATTGTCCCTTCCTTTAAATATATTTTTGCCAACAGCAACCCCAGGAGTACTGTTAGGAAATTTATTCAGTGGAAAACTTTCTTAATCAATGAAACTTCTCTTTTATTTTCCAGGGACACTGCACAACAACTGGA
>JBBKWV010000202.1:0-9962 GCA_037969135.1 Ferruginibacter sp.
CCTTCCGTGTAGATTGGATGCCATTCGGAGGCAGGGATGCTTCCGGTATCGGAATGGGAGGTATTCCCTATACAATGCACGAAATGACCCGGGAAAAATTAATGGTAATTAAAAGCAACCTCATATAACCGAACAAATTATGAAAGTAGGAGAACAATTTATAGTAATATCTCAGACAATTTAGTTTATTCATGAAAATACCAATAAACAAGCCCTTATTACAACTGCCGCTGCATTTCATGACATTATCCATAAAGGCTTTCTGCTGGCTGATATTCCTTGTTCCGCCCAGACATAACTGAAGCCTTTCGATAGCTATCGGGATGAAAAGCCAGTGTTAAAGTTAAATACTAAAATTCTCTATTATAATTTAAATTGGAGTGTAAGGCTGCCATATTCCTGTGTATATTGTCCTTTAAATTCTGCACCAATAGATTTTTGGCTGATCATTATGCTGAACTTAGGTTTCTCAAAAGCAATACCAACATCATACAATACAACTATTCTCTCAATTTGGTCTTTACTCAAAGTGTACCCTTTTGCGTTTTGCCTAATTTGATTTATCAAACCTCCCTGCAATAAAGCATTGCTCAATACTACCTTAACAACAGGCCTCATAAATACATATAACTGTGTTTTATTTTTTTTCACGGCTTTTGGAACAGGCCCCGCATCAAAGTAATCTTTGAATTTGCCGACCCTGAGCATAAACCCTGCACCTGCCGCATTATACACAGTACCACTTTACGTTTCAAAAATACCAACAAGAAGTAGTTTTTTTGAAGGTTGAAGTATTCGCTTTTCTATACTGATGTTATAGTTTAGTATGATATCGTTTGGAACCTGGTTATTCCAACCTTCAGGTTTTGTATAGTTAATTACACGATGTGCCCATGTTTGGGTTTCTTTGGCAAAACTCATAGGCCCCAACACACCCAGGCGTATTTCTGACGAAACTTTTGTTTTTTTAATTTTGTCAATTGATTGCAAAGAAAGTATGCTATACAGTGCACCGGAATAAGGACGGTCATTATATTGAATTTCAGGCACGGCAATATTCTTGGGTGTAAACATAAACTGAGCTATCCCCAATCCATAAATATTATTATTGTCATCCGAAATATTAAGCAAGAGTGATGATGGGAATTTTGCTTTGTGTTTTTTTGTATAAAAATAATCTATCCGCATCCCGTTGGTATAATACCTGTCCGTACCATCTCCCCGAAGATTTATAAAATCGTTGTCCCAAACAATACGTAATGAATGCTTTTCATTCACCTGTTGTGCCGAAACATTAAGGCTATGGAATAAAAGCAGAAACGACCCCACAAAAGGTATTAATAAATATCTGGCTGACACACTCATTAGTTAATATTTGAAATACTCTATTTTAAGAAATTTTTCCTTGCATTTGTTCCAATGGTAGTATAGTATTATGTAGACCGCTTATGCCATTTTACTCATTTAATGAGCAATAACTGACTATCCTGTATTCCCTTAACCGAATGTTTAATCATCGGTTCAATATTCACAAAGTCTCCCGGGAACAAAGTTTCTACCGCACCCTTTTCATTTTCAAAAACTACTTCTCCTGTTACACAAACCAACAGGGATGCCGTTTTTGTCTTATGCTCTTTTAATAACTGGTTATTCAAAATTTGAATAGCTGTTACATTTCCCTCTTCTGCTTTAAAATGAGGAATAGCAGAAACGGGTTTATCTGTTGTGTGCAAATCTTTTATGTTCATTCAAAATAGTTTTTAAACGTTGATAAGTGTTCCAGCATTTCTTCCAGCGTCTCCATTTCTGAACTGGCTGTTTTTAATTTGTCTAACTGGCCTTTAAGCGGAAGCAGAAAATTGTGCAATTGGTTATGTGATTCACCTGTCATCGTACATTTATCAAAAATTGTTTTAAAAGCAACCTGTAAAGTATCATGGAGCTTTGCACCTTCTATTTTCCCCATTATTCCATTTTGTACAAGTGCCGTCATATTACTGATACCGGTAATGGTTTCAGCATTAGCCTTCCATTTTTTCCCATTGTCTAACAGTACTTTGTTTTCTGACGCTTCATGTTTTTCTTTGTCAACCTTTTGATCATCCTTCATTTCTGATTGTTGATGATTTTCATGGTTCTCCTCCTTTTCAGTTTGCTGACTATTACAGGCAACCAACAGAAGAAGGGAAACAGGTAATAAAAATTTAAATTTTTTCATTTTTAGGTAATTGTTTATTTATTAAAAAATAGGATGATATAGTAAAGAGTGCAGTTAAGCCAATTCTAAAAATCATAGCACTAACTGTTTTTGTTTCATAGATACCACCGGCGTTAATATGGAACTTTAAGCCTATAAATGCGGCGACCAATATTCCTACAGAGGCAGCTAACCATAGTGTTGTCCATTTTTTTCTTTTCAATATATCATACGCAGCAAATAAGTATATAATACTGCTTATAAAATTTGACCAAACGACAAACAAGACATAATTACCTTCACTTTCCCGTACATTGAACAAATCAAAAATTACGGAAGTACTTAGAAACAAAGTAAGCAGGCCAAATCCGATTAGTACTATTGCCAGTATATATGGAAGTACCTTTTTCATACTATTGCATTTTAATTTTATCAATTGGTAGTGGCTTAGTGCAGAAAAACCAATCATAGCAGGTCATCTCACCCTCAGTTTCCATTCTTTCTTTTGCAACGCCGCAGGAACCTGCTGTTGGAACAATCACATCATCACCCGGTTGCCAATCTGCCGGTGTGGCTATATTGTAGGTATCTGCGGTTTGCATGGCTATCAAAGCCCGCTTTAATTCGTCAAAATTTCTGCCCATAGAAAGCGGGTAATAAATAATGGCACGAATCATTCCTTTTGGGTCAATAAAGAAAACTGCTCTAACCGCTTTTGTTGAACTTTCTCCTGGCTGAATCATTCCGTATTTTTTTGCCACTTCCATGCTGATATCTTCAATCAAAGGGAATTTTACTTCGATGTTTTTCATCCCCTTAAATTCAATCTTGTCTTTGATTGTTCTTAACCAGGCAATATGGCTATACAAACCATCAATCGACAAGCCGACCAACTGACAATTTAAGTCGTTGAATTCCTTTTCCCTTTTGGCAAAAGTCATAAACTCAGAAGTACAAACCGGTGTAAAGTCGGCAGGATGGCTAAATAGTATCACCCATTTGCCATTGTAATCAGCAGGGAAGTTAATTTCGCCCTGCGTAGTTATCGCTTTAAATTCCGGTGCTTTGTCTCCTATTCGTGGCATGGCCACTACTTGTTCCATTGTTTCCATTTTATTTAGTTTTAATTAATGTTAATATTGATTGTAGCATTTTATCGCCCGACTTCTTTATATCAAACTTGAAATCAGCAACTCGCCATTTATACATGTGTAACCGAAAAGTGCCCATAACTATATGTATTAATTCTTCGGGTGTAATAGCATTTTCAAAAATTCCTTTTTGCTGGCCCTCCTTTATTAATGGCATCAGGTGCTTTATTTTTACAGCCATAATTTTAAGAATAGCTTCATTGATTCGTTTACTCTCTTCCATCAGGCCGTCTGCGAAAACAGCAATAACAAAATGCGGGTTCTTTTTAAAATACTTAAACTGCTCATTGAATAATGCTTTAAATTTTTCTTCGGAATCGAGTGAATCTGTCAGATTGGATAATCGTTCGTCCATATTTTCGGCCAAATAATTAAGCATGGAAACAATTATTTCTTCCTTACTGGTGAAGTGCCTGTAAATAGCACTCTCGGCAAACTGCATCTCTTTGGCCAGATTTTTAATTGTTAAACCACTTACACCCGAATGGGTTAATATTTTACCAGCCGCTTCAATTATTTCAAGTTGCCTGGTCGATATATCTGCTGTCATATTTTCAAAATTGGATATCATACTAATATGCTTTTAAAGCGCATTGCTAAGTCTCATTTTGTAAAAGGAAATGCCCAGCCATATTACTGAAGTTGTCATAGCGATAGCGCCTATTAATACCAGTGCAGGGGGCAAGCCTAAATACACTTCTGATAAAATACCTATTGGCATTAACAAGCCTGTTAACGCAAGCCAGGAAATGGCTTTTACATTGCGAAGTTTATCTTTGAAATGCAGCAATAAATAGCCAATGAGAATATTTAAGAATGCGAAAAGATTACCGTGTACATGAGCCAGTCTGCTTTCAAAATGTTTACCTGCTGAATAATTGGCAACCCATTCTTCTTTGCCGGGTGCAAAATCTCTTAAATAGATTAGCAGGAACCCATAAGCCATAAAAGCCCCCATGGTGAAAAATCCGATGGCGATGTTGTTTTTTCCATTCATGATTATTAGTTTTAGATTATGTGTGTGAATGTTCACTCACAAATGTAGTTGTACTTTTTACCGGGATAAGTAACCTTTGTTACATTGAAACATGATTTTGGTCAGTAAATCTCTTTCCCTTTCAGAAAAAGCCTATAATTATCAGGAGGAAACGAGCAGGATTGCGGCTTTTTTGTGCAGGCTGGTTTTATTATGGAGTGGTAAATTATAGAAACCACAAATTTTCTTTTCTAAATTATGGCAGCAATCAGACCTGACATTACAGCCTGTAAAGTAATTGTATCTGAATGTACTATGCCTTTTCCTATTGTATTGGCCACATGCAAACCAAAAATCAGGTAAGCTATAAAATTGAAAAATGCTGTCCACATTACCGCCTGGGCAGCTGTTAATACTTTAATTGACACAATGCTCGCAATAGAATTGGCGGCATCCTGAAAACCATTAATAATATCAAAGATTAACGCTAAAGCAAAACAACAATTAGCAGCGTCATAAGAAATAATTTACATAGATGTGTATTCTGATTTCATTTCAACTTTTTGCTTTCCATCTTAGGATAATATTTTCTTCGAAGCCAGAAAGCAACATTCACTAATGCAATGAGTGCAGGAACTTCTACCAATGGCCCTATCACCCCAGCAAAAGCCTGTCCGCTGTTGATACCAAATACACCAATGGCTACTGCAATGGCTAATTCAAAGTTGTTACCTGCTGCTGTAAAAGCGATGGATGCGTTGGTGGAATAATCGGCTCCCATTTTTTTGCCAATGAAAAAGCTGACTAAAAACATGATGGCAAAGTAAATCACCAACGGAATGGCAATTCTTACTACATCAAGCGGTATCTGTACAATTAATTCACCTTTTAAACTAAACATGACAATGATTGTAAAGAGTAATGCAATTAATGTAATGGGAGAAACAAAAGGAATGAATTTTGTTTCATACCATTCTGCTCCCTTTGCTTTCAATAGAAAATACCGGGTTAAGAATCCTGCTGCGAAAGGAATGCCTAAATAAATTGCCACACTCTTAGCAATCTGGCTGATAGTTATATCAACCACTGAACCAGTTATACCAAACAAGGGAGGAAGTACCGTAATAAAAACATACGCATACACACTGTATAAGAGTACCTGAAAGATGCTGTTCAACGCAACTAATCCTGCTGCATATTCCCGGCTGCCATCTGCCAGTTCATTCCACACTATCACCATTGCAATACAACGGGCAAGGCCAATAAGAATTAACCCTACCATATATTCAGGATAGCCATGTAAAAAAGTTATTGCCAATACAAACATGAGTATTGGGCCAATGATCCAATTAAGCAATAAAGAAACTCCGAGTATTTTGGTGTTTTTGAAAACTTCTTTCAGCTTATCATACTTTACTTTGGTAAAGGGAGGGTACATCATCAGGATTAAGCCAATAGCCAAAGGAATATTGGTTGTACCCGATGAAAATGAATTAATGAAAGTGGATGATGAGGGAAAGAAATAGCCAATTGCTACACCAATTGCCATTGCTAAGAAAATCCATAGTGTTAAGTATCGGTCTAAGAAACTTAACTTTTTTCTTTCGTGTGCAGGTGCACAATCATTTTCAGTCATAATATTTAGTTGGTTTGTTGCTTTATTACGATACTAATTTTTTATTAAGCGAATAATCTTAAAGCTTTAACATCCACAGCAACGGTTAATCCTTCAAGGTATCAATCAGTCTTTGAATACAATGGTCCTTTTCATCAGGTACTTCAGGAAGAATGAGTGGAATTTTTATGTGGAGTTTTTCCATTGGAATGGCGAATCTGAAATGATTATTGACACGGTTTTAAGTCCTTATTCAATATATCAGTTTTGGTGAAAGTGTTTTCTAAAACTGGTTGCCAGTTAAAATTATTTATGTTATCTATTATAAATAAATCAGCAGGTATTGATGCTAACAACAATGCAGTAAAATCATCTTCCAGTTTTTTTAAATGGTCTAAATCGCAGGGGGACAATTTTCCTTGAATTGCCTTGTTGCCCATTTCTTCAATGACAGCTGGTTTTATGCCGGGCTTTAATTTTACGCCATAGGTTAATCCATTGTCAATCCGTTGAACTAAATAAGCATATACAATACTGTCATCAACATAAAAAGTATTGAATTGGTAACGACCACCGGTTAAATAGATAGCAATATCTGTAATACATGGAGATGATTTGCTTATTATCCTCGTATTGGTTCGGTCAATGATTTTATCGGGATATAATTTGTATAGTGCTTCCCTCAATCCGAGAAAACCAACAACCAATCCATCACATAAATGCCCATGAAACCTGGCAGTATCTTCTAAAGTTATCGTCTGTTCATAATTTAACCTGCCTTTTGAAAAATCAGTATCAATGGTTTTAATAGTTGGATTGTTTTTCATCTTTATTTAGCATTAAAAGGTAATAACGGCTGCGTTTTCTGCACCATAGCGCAAAAATGCGTCACGGGCAAATTCAATATGGATGCCTTTTGCTGTTAATGCTTCTGTTGTTCCTTTTGCCTCTGCGGTATTTTTGCAGGTACTTACTTTAATGCCAGCCTTTACAAGTTCATCAATGGTTTTTATATAATCTGCCTTTACACCTGTTTCTGCATTACTTGAATAAGCCGCCTGCCCGGGTCCGAATAAATACACTTCTAATTCAACCCCAACTTCTTTATTTACCTGCGACATTCTTACTGCCACATGCGATCCTGAATTTAATGCGGCATCATTGTCGTTGAAAATAATAACTATTGTTTTTTTCATTTTAAAATTTTTTATCTTGTTTAATTATTTTGCCAAATAACCCCCGTCTATTGGGTGATAGCTGCCGTTTACAAAAGAAGCTTTGTCACTACTTAACCACAATATTAATTCGGCTATTTCTTCGCTTTTTCCAAGGCGGCCAATCGGGTGCAGTGAAATAATTTGGTGCTTCATTTCATCATCCAACGCTTTTAGTAAAGGCGTGTCAATAAATCCGGGACCAACCGCATTAATGCGAATATTATGTGCCGCATATTCCAATGCCGCAGTTTGGGTAAGTCCAATTACTCCATGTTTAGCCGCACTGTAACCGGCAGAACCGGCAAAACCTACCGCACCTAAAATAGAAGAAATGTTAACTATACTTCCGCCTCCACTTTTTAGCATAGTCTGTATCTGGTATTTCATTCCATAAAAAAGACTACTCAGGTTAATGGAAATTACCTTTTGCCATCCTTCGATACTCATATCAACAATAGGGTTTAGCTCACCACCAATTCCGGCATTATTAACGGCCATATCTAATTTACCATAAGTCTTTACAGCAAAATTCACTAACGCTTCCATCTCCTCTGGTTTGGAAACATCTGTTTTGAAAAATAATGACTTTCCTCCGGCGGAACAAATTTCCTTTACAACAGTTTCGCCTTCGGACTCCTGAATATCAGATACAATAACATTTGCACCATACTTTGCAAAGAGTTCTGCCGTTGCTTTTCCAATTCCTGATGCAGCACCGGTTATAATTACAGTTTTATTTTTCATTATGATCTACATTTAATATCTGAGGAAGGTCAATTTATTTATTACATAAAGTATTATACAATTTTGGAATTTAGTTACAGATTTCACACTTATCCTTAATAAAGAATATTGCTTTTTGCTGCTATCCATATTTTAAAGTCAATGATAACTGGCCTGCATGATAGGCCGTATGTGAAATGATTCTGCCAATTGCTTCAGCTTTCGTTTTTGTGCCAAACTCCTTAGTAGTTACTGTTTGCGCCCAATCCTCAACAGTTTGTTTTTCAATAATCTCTTTCAAATTATCAAAAGCATATTGCTGGTATTCCAATAACTCAGCCAGGTTTGTCCATTCACCGGTATCGTGCTGTGCAATTACAGTTTTAGCAGATACTTTTACTTCGGTTGCACCAAATACATTTTTGGCAAATAATAATTCCACATCGCCAATGTGGCGAATAAGAAACCCAGCACTGTTTTTTGTATTCCCCAGCTTCTTAGTAAGTTCTCCTTCTTTTACATCTTTCAGTAAATTGGTAAACCTTGTACGGGCTTCTATCCATGTTTGCAGGTAGGCTACTGTGGTGGTCATTGTTTAATTTTTATAAAATGAGATTGAATGAATAACCCGACAAAATCATAAATGAAAAACAAATCACAATTCGATGTCGTTATATTTACTGATACAATAATTGTTCTACAATTTGTACATATTCACTATTACAAGGTTCTCCTCCTTCTTAAGCTCTTTCTTTTTCTTATCTGCCCACTCCATCACATCAGAAACCTGGGGATCTGACGAATAACTATAAGGAGGACTTTGAGTAGTAACAATTTCTGAACCATGCTTATGCCCAATCTCGTCCTGAATGACATAGCTCACATATGTTTTCATAATCTGTTTGTTTAATTCATCGTAAAGTACCGATTAATCAAATTGGCAGCGTATGACTTTTATCAGTTGGGAAACCAATAGTTATCAACGTTGCTTAATATCTGGATTCGTGGGCTCTTATAAATGTGGTTGAATTTGAGTGTGGTTATGTCAGCAAAGTCATGGATGCTTGTATATGTGCAGGATGTTTAATAAGGTGGCGTACAACATTTACAATTTGATTAAGCCTTTTCTTCTATATCTTCTATAAATTGTTTCTTTTTTGTGAAGCTGCGGCCGCCTATGGAGACTTCGGCCATGCCGTTTCTATTTATTTCTTCCAATCCGTTTTAAATAAATGCGATACATGTTCGGGGCTGGATGGGGCACCAATGGTAGCAACAGCTTTTACGCTTTCTATTTTAGCAGAAGCTGCACTAACTGCTGCACCACCTATTGAGTGGCAAATAAGAATAGACGGCGTTTTATATTCAGCTTTTAAAAAAATTGCAGCGGCCACCATGTCTTCGATATTGGAAGAGAAATTGGTATTTTCAAAATCCCCTTCACTTTCACCAAGGCCTGTAAAGTCGAAACGCATTACAGCAATTCCATTATCAGTAAGGGCTCTTCTGATATTCCTTACCGCCTTTAAGTTTTTATTGCAGGTAAAGCAATGAGCAAATAATGCAAAAGCCACTGGTTCGGTTATTCCCGGCAGTTCAATCAGGGCGGCTAATTGATGGCCATCGGAATTTAAAAATTTGAATTTCTTTCTGCTCATTACAAAAAAATATTTAGTGCCTATGAAATATTTTTTGGTTCTAACAATATGCCCGGTTCTAATCCGGGATAGATCTCATCGTAAGTCATGATATGGTTCATGGTTACTCTCCGGTTTACATGATGTTTTGATAATTCTTCGGGACAACTTATCCCTGCCGCGGCTAACAATTCTAAAAAACTTTTGATCGTAGCCTTATGATAATTATAAACCCGTACAGATTTATCCTGGGGATCAAGTCCTTTTATTAATGATTTGTCTTGCGTAGCCACACCAACCGGGCATTTATTGGTATTACATTGCAATGCCTGTATACAACCCAGGGCAAGCATCATTCCTCGGGCACTGTTGCAAACATCGGCACCCAAAGCCATCGCTCTAACCATATGAAAACCGGTAAATATTTTACCCGCAGCAATCAGCTT
>JBBKWV010000203.1:0-9335 GCA_037969135.1 Ferruginibacter sp.
AAATATTTCCGTAGATTCATTAAATAAATAAACCCGCTATTTGTAATTCAAATTTTAAAAACCCAAAATATGAATCCAGTCGGAAAAAACATTTTAGCAGTTGTTGCCGGTATCATAATCGGAAGTTCTGTAAATATGGGAATCATCCTGATAAGTGGTTCCGTAATTCCCCCTCCAGAAGGAGCTGATGTAACAACGATGGAAGGACTGAAAGCTTCCATGCATTTATTCCAGCCCAAACATTTTGTGATGTCTTTTTTAGCACATGCACTTGGTACATTTACTGGCGCTTTTTTGGCTGCACTCATTGCTGCAAATAACAAAATGAAATTTGCAATGGGCATAGCCGTTACATTCATGATCGGTGGTATCGCCAATGTTTTTATGTTACCTTCCCCATTATGGTTTTCTGCCTTAGACATACTAGGGGCTTATCTTCCAATGGGATATTTTGCAGGAAAATTAGCTACAGGAAAAAATAAAACCAATAACATCACTGGTTAAGTAAAAAATTATACTTATTAAAACCCTCTGCTTTCTTTATAAATAATTGATCAGAAAACACTTCAGTTTATGTGATTCTCAATAATGCTATTCATTCAATTTATTGATAAATAGACATATAAGTTCCTGATCAATTCTACCCTTCAAAATGACCTGATTGAAGCTTGAAACTTTCAAAATATCTCAGTAAGTTTGTTCAGCAATTAAAGCAACAACTTTTATTCATCTAAATAATATGTATCATGAAAACTGAAAATAAAACAGACGTTGGATTGAAAAAACTTCATTTTGCTACAACGATTAATGCGCCCAAAAATAAAGTATGGGATATTATGTGGGAGGATGAATCCTATAAATCCTGGACCAGTGTATTTTGTGAAGGATCTCATGCAATTTCCGACTGGAATACAGGAAGCAGTATATTATTCCTGGATGGCAAAAACGATGGCATGTATAGTATCATCGAAAATAAGATACCCGGCGAGCAAATAAGTTTCAGGCATATCGGCGAAATAAAAAATGGTATTGAAGAACCGGTAAATGATAAAACAAAAGACTGGAGTGGCGGATTAGAAAAATACACACTAAAGGAATCCGGAGGGTTCACTGTACTGAATGTGGAACTGGATATCGTTGAAAACTTTCTTGAATACTTCAATGAAACTTTCCCGAAAGCCTTACAAAAATTAAAAGAACTGGCAGAAGACAAGATCAGCATCAGCATTGAAACCCTTGTTGATGTTCCCATTGAAAAAGCCTGGCTTGTATGGACTTTACCTGAGCATATAACCAAATGGAATAATGCATCTGATGACTGGCATACTCCGCATGCAGATAATGATTTAAAAACCGGCGGAAAATTCAGTTCCCGAATGGAAGCAAAAGATGGAAGCATGGGTTTTGATTTTTCCGGCATATATGATGAAGTGAAAATAAATGAACGAATAGCATACAGCCTCAATGATGGCAGAAAAGTACAGATCATATTCCAGGGTATGGGCAATAAGACTAAAATATCAGAAACATTTGAAGCCGAAACAGAAAATACCATAGAATTACAAAAAGGAGGCTGGCAGGCAATTCTGAATAACTTTAAAAAATATACAGAATCCATATAAACAATTATAACCTTAAATTATAAAACTATGACAGATCATATTTATCCCTGTTTATGGTTCGATGGAAATGCAAAAGAAGCTGCTGATTTTTATTGCTCTGTATTCAAAGATTCCAAAATAAAAACAGACAACGGAATGGTTGTAATTTTTGAATTGGGCGGACAAAAATTCATGGGCTTAAACGGTGGGCCGATGTTTACGTTCAATCCATCGGTTTCATTTTTTGTTGTTTGTGAAACCGAGGAAGAAATAAATATTGCCTGGGAAAAATTATCAGAAAACGGATCTGCTTTAATGCCGCTGGATAAATATGAATGGAGTGAAAGATATGGCTGGATACAAGATCGTTTTGGCGTTAACTGGCAATTGTCTTTTGGTAAATTAAAAGATGTGGGGCAAAAATGCACACCCACGCTGATGTTTACCGGAGAGCAATGTGGCAAGGCCGAACAGGCAATTCATTTTTACACATCCGTTTTCCCCGATTCATCCATTAACGGTATCCTGAAATATACTGAAGCTGAAAATGATGTAACCGGAACCGTAAAACATGCCCAATTCATTTTGGATAAATATGTTTTTATGGCAATGGATAGTTCTCATCCTCACCAATTTAAATTCAATGAAGCCATTTCTTTTGTAGTGGATTGTGAAACCCAGGAGGAAATAGATTTTTTCTGGAATAAACTGACAGAAGAAGGATCAGAAGAGCAATGCGGATGGCTTAAAGACCGATTTGGCGTTTCCTGGCAAATTGTTCCGGCCATTTTGGGGAAACTGATGAGCGACCCCGAAAAAGCACCCCGTGTTATGCAGGCATTTATGCAAATGAAAAAGTTTGACATTGACAAATTAATCCATGCCTGAAATAAAAATGACAGAAATTATCAGAATTCAAAGTTCATTTGCCCATCTCTATGATGGGAATAACTGGATTGATATTACAATCACAACCGCACTTGCAGGTATTAACCATAAACAGGCAGCAAAAAGATATTTTTCCAACAGCAATTCCATTTGGGAAATAACCAATCACATCATTCAATGGAGAAAAAATGTATTAAAACGACTTTCAGGAAAAACCATCAGTACACCCGCTCATAATTATTTCGAACGGGTTAAAGATAAATCAGCAAAAGCCTGGGAAAAAACGTTGAAAGACCTTGATACCAGTCAAAAAAGCTGGATGACTTTTCTCCATAATTTTAAAGAATCAGCATTTGACAAAATGTATGCTTCCGGCAATTTGAATTATTATGAACATATTCAGGGTATCATACAACACGATGCTTACCACCTGGGGCAAATTGTGATGCTTTCAAAATATAAGAGCAAAATATAATAAATAAATGTACTTCATAAATTCAAAAACTATATTTTCCTGTTTGAAATAATCATCAGTTCATTCAATAAAAAATAATTTTTTTTATTTAAAATAATCCAACTTCTTTCCACAATAAACTTCTGTTGTATATTACATCCCAACAGTTCCCGCTACGAATGAAAGACCAACTACATTTTGAAACCATTTATAACGAGCATAAAAACCTTGTTTATAATATGTGTTTGAATTATGTATTGAATAAAGAAGATGCACAGGATATAACCCAGGAAGTTTTTGTAAAAATATACCAGCACTATGATCAATTTAACGCTTCCACTGCTTCTTTAAAAACCTGGATCTGTAAAATAGCAATCAACCATTGCCTTGATTTCCTGAAATCTAAAAAAACAAAAAAACGATTTGGATTTATCGGTTCCCTGTTTCATGCAGATAGCAACGAGCCAATTTTCAATGCAGCAGACATTGACCACCCAGGAATTAAATCTGAAAACAAAGAAGCATTGACCGATCTGTTGCTGGTCATACACTCACTACCGGAAAATCAAAAAACAGCCATAATTTTAAGTAAACTGGAAAACAGGCCCCAAAAAGAAGTAGCCGAATTAATGAATACCAGCATAAAAGCGGTAGAATCCTTATTACAAAGGGCAAAACAGGGTATTCAAAAGAAATTAGATAAAAACGAAGGAATTTAAAGCTTCTGTCGTATAAACTAAAGATGAAACAAATGAACATAGATACAAAACTGGATTTACTTAAGCAAATCAGTGAAGTAGATGCCCCACCGTTTCTGTTAACCAGGATCAGGCAACAGATACAAAATATGGCCAATGCAGAGGCTCCGGTTAAATGGAAATGGGCTTTTGCACTAACATCCATTATCATCCTGCTGTTTAATTTCTCCATCCTGCTTAAAACAGGTGAACCAGTTGAAAAGCAAGACACTCAAAATTCAGGAATAGAAAAAGTGATCAATTCAATGAACCTTTCAACCTCCAACCAATTTTATCATGACTAAATTAAGATTATTAAGTATTGCTGTAATTGGCTTACTGATCATCAATATTGGTATTGTTGGGTTTCTGTTACTTAGAAAACCCCCAATGCCACCGGAAGGCAGGCCTCCAATGGGCCAAGGTGGTCATCAGCCAATGAAAACGGAAGGTCCGAAGAAAATAATCATAGAGCGTTTGCATTTTGATGAATCCCAGGTAACCGCTTATGAAAAACTTATTGAAGGACATCAAACAGCCGTAAAATCACTGGATGACAGTATCAATACTACTAAGAACAATCTTTATCAAACGCTTACTGTTGATACATTTGCAGGAAAAGATTTATTGTTAAACAGGCTGGCTGAATTTCAAAATCAAATTGAACGGATTCACTTTGATCATTTCGCAGAAATAAAAAAACTTTGTAAACCCGGTCAGCTTGAATACTTCAATAAAATGACCAAAGACCTTACCCGGTTTTTTGCTATCGATAAAAAAGGCGCTCGCCCGCAGAATGACTGACAATTTATTTCATAGATATCATTTGCCGGCCCATAACTTAAATAAGTAAATTCAGTCTCATCGGCCATTTATTATCCTTTTATGCAGGGTAAAACATTGTCTTAAATGAAAACCAGCATTCTATTTATTTTAATTCTAACCGTAAACCCCCTGTTTGCACAAAACAACAGGATCCATACAATCACATTTCACCCGGTTATGGGTAATTTCTCTTTTCAGCTAAATAAAAACTATTCTAAATTAAACACAACCGATAGTTTTCAAATCCAATCTTTAAAATTTTATGTTTCGGGTATTGAATTATTTAACAATAGCCAGCGTAAATGGATGGAACCAAAAAGTTTTCATTTAATAGATGCAACAGATAGCAACTCAATGACCCTTCAGCTAAACATTCCTGATACTTTAAGTTATAATAAAATCCGATTTTACTTAGGTATCGACAGCACTACCAGTATTTCAGGGGCAATGGACGGCGATTTAGACCCAACAAAAGGAATGTATTGGGCCTGGCAAAGCGGGTATATCAATTTTAAAATAGAAGGAAAAAGTAATCAATGTAAAACCCGGAATAATGAATTCCAGTTTCATTTAGGAGGATACCAATATCCATTTAATGCAATGCAAACTGTTTATTTAGATTTTTTCCAACAGGGAAAAACAAGTATTTATCTGGATGTTGAATCTTTTATAAGTGAAATTGATTTATCAAAACAACATCATATCATGTCACCTGGAAAAGCTGCGGTAACCCTTTCAGAAAAAATTGTACAATCGTTCAGTGTAAAACAGCCATGAGAAAAACAGTTGCTCTCTTCATATTGTTCTCTTTGTTTCTGGTCGCATTCAGGGTAATCAATGATATTGATTTTACAGTACCGGAAAACTGGCCGAAACCCGTTTATGATTTTTCCAAAAATCCACTGACTTCAGAAAAGATCGCATTGGGCAGGGCACTTTTTTACGATCCGCTGCTTTCCCGCAACAATTCCATTTCCTGTGCAAGCTGTCATTCCCAATACACGGCATTCACACATGTTGATCATGCCTTAAGCCACGGCATTGATGATAGGATCGGCACAAGGAATTCTCCTGCATTGATGAACCTGGCATGGCAAAGCTCATTTATGTGGGATGGGGCAATCAATCATCTGGATATGCAGGCACTGGCTCCGATCAGTCATCCTGATGAAATGGATGAATCCATTGAAAACCTGGTAAAGAAATTACAGCAATCCACTATCTATCCTGTATTATTTGGTAAAGCATACCCCGATGCAAAAATAACCGGGGAGCGTGTATTAAAATCCATTGCTCAATTCCTGTTAACGCTGATATCCGCCAACTCAAAATACGATAGTGTTATGAGAAAACAGGCCACATTCACATCACAGGAAAATAACGGGTACAATTTATTCAAACAATATTGCGCATCCTGTCACCAGGAGCCTTTATTCAGCAATGGAAGGTTTGAAAATAACGGGCTCCCGATGGACAGTAGCCTCCAAGACTATGGCCGCATGAAAGTAACAGGAAACCCGGCCGATTCTTTAAAATTTAAAGTCCCGACACTACGCAATATCCGGTTTTCAAATCCCTATATGCATGATGGCAGGTTTAATCGATTGCAGGATGTTTTGAAATATTATACATCCGGAACTGATCATGGTAAAAATGTTTCTAAGCCATTAAAAAAGCCCCTTCTTTTATCTTCAGATGAAAGAGTGGATATCATAGCCTTTTTATATACTTTAACGGATCAGGATTTTCTTTTTAATCCCAAATATGGCTTCCCCAGGGATATTTTTTTCCCCCCAGCAAAGGAAAATTGATTTTTTGTCGTCTTAGTGTGAGGGAATTACCCTGGCCAGATTAAAATTGTGATAAATGATAAAGAAAATAGTTTTTGGATTTATAATATTATGCGGTTTCAGTTCTTTAGCTCAAACCAATCCTGTAATTACTTCGTGGTTACAAAACACTACCGGTATCACAGGCAGGCATTATGTAAGCGGGAATTCCACTCCGATCAATGACAGTGATTCGGCCAATGTTCAAACTGTTTTATATTCGGCAGGTTCTATCTATATCAGAACAAAGGGAATACCCTCATATATTACCGGTCCTTATTTAGATGGAAATCCATCTGTTGCAACAAGCCAGAATGCCATTTTTAAATTTCCATTAACCCCGGCTCCCAGTGCTTCACCGGTAAACACAACGGGAGGAAATATAGGCATATTCATCAATGGGGTTGCCTTATTTGATTACCGTGATGGTGTTTCCTGGAAAAATTCAACGAGTTCATTGTGTGGAGGACCGATAACACCAGCTTGTATGGGTGATGGAATCTGGAACCGGGATGCTGTAGTTGGAGAACGCGGAGGTTTTGATTGTGCCAAAGGTCATCCGGCAATGGGAAATTATCATCATCATCAAAACCCCAGTGCTTTCAACCTGGACCTAAATGTGATATCAACTGTTTGTAATCTTTATCTGGCCGATGGCTTATATACACTTGACAGTACTGCTCACTCTCCCTTACTGGGTTTTGCATATGATGGTTATCCGATCTATGGTGCATATGCGTATAAAAATGTGAATGGTACCGGAGGGATCGTGCGGATGAAATCCGGTTATGCAAAAAGAAATATCACAATAAGGACCACCTATTCAACCGGAGCAACTGTAACCGCAGGCCCCGCAGTTAGTGCTACCTACCCGATCGGTTATTTCAGAGAAGATTATCAATACAATACCACTTCTGTTTTAACACCTGATTATTTAGACGATCATAATGGCAGGTTTTGTATCACACCCGAATACCCTGCCGGCACCTATTGTTATTTTGCTACGGTGGATGCAAATTGGAATTCTACCTATCCTTATATCATTGGTCCTACATTTTATGGTGTTAAGAATGTTGTAAAAGTCGCTTCCATATCTGAGGCTGTGACAATATATACCGGAATACCCGTACCTGTAAACCTGTTGTCTTTCACAGGACATATGAATAATGGTAAATCTTATTTAGAGTGGATAACATCAACGGAGTTGAACAACAGTCATTTTGATATCGAAAGAAGTATTGATGGTATCAATTTTACCAAGATCGGAATCGTACAGGGTGCAGGAAATTCATCCCTTCAAATAAATTATGCATTTACAGATATTTCTCCGGTTGCAGGAACAAATTATTACAGATTAAAGCAATGGGATCTTGACGGGCAATCCCATTATTCAAATATCATTTCATTCAGCAATAAACAGCAATCAACCGGTATACATATTTTCCCAAATCCTGCAGCTGATCTGATCGTTATCCAGAAAGAAGGTATCCTGAAAAATGACATGCAGGTAGTATTGACAAATCAATTGGGACAGGTAGTATTGAAAAAGGAATTTTATCAGGGCTCAACAATTTGTTTTCTGGAAACAAGTACCATCTATGATGGGAATTATATCTTAACGGTTTACGATAATGGAATTAAAAATTCATTTAAAATACTCATTAAGAAATAATTTTTCAGAAGATACAAAAAATAATCAAGGGAGATCATCATACTATCCCCCTTCAGCAACAGAATAAATAAAATGCAATTACTTAAAAATAAATAATTTCCAAAGCATTACATCCTATAATTACACAAATAGAAAGCTGTTTCAGTAGAAACGGCTTTCTTTAATTCATTCTTCCAAATGCCAGGCATACGTAAATAACATTTTCTTTATCCAAGCTATTGATAAAATACAGCATTAATATACTTCAGATAATCTTTTGCTTTTAATTAATTATTCCGTTACTTTAATCTTCAATACCCATCGAAATTCCGGCATTTCATTCTCTTAAATTCAGGAAAATACTTTTTTTTAATCTGATAGATATTATCATTCCGGTTAATTATACTAATTATATTTGATCCCTAAAAATATAATCATTTACATGTTCAACAGGCCCAGAATTAAATTAAAACTATCTGCATTCGATAAAACCCTTGAATTGACTGGTTATATCGTTCTGTTTGGGTTATGGGGACTAACTATATTTTCCTTTATCAATATGCCGGGAATCATACCAATACATTTTGGACCTTCGGGTGAACCAAATAATTACGGAGAAAAAACTACCATTTTAATATTACCTGCCATTGCTACCCTCCTTTTTTGGGGACTTACCAAATTGAATAAACATCCAGATATTTTCAATTACTCCGTTTCCATTACAAAATCTAATGCAGCACAGCAATATAAATATGCAACCAGGTTGATCCGTTTTTTAAAACTCGCAATTGTAGTTATATTTTTCATCATTGTTTTGTTTACTTACCTGACTTCGATTGCTGTAACGGATGGATTAGGAGACTGGTTTTTACCATTTGTTTTTTCTGCAACATTGATCCCAACCGGATATTATATTACAAAATCACTAAGTGCAAAACAAGACTTCAAAAATTAATAAATGAGAAAACTAATTTTATTTATGCATGTTTCACTCGATGGTTTTGTGGCAGCTGTAGATGGAGAAATGGACTGGATCAATATTGATGATGAAATGTTTGATCTTGCCGGCAATCAGACTGACAAAGCCGACACAGCTTTATATGGCCGGGTAACCTATCAAATAATGGAAAATTACTGGCCAACTGCTGCCGACCAGCCAAAAGCCACAAAACACGATAAACAACATGCACATTGGTATAATCAAGTGGAGAAAGTAGTATTATCTAAAACAATAAAAGATCCGAAAAAGCCCCTGCTGAAAATTATCAGCAACAAATTAACGCAGAAAATTAGAAAACTGAAACAGCGCAATGGTAAAAATATCATCATGTTTGGAAGCCCCTCTGCATC
>JBBKWV010000204.1:0-20330 GCA_037969135.1 Ferruginibacter sp.
TTTAATGCAGCTCCTTCTTTTGCAAGCGTAGCTATAAGAGCATTTTTCTTTTCAGACGACCAATAATTATTCCATCTATTAATTCTGGAATTTTGCAGGGAATCAGAAATGATCAATGAAGAAACACCCGAATGCTTTTTTACAATTTGATCCTTTTCAAGTGCCTGTATTTTTACCGCCAGTTTCTCATTGTTGATAAGGGCATCATTCAGGTTTTTTCCTTCAGTTACCAGATAAACAGATCTCAGAGCATATTGATTGATCTTGTTCAGCTTTTCTTCTGATTGCCTCAATCTGTTTGTCATGAAATTCATTTCCTGCAAATCGGTTTCAAATCCAACTTTCGTTGCCCAATAACCGAAGCCAACCGTTAATGTAAGAATGATGATAACCAGATACTTATTGTATTCGGGCCGATAGCCTGCTAATTTATCAATAAATGAAATTTCCCGGATCTTATGATTTGCCTGTTCTTTAGCTGTGGCGATGAGCTGTGGTAAAAAGACCAAAGAACAAAAGGAAGCACCTATCAGGCTGAATGCTGCAAATAAACCCAGGTCTTTGAGCATTTCAGATTTTACGAACTCCAGACATAAGAAACCTCCAATAGTTGTGAAACTTCCAACAGTCATCGGCATCGCAAGATCCTTTATAAGTTCCTGCATATTCCGGGTGTGCCTGTAATGATTAAATACATGCAAAGAATAATTTACAGCTATTCCAAAAACCACCGATCCTGTTCCAAGTGCTATAACCGAAATGCTTCCTTTAATAAAATAAATAGCTGCCAATGAAAATAATGCACCAAATAAAACAGGTACCAAAATAATGAAAGGTGCTCTTTTTTTGCGAAAATAAACTCCCAGGAAAATAATGATAAACAGGATGGTTATTCCCTGGGTAAGCAGAGAATCTTTTCTTAATTGCAATGCATTGCCGACCGAAACTGCTGTTGCACCAAAATAAGATGCATTGATATTTTTATACGTTGAATCATGCAGGTTTTGAATGATACTGTCGATACCCTGCAGCATCAGGGCATTCTTACCCGTATTGTTTGGAGGAAACGCAGGAGTAATAAAAAACAACAGGTTCTTATGATCTTTTGTTAATACATAATTATCATACAATTCAAAATTCTCATCGTATTGCAATTGCTGCAATTTTTTTAACCCCAGAAAAGTGATCCCAACGGGATCATTGCTGATCATATTTTTAAGAGCGATACCGGCAGGAGAAGTCAATGTTCTGAAGTTCTGTTCCAGGGTTTCCTTTATTTTTACGGGCATTATCAAAGTATCTACCGACCTGTAGTCTTTTTCATCGAGATAGATCGGTAGGTGATCACTAACGGTATTGTATAATTCCATTGCAAGGCCATCATCGACCTTGTCATTTATTTTTTTGATATAGGGAGAAAGCTTTTCCTGTAAATTCTCAACAAAGACCCCGGTAAATTCGATAAGACTATCAGGTTGTGCAAGTGCAGCAGTATCATCTAAAGATACCATTACAACCAGTTTATCCATGAATTTTGAATTCTGGAAAACCTCATTCAGCTTATCAATTTTTTTATCCTTTGGTAAAATTTTTGAAATATCTTCCTCAAATTTCACCTGCATGGCAAAATATCCAAGCAATAAAAAACTTGCAGCAAAAGTAATAAAAAACGTTCTGCGGTGTTTTTCGAAAAACTGATATATCCGGATTAATATTTTTTCCATGTAAAATGCTGCTTATTCTGCCAGGAGTGATTTTCGATTAAATAGCTTAAGTAGTATAAAAGCCAGCAGTCCGATACATAAACCAGCAAAAATGGCAAGTGTAATACTTCCATAAATATATTGCTGCAAATTCTTTTTTATCGAGTCAAGAGAAATTGTTCTGCTGAATTCGATATGCATCGCATGCTGCCCCATCCATAATGCACCCATTTTATAACTGCCAAAGATAATGACCGGTATCATAGGCGGTATACTGATATTAGCAGCTATAATTACTAACGGCTTATTTAATTTTAATAAAATTGCCAGAAAAATTGCCGATACCAGTTGAAACCCCCAAATGGGAATAATGCCCATAAATATGCCGAATGCAATGGACACTGATTTCAGTTCCGCTGAATGATGTTGATTATAAAAATGTTCATGCAACTTTTCCCTGAAATTCTTTTTAATAAAAATGCTGTGCAAAAAATCCCTTGGTTTTATGTATAAAAAACTGATCAACACAAGTATGGTATTTAAAACGCTGATCCTGAAAAAATCTTTATATGGCCGGAAATGAGAAATACGCTCTTCCTTTGAAGCATAATATACAGATACCGGTACAGATAAAACTTTAACTCCTTTCCAGGATGCCCTTACCAATACTTCAATCTCAAATTCATATTTGCGTGTAAAAAAATGCATTTTGCTGATTGGCTTCAATGGGTAAAGCCGGTAACCCGATTGCGTATCAGGTGAACTGTAACCTGTTTCCACTTTAAACCAGAAATTAGAAAACCGGTTTCCAAAACTGCTTCCACCGGGAACAGAAGACTGATCCATATTCCTGGCACCAATAATAATTGAATAGGGTTCTGCTGATAGTTTTTCCAGAAATGCCGGAAGATCTTTGGCAAAATGCTGTCCATCAGAATCAATGGTTATTGCATATTCATAGCCGTTTTCAAAAGCATATTTAAATGCTTTCCGGAGAGCCCAACCTTTGCCCACATTCTTTGAATACCTTATCGATTGGATCAAAGGAAATGAATCTATAATTGAATTGCTGTTGTCTGTAGAACCATCATTTACAACTATGATATGATCGCTGTATCCTGCAACATCAGTAATAACTGCTGCGAGTGTAGATTCATTATTATAAGTAGGAATAATAACACAGACTTTCCGTTTTTCAAATTGCTCCCTGCAGCTCATGGATCCGGTCATTAATATTTTGTATTTGGCATATTATAAAAAACAACAATCTGAATTTTGAATAAAAAAGGTTCTTTCATTTGGATAACATGTCTGATAAAAGCTTTTGCAATTCAAAAAGCAAAATTAATATAAAAAAGACAGGTTTAATACTTAGGCAAACAGTATCATTGATATGGTCATTTTTCTAAATTTCAAGAGGATAAATTAATCAATTTTAAAAATTAAAAATAACGGAGGCATTGGTTGAAGTTATAGAAGCCACCTCTTCTGCAGATACATTTTTTATTTCGGCTATACGTTCCTGGATATATTTTAAATAACTGCTTTCATTTCTTTTACCACGAAAAGGTACAGGTGTCAGATAAGGAGCATCTGTTTCCAAAACAATATGCTTTAAGTCTATATTTTTCAACACTTCGTCGAGCCCGCTCTTTTTATATGTAACCACTCCTCCAATGCCTAAATAAAAGCCAAGATCAATTATTTGAGCGGCCTCCTCCATTGTTCCGCCAAAACAATGAAAAATTCCTTTTATTTTTCCTTTAAAATTATTTACGACTTCAATGGTTTCGGCCATCGCATTCCTTGTATGTATAACAATGGGTAACTTATTGTTTATTGCAAGTTCAATTTGTACATTGAATGCTTCAAATTGTTCTTTAATAAATGTGCTATCCCAATAAAGATCCAGTCCGATCTCACCTATTGCTGCAAATTTCCTTTTACTCAACCAATTGTTTACTTCTTCAAGCTCTTCTTTATAATTTTCTTTTACGGAACAAGGGTGCAAACCCATCATTGCATAACAGGTACCCGGGAATGCAGATTCCAGGCTAAGCATCGCCGTTGTGGTAGAGCTGTCAATTGCAGGTAAATAAAATCGTTCTATACCGGCTGCCATTGCACGCTTCATTACTTCATCCATGTCTTGTTTAAATTCTTCCAAATACAAATGGCAATGGGTATCTATCAACATATTAAACAATTTTAAACGGTATCATAAAAGATAATCAACTGATTTTTAAACAGCAATTGATTTTATTTTCTTTTTTTTTCATAAAAACAAAAATAAAATTTGGTTTATTAAAACATAGCTGTAAATTGGCGTCAGTTTTCATAGGGTACGGATTAAAAACGGGCCAGGGTTTCTACCCAGGCCCATATTTTTTTAAGGAACTTCTACTTGTATCTTTTCGAAACGATATCCCAAATTATTAAAATATTTTAAAGTTCCTGTTAAAGCATACCTCATCCTTTCATTGGCTTTTTCACTATCGTGAAATACAATTATTGAGCCGGGCTTTGTGTGCAACAAAACATATTCCAGGCATTTTTCCTGACTCAGTTGTTCATCAAAATCTCCACTCAATACGGACCACATGACTGTTTTTAATTTAAATCGTGGCAGGGATAACTGACTCAGCTGAAATTTTCCGATCCTGCCATAAGGAGGCCGGAAAAGATTACTATCTATATATTTTTTTGCTTCTGCGATATCATCAAGATATACGGCATCATCAGTTTTCCATCCATTCAGATGATTAAATCCATGATTACCTACAGAATGCCCCTCATCAATGATTCTTTTATATACATCCGGATAAGCAATAACATTCTTAGCGATGCAGAAAAAACACGCTTTTGCATTGTACTTTTTTAATTCATCCAATACAAAGGGAGTTATTACCGGATGTGGGCCATCATCAAAACTAAGAAAGAGGGTTTTATCAGTTACAGGCATCGACCAAATACAATTTTTATACAACTTGTGTAGCCAAACCGGTGATTTTACAAAATAAAACATGTGGCAATTTAATTCATAAAATAAATATCAGCTATACAAAAAAGGCTGCCTTACTAAAGACAGCCTTTTTTAAAATTTTATTTTGATGATCAATAAGGAAGAATTACTGTTCTAACTAAACCGTTTGCTCCTGTCCAAACCAGTTTAAGATAATAATTTCCCAAACCTGGGCAGCTTGTTGCTGTTCCTGTTGCATCCAATCCGAAGGTAACAACCACATTTGCAGCCATTCTCTGATGTGAAACTTCACCACTTACCAATCTGAAACTGCAATCCTGGCGAATAACCAACGGATGAGTTATAACTGTTACAAATGTATTTCCAAAACGATTTGTACCCCATTCTGCGATCCCTGTTGTAGTACCATCTGTATGTGTTCCTTCAGATGTGATTACAATGCCGTTATTATATGTAAATGTCCTTTTTTTGGCTACCATCCAGCTACGGGTTGTTCCATTATCAAATGTTACACTCATTCCAGGACTGCTTACAGTATGAATAATAGTACCTATAGTAACCAGATCACGCAGACGTCCGCCTGTTACATTGGTATTGATATGCGTACCATTGATGGTAATGCTCTTGTTATCACGTACACGGGTAATCTTCAGATTCTGGATATTAACAGTAAGTGTAGCTCCCTGGTCTCTCCAACGCTGACCCAGTGGCATGGTTAAAACAACAACTCCGGTACGGAATCTGTTTCCAATGCAATTAAGTCCGTTATACGTAATGGTAATTCTTCTTAAACCATTGATAGAATCCATAACTGCATTTGCATTACAAATAACACCTACTGTGTTTTCAACCTTTCCTTCAAATGCAGCAAATCCTTCTATTGCAGTATTGGCATCGTTGGAAACGTCATCAATTTCACCAGCAAATCTTGACTGATCATCAGAGTGGGTTGAATATTCAGCAGTATTATCTGTTGCTGTATCTGTCTTTTTACAACTTGTCATAAAAGTTACCGAAAAGGCCAATACAGCAACCATGAGTAAATGAAGTGTCTTTTTCATAATAATTAATTTTTTGTGTTTTGTTTTGTGTTAAAGGTAGATGTAAGAAAAAGTTAAAAGTTTAATCGCAGGCAGATATTTTTTGAGAAAACATTGATAATTTAAGAAACGACGATAAAAAGTATTTATTATGATTGCAATATACATGCTTCACTTGTTAACTGAATCTTAACTTTGTGCCATGAAAAGTAATATTAGAGTGCGTTTTGCACCCAGTCCGACCGGCGGACTGCATTTAGGTGGCGTAAGAACTGTGTTGTATAATTACCTGTTTGCCCGCAAAAATGCCGGAAAATTCATATTGCGGATTGAAGATACCGATCAAACTAGGTTTGTAGAAGGCGCTGAACAATATATTTATGACTGCCTGGCCTGGTGTGGAATAGTACCCGATGAAAGCCCATTACACGGTGGTGAATATGGCCCATACCGCCAAAGCGAACGCAAAGAATTGTACCGTAAATACGCAGAAAAACTTGTAAATGAAGGAAATGCGTATTACGCTTTTGACAGTCCCGAAGAATTGGAAAAAATGCGTCAGGACTTAAAAACAGCTGAAAACCCTACTCCACAATATGACAATAAGGTAAGGCTGCAGATGAAAAATTCACTGACAATGCCTGCAGATGAAGTATCTAAATTATTAAAAGACAGGGCCAGACATGTAATTCGTATAAAGATGAATGACGGGGAAACGATCCGGTTTACAGATATGATCCACCAGGAAATGAGTTTTGATTCAACCCTGGTTGATGACAAGGTTTTATTGAAAGCCGACGGAATGCCCACTTATCATCTGGCTGTTGTGGTGGACGACTATTTAATGAAAATTACCCATGCATTCCGGGGTGAAGAATGGCTGAGCAGTGCACCTGTTCATATTATGTTGTGGAAATACCTTTTTGGGTTGGAAAATATGCCGCAATGGGCACACCTTCCTTTGATCCTGGGGCCCAGTGGTAAATTGAGTAAACGGGATGGGGCAAAATATGGTTTCCCGGTATTCGCTATGAACTGGACAGACCCAAAATCAAATGAACTTGTAGAAGGATTTAAAGAAAAAGGATTTTTACCAGAGGCCTTCATCAACCTGCTTGCAGTACTTGGCTGGAATGACGGCAGTGAACAGGAAATATTTTCAATGGATGAACTGATAGAAAAATTTACGATCGGCCGTGTACACAAGGCGGGTGCAAAATTTGATTTTGAAAAAGCGAAATGGTTCAACCATGAATGGATCAAGAAAATGAATGTTGATAGCTTAAAGCCAAAGATCAAAGACATGCTTTTAGCAGAAGGTTTTATAATTGCTGACGATCCTTTATTGGAAAAAGTGATTGAATTGGTTAAAGACCGTTGTACATTATTACCTGACTTTATTCAGCAGGCCGGCTATTTTTTCAAAACACCAGATGCATTGGATGTGGATGCTGTGATGCCAAAATGGGATGAAAATAAAAAAGAATATTTTATTTCTCTGGCATTATTGCTGGAAAATGAAAATAGTTTTACGATAGAAAATATTGAGCTTCATTTTAAGAACCTGGCTGCAGAAAAAAATATTAAACCGGGTGAATTACAAATGATCCTCCGTGTAATGCTGGTAGGCAGTAAAATAGGACCGGCTGTTTTTGTTATTGCAGAAACCATTGGTAAAACGGAAACAGTGAACAGGATAAAAAATGCAATAACGATTTTTCAATCAGTTTAAACAAGTGCAAAAAACAAAAGTCACACACAAAATTATCAAAATGAGAATACTGCTTATTATAGCTATAACTGCCCTTTTCCTCTCCTGCAAAAAATCAACAGCAACAAATCAACCAATTGTAAATCCTGATAGCTTTACGGTTACGGTTAGCAATGGATATGGTTCGGGAAAATATAAAATTGCAGATACGGTACATATTTTCAGCAATGCTTATAATGATACCCAGTTGTTTGATAAATGGACTGGAAATACCTTTGCTTTAACTGCTTCTGATGAATGGCATACCTGATTTATCATGCCCAATCAAAATATTACTGTTACCGGAACTATAAAAAATATAATCCCTGTGAACCTTCAGTTTGAACAAATCAGGGGAAGAGACAGGTTAAAACCGGTCTACTATAATTTTCCGGTCGCTTATAAAGGGTTGGTATACTTATTACACGGTTCGGGTGGAAATGCACAAAATGTGGCAAACAGTTATGAATTCAATCAGCTTGCCAAAGACCTCGTAAATGATGGTTTTGCAGTGATCATTACAGAAGCCGAAGAAGCTACAACCGGTATTGATGCCAATGGGGATGGCAAGTTGCGATGGGCAACCACACCTGTTGATACACTTACAAATGTAGACTATGTAAACATTCGTGTTTTAACGGACACATTTTACAACCGGGGTCTAGCAAGCCGGAACAAACCCCGCTATGCAGCAGGAATGAGTAATGGAGGTTCTTTCTCCTCATTGTTATCCTATGCATATAATTTTAAAGCAGGTATCAGTTATTGTGCTCAAATGGGAAATTTACTGGCCCAGGTCTCAACCATACCGTTTCAGTTTTGCATGGCCAAATTTGATAACCATGATAATGTAGGGCAAGCTGGCAATGCCGAAGCTTTGTCAAATTCAAATACACTTACCGGAAGGGGTATCTGCAGTAAATATTTAATAAAAGAACGTTCACCGCTTTATCCGGAAAGATTTGCAAGGCGGGGAGATATAAACATTTCTCAGTCTCAGGCTGTATTTACCGAATTAAAAAACAAGAATTTCCTCGATCAAAAAAATTATTTCGTCGGATTTTCATCATCGCTGGTTGATGCTTATCAGTCAAATCCCGGTTCCTTTCCGGTATTAAACAGTTTGTCCATTTTACAACGAATATTTATTGTTGAACAAATTGACCTCTCCGTATCAGATCATCAGATGTACAGCGATTTTAACCGGGCAACAATAAAATTTCTCAACACACAATGCCAGTAAAAAATTCAACTTCGATCTGGTGGCATTGCTGAATGCATAATATACTTTTTGAAAGCTTCAAATAGCTTTTTGTTAGATCAGTTTACTGTAATTTCGCATAACAAAACAGTTATATGAACAGACCCATCAGAGTTTTAGTTGCCAAAGTAGGTCTTGATGGCCATGACCGTGGAGCCAAAGTCATAGCAACTGCCCTGCGTGATGCAGGAATGGAAGTTATTTACACTGGTTTGAGACAAACACCCGAAATGGTTGTAAACGCAGCATTGCAGGAAGATGTAGATGCCATCGGGATCAGTATTCTCAGTGGCGCCCACAACACCGTTTTCCCTAAAGTGATCGCTTTAATGAATGAAAAAAAAATGGATGATGTTTTACTAACCGGTGGTGGTATTATTCCGGAAGATGATATGAAGGAATTAAATAAAATGGGCGTTGGTAAATTATTTGCTCCTGGAACCACAACAACTGAAATTGCCGATTATATAAAAGAATGGGTTAATAAAAACCGGAATTTTTAAAAAATAATTTATGATGACTTACACTACATTATTAACAAATATTGAAAACAATATACTAACGATCACCATTAACAGGCCGGATAAATTAAACGCACTCAACAAAGACGTTTTTACCGATCTTGATAATATTGTTGATGAGATTATAAGCAACCCTGAAATAAAATCTGCGATCATAACAGGTTCGGGAAACAAAGCTTTTGTTGCCGGTGCTGATATAACTGAATTTGCAAATCTTGATAAAGAAGCTGCGAGGAAATTGGCGAAAAGAGGTCAGGATATTTTTTTAAAAATAGAAAATTGCCCTAAACCAATTGTTGCTGCCATTAATGGTTTTGCGTTGGGAGGTGGCTGTGAACTGGCCATGGCTTGTCATTTCAGGCTGGCATCTGAAAATGCAAAATTCGGACAACCGGAAGTAAACCTTGGCCTGATTCCCGGCTATGGAGGAACGCAGAGGCTTGTACACCTGATTGGAAAGGGAAAGGCCATGGAATTACTGATGTCGGCACACCTGATTGATGCGGAAGAAGCAAAGCATTTGGGTCTTGTAAATTATATAAGTACATCTGAATCCTTATTGGAACACACTAAACAAATATTATCCATAATCAACAACAAAGCCCCCCTCGCTATAGCTGCCTGTATCAAAGCCGCCAATGCAGTATTTGATGAAACACAGGACGGCTATGCAACGGAGATCAATGCATTTGCAGAAAGTTTTGATACCAATGATATGAAAGAAGGAACCACTGCTTTTTTAGAAAAGAGAAAACCGGTATTTACGGGGAAATAAAAAATTTATTTAAAAATGACCCGTATAGAATTGGGTTAAAATTGAAAAAAATATATCATGGAATACAGAATAGAAAAAGACACGATGGGTGAAGTAAAAGTTCCTGTAGATGCATTGTACGGCGCCCAAACCCAGCGCAGTATTGATAATTTCAAGATCGCACAGGACATCAATAAAATGCCCATAGAGATCATTAAAGCATTTGCTTATTTAAAACATGCAGCAGCTTTAACCAATATGGAAGCGGGTATATTAACAAAGAAAAAGGCAGACCTTATCGGCAGGGTTTGCAAAGAAATACTGGAAGGAAAACTGGATCAATACTTTCCCCTGGTAGTATGGCAAACGGGCAGTGGTACTCAAAGCAATATGAATGTAAATGAAGTAATTGCTTACCGCGGGCATATAATTAACGGAGGTAAACTGAATGACAAGGAAAAATATCTGCATCCAAATGATGACGTAAACAAATCACAAAGCAGCAATGACACTTTCCCCACTGCCATGCACATTGCAGCCTATAAAATTTTAATAGAATCTACCATTCCGGGAATACTGAAACTCCGGAATACCTTAGATAAAAAAGCAAAAGCGTATAAAAAAGTAGTTAAGATCGGACGCACTCATTTCATGGATGCCACACCACTTACACTGGGTCAGGAATTCAGCGGCTACGTTTCACAGTTAGACCATGGTTTAAAAACGATAAAAAACAGCTTATCACATTTAAGTGAACTTGCTTTGGGTGGAACAGCTGTTGGGACCGGGATCAACACCCCACCAAACTATGATAAGAATGTTGCAAAACATATTGCGAAACTGACCAAACTCCCCTTTGTTACAGCTGCCAATAAATTTGAAGCCCTGGCTGCACATGATGCTATTGTTGAATCACATGGTGCTTTAAAAACCGTTGCAGTAAGTTTAATGAAAATTGCCAACGACATCCGCATGCTTTCTTCTGGCCCGAGAAGCGGCATCGGGGAAATTTTTATCCCGGATAATGAACCGGGTTCTTCCATCATGCCGGGTAAGGTCAATCCAACCCAATGTGAAGCATTAACAATGATCGCTGCACAGGTTATGGGGAATGATGTTACCATCGGTATCGGAGGATGTAATGGTCATTTTGAACTAAATGTTTTTAAACCGGTAATGATCTATAATTTTCTGCACAGTGCAAGATTGATCGCAGATGGTTGTATTTCTTTCAATGATAAATGTGCCATTGGAATTGAACCGATAAAAGCGAATATAAAAAAGCACCTGGACAATTCTTTGATGCTGGTAACTGCTTTGAACACAAAGATCGGATATTACAAAGCGGCAGAAATTGCACAAAAAGCGCATAAAGAAGGAACCACATTAAAAGAAATGGCTGTGAAATTGGGATATGTAACTCCATCAGAATTTGATGCATGGGTTATCCCGGCAAAAATGGTTGGGAATATCTGAGTAAATATTCAGATCACTTATTTCATTTTCATATGTTAGTTTAATGATTTAAACCTCGCAAGTATTTTAAGTAAATAACAATCAGTCAAATTAAAAAATCTGTGTCCGGGTTGTTTCATAAACATCCGTAAATGTTACTGGTAAATCATTTACTTTATAATATACAACTCCCTTGCCACGAGCATACCAGATTTCTTCTACCGCATATGGTGTATCAGTGGTACCGGTATTATAATTATAAGTATAGGTTACTTTAATGATGTTAGTATAAGCATTTCCGGCAATGGTTGCAGTTGCATTTTTGCCGGTTATCAAAACATTGATCTTACCGGTTGCAGCGATACCATTTACCAGATTATTGCCAAGGTTTATGTTCCAGGTAGCATTTACTGCCAGGCTGGAATCAAGTAACAATCCTTCTGCATTAAATGCATTATCAAAGCCGTATGCCTGATCGAATAATTGATAATACAAACCTCCATTTTTTCTGTGTAAAGCTGAGTCTGTGGGAACGCCCATGTCTTTCCCTTCAAATATTTTATAGGTAGTGCCGTTACGTACTATAGAATTCGGGCTAACCTGTACATATGCAGTATCCGAAGCCAGCCCACCTACCAATTTATCTGTCCAGTTACTAAAAGCAGTTTCGGGTATATAATCCAAATTTGCAGGAGGAAGTACACTTGTTACTGTTACTGAAAAAGTACAGGTACTCGCATTTCCTGTAACCGAATGATTAAATACTCCTGCTGCTGTGGGAGTACCAGTTCCGATCAGGGTTACCGGTTGTACACCGGTTACAGTAAAGGTACCGGTAGCACTGAAAGAAATTCCATTGACAATATTGGATGAAATAGCATAAGTACCCACACCTACTGTTTGAACATTCACATTTAAAATCATGGTATTTGTTGCTGTTAAAGCAGTTCCCGCAGTGTAAATACCTGCACTGGTTGCACCGGTACATGCACCCGGATCTCCGGTCATTGTGAATACTGCCGGACCGCTGGCAGCCGGCAAAACAGTTACGCTAAACGTACAGGTATCTGTAAGGTTGGTAACCGTTACATTAAAGTCACCCGAAGCTGCAGGAGTTCCAGATCCATTTAATGTTACAGATTGCACCCCGGTATTTAGGAATACTCCGGTAGAAGAGAAAAGCATCCCATTTACTGAAACAGCAGCCAACACATAAATACCTGCTGTAGAAACATTTACCACAACAGATACTGTATTGTTAATTCCCAAAGCTGTACCGGCAGTATAAATACCATTTATGGTTGCACCTGAACAAATGCCCGGTGACCCTCCCAATGTAAAAACGGCAGCACCAACACTAGCCCCGATCACTGTGATACTGATATTGCAAACACTGCTGCTGTCAAACCTGATGGTAAAAAAATCTGTTCCGGCAACCAATGGTTTACCGGTTGCATATAATCTTACCGTATTCAATCCGATAATCCCTAAAGTACCGGTTCCCCTGAATGAATATCCGTTTAATGTGTCAGATTTGATATCATAAGTACCCGTTGCAGTTAAATTCACCTGTACATCTACAAAATTGGAATTACTTAGCAAGGAATCAGCTTTATAAATGCCATTGATGATACTTGGCAGGCAATCACCGGCACTGTTTGAAAGTGTGCCATGAGCCAATCCGTCAATTTCAAAATCCAGTTCCTTCTGACAGGCAGAAATGATTAAAATAGTAGTCAGGCTGATGAGAAGATATTTTGCAAATTTCATTCTGGTATTTTTATTTATTTTTTAAAGTTATTTTTTTAAGAAATATGTGAATTATCATCAGCAAGTGCACCTGTTTCAACGGTATGATGCCTCTCCGTTTCCTTGTGGTTTTTGAAAAAACGTTTTTGAAAAACCAATATAGTTAATATTCCTGTACTGATAGATGCATCTGCCAAATTAAAAATTGGCCTGAAGAATTCAAAATCATCTCCACCCCAAAATGGAAACCAGGCAGGAAAATGACCTTTTATTACCGGGAAATACAACATATCCACTACATTTCCATGTAAAAAAGAGGCATATCCTTTTGAAGAAAATGCAGCCAGACCACTATAACCATTGTATTCATTTATTTGCGGGTCAAAAATCATTCCTTTATCAAATATTAATCCATAAAAACAGGAATCGATCAGGTTGCCAAATGCCCCTGCATAAACAAGTGCAGCACAAATAATAAATCCTTTATGGTATTTCATTTTTATAATCCGGCCAAGGTACCAGGTACCAAAAATCACAGCACCCAATCTAAAAACGGTTAAAGCTAATTTTCCAAAATTGCCACCAAACTTCCACCCATAGGCCATTCCGGGGTTTTCAACAAAATACAATTGAAACCAGTTACCAAAAATATGCTGGGTAGTATTTAATTGATAATTTGTTTTAATATAAATTTTTAATGTCTGATCTGCAATTAAGATCAATACGATAATAAATACTAAATATCTTGCTTTCATCCTCAAAAATAATTTTTTAGAAATTCAAACCGGTATATTCCCGGCTTACCATCAAAAAATGCACAGGCAACAAAGATAAGTTTTTAGTGTGGAGTAAATTTTTCGGGATAATGCAGTCCGGAAACCATCATTCTTCAAAATAAACACGCTTTACCCTTTGGGAAATATTGGTGAGAATCTCATAGGGAATAGTATGTGCCCATTTTGCAATACTGGTAACAGATAGATCTTCTCCGAATACGATCACTTCATCAGCTTCATTTGCTTCTGCATCGGTAATATCAAGCATGGTCATATCCATACACACATTTCCGATAACGGGAACCAGCTGATCATTTAATAACATTTTGCCGTTACCGTTACCAAGTACCCTCGGATATCCATCAGCATATCCTATCCTTACCGTTGCAATTACAGAATCTCTATGTACCATACCAGCCCTGTTGTATCCGACACTCTCCCCTTTCTTTACTGATTTTATTTGTGAAATGGTCGTTTTAAGTGTTGTTACATTTTGAAGCTTTAGTCCAGAATCAATACCATACAATCCGATACCAAGCCGAACCATATCAAACTGCATTTCCGGATGCCGGTGAATGGCAGATGTATTGGAAATATGTTTAAGAAATGAATAGCCGGTTGCCTGTTCAATCCTGCCTGTCATTCTTAGAAAAGAAGCCGCCTGATTTACTGTAAAATCATCCAGTGCTTTATCATCACTTGCAACCAGGTGAGAAAAAACAGATAGTATTTTTATTGGTTGCCCCTCTGCCAGAAATTCAATAAGTAATCCCATATCTGATTCTACAAATCCCAACCGGTGCATCCCTGTATCCATTTTTAAATGAACGGGGTAATTATTAATATTATGCAGTTTTAGGTATTGAACGAAAGACCGCAGTATTTTGAATGAATACAATTCCGGCTCAAGTTGAAAACGGACAATATTACCAAATCCGGCTTCCTCCGCATTCATAACCATAATGGGTAAACGAATTCCAGACTTCCGCAATGCCACTCCTTCATCGGCATATGCAACTGCCAGATAATCTACATGCGCATGCTGAAGCAAACTGGCAATTTCATAACTTCCGCTTCCATAGCTGAATGCCTTTACCATTGCCATCAGTTTCACATCCTTATTCAACAATTGCCTGTATTGCTTCAGATTATTACGCAAAGCATTCAGATTTATCTCCAATACCGTTTCATGTAATTTCTGCTCCAATGCATGGCTGATCTTTTCAAACTGAAATACACGTGCCCCTTTCAATAAAATGGTTTCATCCTGAAAATGCTGAGCAGGCAAATGTTTAATAAAATCTTCAGTGGTTTCATAAAATGAACTATCTGAAATTTTATCAAATGCAGTTGCATGGGATGATATTTCACTGCCAATGCCGATAAACCGGTTTAATTTTTTCTGACCCAGTATCTCTGCAATGTTTTTATACAGATCATCAGAAGATTGACCGGATTGTAAAACATCACTTAAAATAAGTGTTCGCTTTGGGTTTTGTTGCTGCTGCGATAAAAAATCAAGTGCAATATTCAGGGAATTGATATCTGCACTGTAACTGTCATTTATAATTGAACAGTTGTTTATGCCTTCTTTGAGTTCCAACCGCATTTCAACAGGCCTGAGCTTGTAAATATGTGCAGCGATAGAGGCAATTGAAATTCCAAGGTAAAGCAACACACAGCAACAGGTAATCGCGTTGTGAACAGATGCATCGTCTGTGAATGGAATAATAAAATGAATATCTTCCTTTTTATACCGGCAAATAATAACTGTGCCCTCATCCTTTTTATCGATCTTATTTATCAATAAGGCAGTTCCTTCATTTCTACTCCAGCCAAATAATTGAATCTGCTTATTCTGTTTTTGTTTAAATCCGGTAACGGCAGCCTGCATCATTTCATCATCAGCGCAATAAATCAATACTTTACTGTTAATAAACAGCCGGAGTTTTTCCTTTATTTTATGTTCAATATTTTCAAACCCTTCTGCATGTGCTTCTCCGATAAAAGTAAATACTGCAATATCGGGATCTATCATTTTCTGCAATTGCAGCATTTCATCGGGCATTGAAATTCCTGCTTCAAAAATTCCCAAATTATGGGCAGCATTCATATTCCAGATACTTAACGGAACGCCAATTTGCGAATTATAACTCCTGGGGCTTCTTACAATGTTGAAATCATTGTTCAACAACTGATACAGCCATTCTTTTACGATGGTCTTACCATTGCTTCCGGTAATTCCAATTACCGGATAATGAAACTGATGCCTGTGATAAAAAGCAATTTCCTGCAATGCATCTAAAACATTGGGGACTTGCATAAAATTTCCTTCGGGGCAAATATCCAAAATTGCCTGATCCAGGTTATTGTCTGTGATAAAAGAGCGCACCCCTTTTTCATACAATTGAGATATGAAATGATCTGCTTTCTTATGGGGGTTGTTAATAGAAAAAAAAAGGGAGCTTTCGGGTAAAACAAGCTTGCGGCTATCCGTTAGTAATGAACCGATCAAAGGATCAGAAACCTGTCGGGTTGGTTTTACTTTCAGAATCCGGGAAATGTCAGAAAAGGTATAAGATTGCATTCAAATAATTTAATTACTGCCATTTACTTTTTTTGCAGATTTAAACTGTTCGCTATTAAAAACAGAATACAGAACAGAACCTCCGATACATACCAAAATGACCATTAATGATGCCCATACCGGAATATGCATCCATTTTTCTATAAGCATCTTTATTCCGATATATAATAAAACTACCGCGATTCCCTGCTGAAGATAATCAAATTTATTTGCAGCACCCTGCAATAAAAAAAACAAACTGCGCAGACCAAGAACAGCAAATATGTTGGATGAATATATCAGCAATTTATCATTTGGGTCTGGTATGATTGAGAACACAGCCGGTATGGAATCAATGGCAAAAACAATATCGATAAGTCCAAGCATGATAACCACCATGGCTAATTTAGTAAGATGTGTTTTGCCTTTGATCCTGGTAAAAAATTTACCATGAATGTCTTCATTGGTTGTTCTCAGATATTTTTTCATAAACCTGAATGCCCAGCTATGCTCCGGATCAAATGCCTCTTCTTCCTTTGTTCTGAACATTTTTATTCCTGTAAAAACCAGGAAGGCACCAAAAATATACATGATCCAGCTGAATCTCGCCACCAGTTCGCTTCCAACAGTTATAAATATGATCCTGAAAACAATTGCCATCAAAATGCCCATCAGTAACACCCTTGAGTAATTGACAGGCTTTACTTTAAAAAAAGAGAATATGATGATGAACACGAAAATGTTATCAATAGATAAAGACCATTCGAGCAGGTATGCAGATATATATCTTACTGCATCTGTTTTGCCGTTACCCCCGTCATTTTCATACCAGATAAAAGCACAAAATGCCAATGACAACAATACCCAGAAAATGGTTTGTATAAATGCCATTTTCAAACTTACCAGTTCATTTTTTTTGCTGAGTAATCCCAGATCAATCAATAAAGCAAGAAAAATAACACTGCCGAAAACAAGATAAATAAGTTGAGTTGTATTCATAAAAATAAATTATACGCTGTATTTTCTTTTACGTATCCAGGTAAAAATTAAAGCAAATAATAGCACAATAATTACAGGTGCGGCAATATTCACAAATTGCCAGGCCGACCTATGAACATTCATTCTTTTAGTATCTAAAAGCAACAAGGTATAATCTTTGGATTTTGCTTCAGAAAGACCGGATTGGTCCACAAGATAATCCAGGCAATTTTGTAAAAAATCTTTATTGGCAAACCTGTATTCAAATTGCGATCCGTATGTAAACGGGTTCATTCCCATGGGAAGCGGTTCGTTTTTTACCACATCATTCAATACAAGATCACCATCCGCAACGATGATCATTTTATTATCTATGATATTCTTTGATTGAAATAATTCCCCATACTGTTCAAGACTATCTTTCAATGCCCCTGATAACCGGTTATTATACATTGAAGTGAATTTGCCTTCCAGTAAAACAGCTGCAGGTATGTTGGCTGTTTTAAATTTTTCATCTTCAGGTGCATTCACATTTTCTTTTCCGCTGATAAGAGCCGGGGCAGAGATTGTTTTTGTATTGGCCGACGAACTTAACAATACTGTTTTCTTAATTCCATCAGCCTCTACCGTATCTATGGAATTTACAAATTTACCCGAAACAAAACCAATGTTTTTATTAACCGGATGATTTGACTTTGATACAAAAACAGGAAAATAATTCCATGATAAAAATTCATACTGTCCGTTTCCGTTTACATCAAAAGGCAACCGGTCACTTTGAAGATCCATGATGAGATCATTATTTATTCTGACGCCATATTTATAAAGCATGTCATCCAACCCAAGATCCCTGTCATACGCAACCAATTCATTTTTAATACGCAGACTGTCCATTTCTGCATTTAGCTTATCCATGAATAGTAACAGTTTCCCACCGCGCATAACGAACTGATCGATCTTTAATTTTTCCATATCAGAAAATGGGAGCGTAGGTTTTACTATCAGTAATAATTTAAAAGTATCCTCAATGACCGGTAAAGTATTCAGGTTTACAATTTTAAGGTTATACTCATTGTGTAACACGTTTTCAACAAGATCATAAGTCCTCGCATCCTGCGGCTCTCCATTACCGATAGAATAAGCAATCATCGGTTTTTGCTGGTTGGTTAATTTATATAACCCATCAGCAAGTTGGAATTCCAACAATGCTTCCGCACTGTTAATTTCCAAATTTCCGATATTTGGAATACCGTTGTATAATTTTACAGGAAACACATTTCCCTTATATCTCATCAAGGCAACCGGATACAATAATTGCTGTTGTTCTCCTGTTTTCAGTTGAGATTTGAGATTAATGGGAAACAAACCCATCGCAGAAAGTGTATCACCCCATTTCACATGGGTATCTTCCATTTCATCATCGGGACTAACAAAACTATATTGAAGTTTATTGCCGGCGATCTCTTTAAACTCCTGCAGGATATCACTGGTACTCCCGGCGAGTTTTTTAAATCCGTTGGGAAATTCACCTTTTAGAAAAACTTTTATTTCAACAACATCTTCTAACTTTTTTAAAAGTTTAATAGTTGGGGAAGACAGGGTGAATCTTTTTTCATTGGTCAGATCAATCCTTGTATGATATATCGAAGCGGCCCAGTTAATAATAACCAGAAAAATGATCGTTAAAACCAACCAGAATTTACTTTTCCATATTTTATTGGGGAAACTCATTTATTTTTTATCCAGGTTTTTGGCAGTTATTAATAAAAAAAGAAAAATGAAACTCATAAAATAAATAAAATCCCTGCTATCCAAAACACCTCTGCTAATACTCCGGTAATGAAAATCGATACCCAACATTTCTGTATAATATCCGGCATTCCCCTGTAAAAAAGGCAATTGCCCCAAAGCATTAAAACCAAAATACAGGAGCAGACAAGTAAAAGCACTGATTAAAAAAGCTACAACTGCATTATTGGTAAAACTGCTGCAACACAAACTAATTGCTGCAAAAACGGCTCCCAGCATAAATAAACCAAGGTAACTGCCTGTAATACCACCCATATCAATGGCACCGGTAGCACTGAGTAATTTAATGGTTAAAACATACATGAATGTGGGAATAATAACAAATAAGACAATGATCAATATCGCTGCATATTTTCCAAATACAATCTGCCAGGCAGTAAGTGGTTTGGTTTTTAACAGTTCAAAAGTGCCAGTTTTAAATTCATCAGAGAGTGAACGCATACTGATCGCAGGAATCAAAAAAAGCAGAACCCAAGGTGCCAGTGCAAAAAACTTATCCAGATTTGCATAACCAAATTCAAAAATACTGCTGTCTTTAAGTAAGAAAAGAAATATTCCGTTTATCAACATAAAAAAAATGATGGCAATATAACCCGTAAGTTGACTAACAAACTGGTTCAGTTCCTTTTTACAAATGCTCCACATGCGTTTTAAAATTGCTGCAAACTTACTATTAAACAACCTAATACTAAGGCAGTAACGTAATTTGCCGGGAATATTTTTTTCGTCAAGCAGCATTCTTTCAAGAATCATTGTCATGGAATTATCAGCGAATGCCATTCTTTGGAAAAATTATATTAGTACCATTTAACCAAAACATGCAGTAAATTAGTTTATGAATTGACAAGCAATTCTTAGATCAAAGTGCAAACTGTTTACCAAACCCAACCGCAAGCCCCGTTAAATACGGGGTTTTTTTATCCATTTCTTCAAAAAGTCGGCAAAAAATATAAAACAGCAGCATTGTTAATGAAATCATAAAAAA
>JBBKWV010000205.1:0-5247 GCA_037969135.1 Ferruginibacter sp.
TAAAAAAAACACTGTATTTAATGGTGACAGTGTCTTTTTTTATATGGTAAAAATATTATCAGTGAATGATCAGGAGCTTTTTAGAATTGTAAAATGAGGAAGTAGTCATCTTGTAGATATAATTACCCGATGGATATTCATTTGTATATATAGTTTCCTGATATATACCGGCTTTTTGTAATCCCGAAACAATCGTTTTAATTAATCTACCACCAGCATCATATATACTGATATTTACATTTTCATCAATAGGTATTTGGTATTTTATAATAGCATTGATTGAAACCGGGTTGGGTTGTATGTCATGTAAAGCATAATCAAAACCGGAAAGGCTGATAACACGTGATTCTGAATATTTAAAGTTGCCATCAAAATTTACCTGTTTCAAACGGTAAATAAATTTTTTACCGCCTGTTGGTGCATCATCAAAAGTATATTTATTTGGAGTGGCTGAGTTTCCGTTACCATTTACAAATCCGATATTTTCAAATTTCAACAGGGTAATATCCTGGCTAAACAATGCCCTTTCGATATCAAAACCCCTATTATTAGATTCGCTGGATGTTAACCATTCCAATAAAACCTTTCCATTGTTTTTTGCCGTTGCATAAAATCCATTGTATGTAACTGGTATAACAGCGTTGGTGGACTGCCAGAAACCCCGTCCATGTGTTGCAATTTTCAATGCTTTTGTTACCGGATGAATGGCCATATCAAAAACTGGTACAACGGGTAGTCCGGCACTGTAACTATTCCAATTGGCCCCGGCATCAATAGAGACGTAAACGCCAATATCTGTTCCGGCAAATAGAATATTTGTATTAACGGGGTCAATGGCAAAAGAATTAACCGGGATGTCGGGAATTCCTGATCCGGAAGCAATCCAGGTTGGGGTAACCGCGTCCAGGTTGGTCGTTTTCCAAACATGCCTTTTAGCAAGGAGTCCATATCCACCATAACATATATAGGCGGTTTTTTTATCAATAGGGTCGATCATAACGCGACCTACTGGTACAGCTGTTGCACCTGCCGGAGTAACATCCGTTAATGTGGAAGACCCTGTGGATGTACTATATACTTTACCATTTCTGAATCCTACAAGCCTTACATTATCATCTGTTTTGGCAATGGAAATGGTCGATAATTGGGTGCCTGAAATAATCGGACCCTGACTTACCAGAACCATGGTTGTGCCGTTATTTGATGAACGATAAAGTCTGTCGGACCCGAAATAAAGCGTATTTGGAGTACCCGGTCCAAGTGCCATTGGAGCATAAAACATAGTAGCATCCGAACAGGATATTCCGTTTGCAGTACCTCCGCATCCGAAAAAGGACCAGGCTCCGCCAACAGTTGTTTGTCTTGAAAATCCAATTTGGCTGCCGGTTGAATTAAAATAAGTATGGTAAATAGTCACATTGGAATTATCCACTGCATTCTGATCTATCAATGCGTAACCGCCGTCGCCACCATCGATCCTTGTATGCGAACCATCAGGATTGATCTTGTTTGTTCCATTATCCTGGGTGCCGCCAATGGTAAAATTGGGGTCAATTGGATGCAGGGCAATGCTTTGAAACTGTGTTGCATGATAGCCGGCAGTATTCTTACTTGTCCAGTTAATTCCTCCATCTGTCGATTTCCAAATCCCTCCGTCACAACCCAGATAAAGGGTTAGCGGGGAAGAAGGAGCACATTTTATTACATGGCAATCTGCATGCAGGTTGTTGGTGGAAGATGCGGGAATTGTAGCCAGCCCATCAGTAGAACGCCGGAAAATATTGGTTCCGGCTGCGCCGCCAATATAAACTTTGTTTGGATCCGTGGGGTCTGATTCAATGGCAATGTCATAAAAGCATTGGCTTGAACAAAATCCGGTTGTTCCGGCAGTAGTTGCCCAGGTAACCCCTCCATCAATTGATTTCATTAACCTTCCGGTACTATTCTCTCCATTGGCACAATATAAAGTAACATTTGCCCCCACTTTTGTGATAGATAATTCACCTCTTACAGCTGTAGTTGTAGTGTATGGATGGGTAAATGTCGGAGTTGCCGCACTTGCATTATCCGTTCTGTAAATTCCCCCACTATTGGAATAGAGATAACAGGTAATCACATCACTATTTCCCGGTTCCATCACCATGTCAATAATGCTGAAATTATCATTAACAGAAGTGATATCTAATTTGGTAAAGTTCACTGAACCTGCTGCCGACGTTGCGTTCGTTGATCTGTAAATGCCTCTTCGACCCAATGGTGGAATAGTTCCGCCGCCTGCTGTGCCACTGGGATTACCAATAACTCCCGTGGCAGTAGAAACGTATATAATTGCTGCATTTGATGGATCAACCAGGATCTTGCTGATGGTTCTTCCAAAAAAACAGGTTGTGCCCGAAATGGGTGGATCAATTGGACCAACTAAAACCGGAGACGCATCTGCATTATCAATCCTGTATAATCCTATGCCCACGTATGAATCCGCTGAAAGATTTGGTTCGCCTGTTCCCACATATAAAATAGACGGATTGGAAGGAGCCAGCGCCAGTGCACCAATGGCAAGGGATTGTGCATTATCAAAAATAGCTGTCCAGGTATTGCCCCCGTCAGTAGTTCGGTAAACGCCTCCGTTGGCCGTTCCAACATATACCAGGTTTGGATTTGTTGGATGAATAGCAATGGCAGTTGTTCTTCCGCTTACTGCTACACTGGCTCCGGTTGTTTGCCCATTCGGAATCGGAGCAGGCCCGAGTTGCGTCCAGTTGGGGCTCAAAATAAAAAATGTATTATTTTGTTGCTGTTGTCTTTCCTGCTGTTGTTTTGCTTCCAACGCATTTGCCCTTGCTTTATAAGTAGTTTGATTTAAAAACTGGTCTCCCCTTAATTCACTGATATAATTATTTCTTTTTTGTAAATATTCTTCTTTAGAAATTGAGTTGTTGAAGAAAGCAGGCAGATCCGGATCCTCAACTGTCTGTGCACTTAAAGAAAAAACATTTACAGCAATGCTAAATATTAGCAGGAAAAATAGTTTAGTAAAATGGAGTGTAAAATTTTTCATTATGGAACGTTTAAAATAAAACTTAAAAATGGAGTATAAAATTAACACAATACCGAAGAAAATATATACCTGTCAAAAAAAAATATATTCTTCAATTAATTGCGGTACTTGCTGAGATAATTATAAAAATGAGTTTAATTCTTTGAATTAACTCTCTATTTTTTTGACATTCCAGCCGCCATCCCCTACCTTTGCAGCCGATTTGAAAAAGGTTGAAATGTTTATATATTTTCAAGTTTAATAGTGCTTTCAACCGATCAACTTTTTAACTGATCAACTTAAAATTATGGTAGAAATTAAACCAGATGAGATTTCGGCGATACTCCGCCAGCAATTAAGCAATTTCAATGCAGGTACAAGTTTGGAAGAAGTAGGAACCGTATTGCAGGTGGGTGATGGTATTGCCCGTGTTTACGGATTAAGAAATGTGCGTTCAGGTGAACTGGTAGAGTTTGATAACGGGATCAAAGCAATTGCATTGAATCTTGAAGAAGACAATGTGGGTGTGGTTTTGATGGGAGACAGCAGTGGAATCAAAGAAGGAGATAAAGTTAAACGTACCGGTCAGATCGCTTCCATTAAAGTGGGAGAGGGAATGAGTGGTCGTGTAATAAATACATTGGGTATTGCAATTGATGGTAAAGGCCCGATCAAGGGAGAATTATATGAAATGCCACTGGAGCGTAAAGCACCAGGTGTAATTTTCAGGGAGCCGGTTAAAGAACCACTGCAAACAGGTATTAAAGCTATTGATGCCATGATTCCTATTGGACGTGGTCAGCGTGAGCTTATTATCGGTGACAGACAGACAGGAAAAACAGCGATTGCTATTGATACCATTATCAATCAGAAAGAATTTTTTGCAGCCGGCAAACCGGTTTATTGTATATATGTTGCTATTGGTCAGAAAGCTTCTACCATAGCGGGTATCATGAAAACACTGGAAGAATATGGTGCAATGGAATATACAACCATTGTAGCTGCTTCTGCTTCTGAACCGGCACCTTTACAGTTCTATGCTCCATTTGCAGGTGCTGCTATCGGAGAATTTTTCAGGGATACCGGTCGCCCGGCATTGATCATTTATGATGATCTTTCCAAGCAGGCTGTAGCTTATCGGGAAGTTTCCCTGTTATTACGTCGGCCACCCGGCCGTGAAGCATATCCTGGCGATGTGTTCTACTTGCATAGCCGTTTATTGGAAAGAGCTGCAAAAGTGGTTTCAAAAGATGAAATTGCACAGCAAATGAATGATTTACCAGCTTCTATAAAGCATTTGGTAAAAGGAGGAGGTTCTTTAACTGCATTGCCAATCATTGAAACACAGGCAGGTGACGTTTCTGCATATATCCCTACGAATGTGATCTCTATCACCGACGGGCAGATATTTTTGGAGGGTAACCTCTTCAATGCGGGTATTCGTCCGGCGATCAACGTGGGTATTTCGGTTAGCCGTGTGGGTGGTAATGCACAGATCAAATCAATGAAAAAAGTAGCAGGTACTTTGAAACTTGATCAGGCTCTTTACCGCGAGTTGGAAGCATTTTCTAAATTCGGTGGTGACCTGGATGCTGCAACCAAAAACGTAATTGATAAAGGTGCACGAAATGTGGAGATACTTAAGCAGGCTCAGTATACCCCGTTTTCAGTTGAAAAGCAGGTTGCCATTATTTATCTGGGAACCCAGGGATTATTAAAAACGGTTGCTGTAAGTAAAATAAAAGAATTTGAAGAACATTTTCTGATGGAAATGGAAAACAAACATGCTGATATTCTTGCAGAATTTAAAAAAGGAAACCTGCCGGAAGATGGGATCAAAAAAATGACAGAACTGGCAAGTGGCTTGGCCACCATTTATAAATAAAAAGTAAATTGTATTACAAAAAAGAGCAAAGCAATTTGCTCTTTTTTTATGTCCAAAAATTATGCTGTACCCTTTTTTTTAGTTTCTTCATCGAATTTAACCGACCAGCTGCCATTGCCAATGATGAGAAAACCAATCAATAAAATCAAAACCAGAATAGAAATAAATAATTCGGAATATGGCCGTAGCATATCTCCGGATGTATTGATAAAAAAAACGGCTCCCAATAAAATGGGTATCTGGATTAAACAGGCAAAACGGGTGTAGAAGCCTGCTGCAATCAATAGTCCGCCAAGGATATGCGCAAAAGCCACAAAATGTCCCA
>JBBKWV010000206.1:0-3026 GCA_037969135.1 Ferruginibacter sp.
TCTATTGGCCTGGCAGATGGGTTAAAAAAATTAAATAAGAATGTGGTACTGGCACTTCGTGAACCATCACTTGGTCCCTGTTTTGGAATGAAAGGCGGTGCTGCTGGTGGCGGATATTCTCAAATCATTCCGATGGAAGATATCAATCTTCATTTTACAGGTGATTTTCATGCAATCACTGCAGCTAATAATACACTGGCTTCCTTAATGGATAATTTTCGTTTTTATAACCGGGGCAAACCTGAAGGAATAAAGACAGTGTTAATGAAAAGATGTCTTGATGTAAATGATCGGGTGTTACGAAAAATTGTAACTGCTCTCGATGGTCCCAATAATGGAATTCCATCGGAAACTGGATTTGTAATAACACCTGCCAGTGAAATCATGGCACTGCTTTGCCTTTCAGAGAATCTGGAAGATCTTAGAAATAGAATTGATAACATGTTACTGGGATTTACGTTTGCCGGTGAACCATTTACAACAAAAGAACTTGGTGTAACCGGAGCAATCACTGCAATATTAAAAGATACAATACTTCCTAATCTGGTTCAAACATTGGAAGGTTGTCCGGCTATCGTTCATGGCGGACCCTTTGCAAATATTGCTCATGGTTGTAATTCAATAGTGGCTACTAAAACAGCTATGCAATTTGGTGAGTATGTAATTACTGAAGCTGGGTTTGCCAGTGATCTTGGTGCAGAAAAATTCTTCAACATCAAATGCAGAAAAGCAGGTTTGCAACCAGCCATGAGTGTATTAGTTGCAACGTCTCAGGCATTAAAGTTAAGTGGAGGAATTAGCGAAGATAAAATGATGTTGCCCGATAGAGTCGCCCTTGAGGAAGGATTAAAAAATATGGAAAAGCACATAGCTATTCTGAAATCATTCAAGCAAAAAATACTTGTGGTACTCAACAGGTATCATTTCGATACAAATGCCGAAATTGATCTGATGAGGGAATGGTGCATCAATAAAGAAGTGGCATTTGCTGTTAATGATGCTTTTGGAAAAGGTGGAGAAGGAGGAATAGAAATGGCCAATGCAGTTGTGGAAATTTGCAAAGACCCATCGCCTCCGTTGCAATTTACATATGACCTTTCAGATGATGTAGAAACAAAGATCAGAAAGATCATAAGGACTATTTATGGCGGAAAAGATGTTGTGCTTTATAAAAAAGCACAGGTGATGATCAAAAAAATCAAACAGTTAGGACTTGAACATTTACCAGTTTGTATGGCAAAAACGCAATATTCTTTTACTGACGATCCATTAGTAAGTGGATTGGATGGCGATTTTAAAATAGATGTGGATGATATTGCAATAAACCGGGGAGCTGGTTTCCTCGTAGCAGTTTGTGGTGAGATGATGCGGATGCCCGGATTACCCAGAGTGCCACAGGCAAATTTTATTGATGTGGTAGATGGGAAAATTGTTGGTGTGAGTTAAAAAGCCTGGTTAGCTTACCGGTTTAAGTTTAGCTGTAAAATGTCTTAGCAAGGATGTCTCTTCAGTTATTTGTAATCCTTTAATTTGATATTTATTCTGAAAGACTTCAATAATCACCTCGGCTACATAATCAATGTGGCTTTGCGTATAAACTCTTCTCGGTATTGCTAATCGTACCAATTCCATTTGTGCTGGTATCAATGTTTTATCAATATCATATTTCCCAAACATTAATGATCCGATTTCTACACTTCGAATGCCCCCTTCAATATAAAGTGCACAAGCCAATGCCTGGCCCGGATATTGTTCTGCTGGTATATGTGGTAAAAATTGTTTTGCATCAATATAAACTGCATGGCCTCCTGCAGGCTGCATTACCGGTACATTCGCTTCAATCAATTTATTTGTGATGTATTCGATACTGCGGATACGGTATTGTAAATAATTTTCATCCATTACTTCATTCAATCCGATGGCAATAGCTTCAAGATCCCGGCCGGCAAGACCTCCATAGGTAGTAAACCCTTCTGTAATGATCAATAAGTTTCTGCATTGCATAGCCAGTTCCAGATCCCGCATTGCCAAAAATCCTCCTATATTGGCAAAAGCATCTTTCTTGGCACTCATGGTACAGCCATCGGCATAAGAGAATAGTTCACTGACAATTTCAGGAACAGATTTGTTGGCATATCCATCTTCTCTTAATTTAATGAAATATGCATTTTCCGCAAACCGGCAGGCATCAATAAATAATGGGATATTATTTTTAGAACATATTTTACTTGCCTCCTTAATATTTTGCATACTTACTGGTTGCCCACCACCGGAGTTATTGGTAACAGTGATAATAACCATTGGAATATTCTCTGCACCCTTTTCTTCAATCACTTTTATAAGTGCAGTGATATTTATATTTCCTTTAAATGGTGCAGGTATGGTGGGAAATTTTCCTTCTTCACAAATCAGGTCAATGCCTTCAGCACCGGAAAATTCAATGTTTGCCCTTGTGGTGTCAAACAAAGTATTGCTGATAAAATATTTTCCTTTTCCTCCAAGTATTGTAAAAATGATTTTTTCTGCTGCCCGACCCTGGTGTGTAGGTATTACAAGTGGCATTCCTGTTATATCCTTGATAGTTTTTTCAAAACGGAAAAAACTGGGACTGCCTGCATAGGATTCATCGCCTTGCATAATACCTGCCCATTGGTTACTGCTCATGGCACTGGTACCACTGTCAGTTAACAAGTCGATCAATACATCTTTGGAGTGGATCCGAAACGTATTGTAACAGGCTTTTTCTAAAATATTTTTTCTTTCTTCTTTTGTAGTAAAATAGATCGGTTCCACCGATTTTATACGGAAAGGCTCAATGATCGTTTTCATGCATGTTGATTTTATCAGCTTAAATCGCTGATAGTGGAAAAATTGATTTTGTCTTACAGGGAAATTGCAAGAATGATCAGGTGGGTTTGCTTATGATATTTTTCCAGAGGTTCATAATACTTAAAAGTCTTACCAAAGGTAACAGGTACAAACTTTTTTAATTATGACTTTGATCAGTGAAAAATTAATAGATGATC
>JBBKWV010000207.1:0-3275 GCA_037969135.1 Ferruginibacter sp.
CGGTTAAATACGGCTATCATACCCTTAGCCGGAAAATGAGGATATATTCTCCATAAAAAATCATGTTCCAATTCCTGTGTTGTAGGCTTTTTAAAAGAGGTTACCCGGATGCCCATTGGGTTTATAGCTGAAAATGCATGTCGTATGGTTCCATCCTTGCCCGATGTATCTACACCCTGTAAAACAATCAGCAACCCGAATCTTCCATCAGCATAGAATTTATTCTGCAATGAAAACAGTTCTTCTTTTATTTTCTTCAACTCTTTTTTACAATATTTTTTATCAGCGTCTGCCGGAGGTAATGTAGATTGGTCAGTTATATGTTTCATGATCTTGCTTTATACATAATTGTAAAATAATCTCCGTTCGTTTCCTTAAAAACCTGTTTTTCCAATTGGCCTGAAGTTGTTAAGTATTCTGTTACATTAAAGGCAATCGTCTTTATCCGTATTCCCAGTAGGTATGCCCTTATGTTGATTTGTTCAGTAATCTTCCAATAGCTATTTTCTTTTGTGAGTTGGCGATTAGTTATTTCTACTTTGTTTTTTGAGCCGAGGAAATTAAGAATCCCTGTTTCAACATACATGGTGAGACTAAGACTATTCATCATTTCGCCGGGGTTCAGATCATACATCTTCTTAAAATCCCCGGAATTAACGGAAACTGATATTTTTTGATTTCTGGGTTTGATTGTAAATACAGAAAGCAACACATTTGATTCACTGGGTTTGCAACTATATGCAGTTGTATAAGTTGATTCTAATTTACCTGCTTCATCATAAATTTTGGTATTAATATTAACGATGAAGTTTTTACCGGTTTGCTGTAATTTTTCAGCTATAAATTCCTGCTTGCCCAAAAATTTACCGTCACTTTTAAAACTCTCTCTTGTAATTGTTTTGCCTGCAATTTGTTCAATAAACATTTCTTTATCCTGAGCCGTTAAGGCTGTGGCAGAAAGCAATAGCAGGCAATAGAACGGTATGTATACAAATTTTTTCATGTTCTTTACGTTTTATTCAAAATAAAATCAACCCTTTTATCGGGGCTTAATAAAGGCACAAATATTACCGGAAATCCCAAGGATTCGTAAACATCTATAATCAATTTGTGAATATATTTTTGATCCTTCTCGTTCTCTGTCCTTGCATAATCATTTACAAAAGGCAACCTGTCAAGAATAAATATTTTTTTATAGGAAACCTGCTCCATAGCTTTTAGAAGTGTTTCATCAAATTCAAGATTTAAAAACTGGTAATAGGCCATAGCATCCGGAATAGCACGGTCAAGAAAAACAGTTTCATCAGGAGATAGTTCCGCTTCCTGTTCTATCTGCATATTCAAAACACCTAACTGAAATTTTCTTTTATTTGACCTGATCTCTTCAACTGTATTTCCCTCCTCTTTCATGGTGTCTATATAATGCCTCGCATGTTCAATAGTGGTTTTATAACCCCGTTTACTGAATAAATTGATTACTGTTGTTTTTCCCGTACTGGGGCCACCTGTAATAACATGCCAATTTGTTATTATTTTCTGAATACTCATATCAAATAATATTTTTTAGCTCTTATTTATTCCCGCAAATACTTTTCCCTTCATCAATTATTTTTTTGGCTCTAATTTTGTCAATTCCTATTGTAGAAAGAATGCCAGGTTTTTCACACAACGTTTTACAGAGTACGATCATTTTTTTAATTAATTGATTTTTATCTGCTTTGGTGAGAGAAGTGATACATGTTATTGGATGCAGCCCGGTTCTATCAATCCGTTCCCGCAAGCTTTTTCCTTTTGGAAAATTCCAACTCAATAAACCAAGTCCGAAACAAACGCCATATTGTTCTGCATCAGAAGTCATGCGGGTATTGGTTATCAACCAGCCTTTAAACGATTTTGAACCTGTGGATGCCACTGACTTTAGTTTTCTTTCAATATCCTGGAACCGGGCACTGACATACAATGCATGTTTTACATTACAAACCGTACCCGGTTGGCTGTGGAATTTGCATTCCATCATAAATTGCTCCGAATCATTATCTGCAATCACATCCACTTCATGTTTTACACATTGCCCCAATATTATTTTGCCCGTTTGGGTTTGATATCCTTCTGCCTTGAAAATTTCCGCAACATATTTTTCAAAAGGAAAGCCCGTTGGCCCTAATTCCATAATGGCTCTTTTTAAATGATATTTACCGGCGCTGGGCCGATGCTTTTTCCGGAGTTCGGAATAAACCATTTGATACAGCTTCTTTGTAGAAATATTCTGATAGAGTTTATTCTTTACATTCTTAATTACTAAATTAATTGCATCGGGTGCTGCTCCAGATCTCAACAAAGACTTACGGATCTTGTCTTCATTGAATCCTTCTGTTTCACCATTGGCTTTAATGACTGTCATTACTTTATTTTGATCTCGTTTTCGCATATTTCATTTTTTTCAAAGCAATCGAGGTTGTGAATAGTTGTTTCTGAAATATTCTTTAAAGCAGTTTCGGTAAGAAATCCCTGGTGACTGGTTATTAATACATTTCGAAAAGTCATCAACCGGGCGATGGTATCGTCCTGGAGAATATCGTCTGAATGGTCTTCAAAAAAAAGACCTTCTTCTTCTTCATACACATCCATACCAAAGTAACCGATGCGTCCTGTTTTTAAAGCATTCACTACATCATTTGTATTGACTAATGCACCCCGGCTGGTATTGATCAGCATTACTCCGGGTTTCATATATTCAATACATGATTTATTAATAAGATGCTTGGTTTGTTCATTCAAAGGAACATGCAATGTGATAATATCGGATTGCCTGCATAAGGACATGCAATCTGTGTATTCAACCTGGTATTTTTGTTTTATTTCTTCATTTTCCTGTTTGTCAAAGGCCAGCAAACGGCAACCAAAACCATATAATATCCGGGCTATTATAGCACCTATTTTTCCGGTACCAATGATGCCAACTGTTTTACCATTCATATCAAAACCGGTTAATCCATCAAGCGAAAAATTTTGTTCCATTATTCGATTGTGAGCCCTAATCAATTTCCGGTTTAATGCCAGCATTAAAGCCACGGCATGTTCAGCTACCGCAAATGGTGAATAAGCCGGAACCCTTGCCACCCGGATACCTAATTGCTTAGCCTTAACCAAATCAATATTATTAAACCCGGCAGAACGCAGGGCGATAAAACGAATTCCCTGCTGATGCAATATTTCAAGTATAGAAGCTGAAGCATCATCACTTACAAATAAACTTGCGGCTTCGAAACCTGTAC
>JBBKWV010000208.1:0-3169 GCA_037969135.1 Ferruginibacter sp.
ACTTACCAGGCTCAGGCATCAATCCCAGTTGTGTCATAAAATGCATATTATCGTAAAAATCCTGTTCCTCGGCAATTTTTCCATTCCGCTTCAATACAATGGTGGAGCCATCCAGATCAACTGTTTTCCCGGTTGCAGGAATACCAAAAAAATTGCCGGTATGTGTTCCTTTAAAATTCCAGTGCTTTACCAGTTTTTCCCCCTGGCCAAAAACATCTTTGATAGTGAATTGAATGTTTGAAAAACCGGTAAGGAAGTTGGCGTAAAATGCCCGGGCGCTGTCGATACCTACTACATCGGCCGGTTTCATATGAAATCGTACATCTGTGGTGAAGTTTGAATCGTTGAACAGATCTAATTTTCCTTTGTTCATGATCTCATCCCAGGTGTGGGTATACGTTTTTATATTGGTTTCTACCGGATCTGATTTTACTGTTTCTTTTTCCGGAGCGGAACATGCAGTAAATAAAATGCTGAAAATCATCAATGCAATTAAAGTATTACTTCTACGTAAATTCATTTTGTTTTTTTTGGTTAAAAATAATTTCTCTTTGTGGTATTACAGTTACACTGTTTTCAGGATCAGCAGTATACCATAACGGACATTTGTAGCAGAACTACTTTGTACATAATTCTGCTTACAAGTTATCCAATTATTGGAGATTTTCCATTATAAAATAAAATGATTTCAAAAGATGTTTAACCTTTACCGTTAATAAGGTTATTCAGATATTTCAGTTTGGCAGGATTTCGGTTCTTTTTACAAAACTTTGTAAAGTATTTATGTTTTTGTATAAATGCAATCTGCATTTGGTTCCAGTCTTTTTTTGTAAAAGATGGTTTACGGTGTTTTAATTCTTTAAATAAACGTTTAGCTATTTTGGGAGCCTGGTCTGTACCCAGATATTCCAGATCGGCATCGGCAATAATTTTTTCCAGTATGTTCTTAGGCTGTTGAGGCACTTTTGTTGCCATGATCATCCCGCAAATACTTTCTATCTGCTTTTCGGAAAAATCAAATGCAGGAAGTATTTTTCTGGCCATTTTGCAACTCTTTTCTTCATGCTTTTTGTACACATAAATAAATCCTGCATCGTGGAATACTACTGCTGTTCGCAGGAGATTCATTTTTTCCTCAGAAATATTTTCTGCAGCGGCTATTTGCATTGCTGCCTTAATCATATTTGTGGTATGGCGCATGCCATGATAATATAAGGTGTCAGGGAGTTTTTTTTTCAATAAGGCAAATACATACTTTTCAGCCTGTTTAAACTTTGGCTGGTTGGTTAATTTATTTCCAGATTTTTGTAAACCTGACATTGGTCAAAGTTTAAATATATTTTAGAAATTTATCAGAAAAATTAGGAAGATGATTTGGTTTTTAAGGGCACTATTCCAGCCATTTCACTGATTACATTTACAAGATCAGAACCTGCTGGGACAACAAATTTTGTATTCTCACTCATGGCTTTTTCCACCGCTTCCAGTTTACGCAAAATCTGGGCGTTGCCAACAAAATATTCTTCAGCAGCTTCATTCACCATTTTAATAGCTTCAGCTTCTCCCTCAGCAAATAATATTTTCGCTTGCCTGGAGCCTTCTGCTTCCTTGATCCTTGCCCGTTTTTCACCATCTGCCACTGTTTCCCTTGCAGTAGCATAATCTATAGCGGCAATTTTTTCATTTTCTGCCTTTACCACTTTGTTCATGGTTTCCTGCACATCTGCCGGAGGATCAATTTGTTTTAATTCTGTTCGAATCACTTCTATACCCCAATTTTTGGTTTCTACCATCAGCGTCATATGAAGTTCTGCATTGATCTTTCCTCTTTCGCTGTTGGCCGAACGCAAAGTAAGTGTACCAATAATATTACGCAGTGTTGTACGTGCCAGGTTCACGATCTGCCACTGGTAACGATTTACATTGTATTGAGAGTTTTTTACATTTTCTTCATCAGCAATTACGCGAAAATAAACCTGTGCATCCACTGAAGCATTCAGGTTATCATTTGTAATGATCTCCTGCGCTTCGGCATCAACCATTTGTTCCGTGGTATTTACGATATACATTTTTTCAATAAATGGAATGATCCAGTGAAATCCCGGATTGGCAAACCGCCGGTATTTTCCCAGCCTTTCAATTAATGCACGATGTGTAGGGCGTACAATTTTCACACCTAAAATAAAAATCAACAGTATACCAACAACTATATATAAAACCGTATTATCCATTTTATTATTTTTTAGTTTAAAAGTTAAAACAACAATCTTTAAAAATCTTCTATTTATAGATAGAAAAGAGTTGACAAAGAAAGTTACGATATAAATATCATTATTCAATCATCTGTCAGGATAACATCCTATTTCACATACAAAAAAACCGGAAAATTCCGGTATTTATACATGTTTACTTAGTTTTTGGAATAACTTTTTGGAAGTATATCTAATTCATCCAGTAAACCGGAGATTACCCCTTTATTTGATTCCAGATTTCTGATTTCCATGATACGCTCACTGCGTAGAATGATCTCAACTGATGTGATGATCTTGTTGATCTTTTTACCAGTAGGCTTCATTTTCTTCCATCCTTTTTTAAGTGATGGTATGGTATGTGAATGTGTGCCGGTGATCTTTACATTTGCCTTAAATGATTCTCCATCTGTAGTTAGATCCAGTATCCTGAATTTTGCATCCGGCATGCCTTCTTTGATACGGTGATAAATGTCCAGGTATTGTTCACGGCAAACCGATTCATTTAATATGGTTGATTTGAAATTTCCATCCAGACATTCCTCTGCATCATTGTGGTTCCTTTTTTCAATTGCCTTAAATACATTCAATATCACATCGTAATCCTGATAATTCATAACATTCATCATATAATAAATAATTTAAGTGAATAATAAAGCGGATTAACCGCAGTATACACATAGTATACAATTATTTTAAATCTTTACCAAATAAAATTTTAAAACCACCGGTTAGAAATGCAGTTTAATTTTATTTAAAATTATGTTCACGCCTTCTCTATAATACTTTAACTTACTGGATAAATCTAATCCATCCAGTGAAAAAACTGTCAAATTTCCATAGCAAACAATTTTTAAAGTAAATTTTTATATATAATTATTTTGGTATCAATTATATTTTATGTAATTTATATTTAATGC
>JBBKWV010000209.1:0-17074 GCA_037969135.1 Ferruginibacter sp.
TTGAGGTTTGAGGTTTGATGTTTGAGGTTTGAGGTTTGAGGTTTGAGGTTTGAGGTTTGAGGTTTGAGGTTAAGTTCGAACTATGTGGACTAACTTCGAACCTCAAACCTCAAACTTCTTAAGCCTGTGCAGCCGGTCCTCCAAAATTAAATGGTATCTCTACTGCTTCCATATCCTGAATATTCCCATTGGAAGCCTCAAACTTTTTGATATTATCGATCATTGCTTTCATAAAACGTTTGGCATGAAATGGCGTTAATATGATGCGGTTCTTTACCTTACTTTTAGGTGTACCCGGCATTACGTTTACAAAATCGATCACAAACTCTGCATGGCTATGCGTAATAATAGCCAGGTTTGCGTAGGTACCTTCAGCTACTTCTTCTGAAATTTCTATATTTAACGGTGCTGGTTGTTCTGTTGGGTTACTCATAATCAGTAATTTTTAAAGTAAAGATAAAAACAAAAAGCTCCCGTTACAGGAGCTTTTTGAAATATAATTCTGAATTGAAATTATCTTGGTCCCATATAAACCCATGTTTCATCAAAGAAAGCACGAGGGCCTCCAGGAACAACTGATGGATGCATTAACCAATGTTTGATAACGATATCCTTATTACCTTGTACAGCATTTGCACCAGAAGGGTCTAAAACAGCCCTACGGGTGTTAGAAGCAGAATACAATGGAGCTCCGGAACCACCCTGTGCGGTTTCGCCATACCAGTTATGTAAATCTGCAATTGCATTTGTTGCCGGGTTAAAACTAATCACATAACCGTAACTACCATAATAAGTTCCTGCACCGGCATTACTGAATATATAACCATGGATACCACCATTCAGGTCATCATTGATCACATCGCAGGTTTCGCCGCCAATGGTTATCAATGAATATTGCTGTGCGCCATAATAAGTAAAATTAGCATTGGTTACATCACTGAAAGTACCATTCATTTCATACACACCATCCCAGTTATTTTTTGCACCAATTTCTACAACAACTGATCTTGATTCTGATATTTTGCCATCAGCATCAACAGTAGTGATCGTAAAACCAATAGCATATAATGAACTTGGGTCTAATAAAGTAGCATCCGGAATGGTAATAAAAATGGGTTTAGCAAATTCACCTGCTGCCATTGTTAAATTGAAAACGCCACCTGCACCACCAGTTTTAGGTGTAGATGCATCAATGGTATACCAGGAAGGATCCAAATGAATATAACTTGGGTCAGCAGCTGTTACAGCAGCAGTATCATCAATTACTGTAACATGCATGACTTTGTTCAAATCTGCATTATTAGCTACATCTCTGCGCACATCAGCAACCAATAATCTGGTTGGTGTTGGCACAAAATCAACCGGCTTTTTAGCAATCGCTGCCGGATTACCACCACCGATTATTTTAACCAGCGTTTTACCCGCGTCTCCCATTGGATCCGGCGTTTTTACCTTATCGCAGGAATTCAGCAGAATGATACCAGCTGCCAACACTGCAACATATTTAGTTATGTTTAATAAATATTTCATATCAGAATTGTTTTTATTGTTTGTGTATATTGATCAAACCGGGGCCAAGCCACCGGTTTGATGATTATTTTATTAACGATCCCACCATATTTTACTTTCCTGTACATCACCCAGATTTAACCAACCATTTGCTATTGTAACATTTACAATATTGTTAGAATACTCCGTAGTACCGTAAGTCAACCTGCGAGGAATGGTTGTATGTGCTGCAGAAATAGGATAAGCTCCCGGTGTAAGAACAGGGAAACCGGTTCTTCTCCAGTTTGACCATCCTTGTGTTCCATCAGGGAAACTTGCAAAATAATATTGTGTTGCAATATTCTTCAGGTTAGCTCCTGTTCCTGTTGGATTGGTAAGAGCAACATTTGCATTTGACATATAGCTTGCAGAAGGTGAAGACAATCCCCACTGTGTAAATGCGGCATTGATACCCGCAGTATAAACAGTAGCAGCATTGTCTGATGTCCATCCCCTGTCAGCAGCTTCTGCTCTGGCTAATAAAACCTGTGCAGCAGTTACAACATAAACCGGAGATGTTTCGGTTCTATAAGCAGGAGCAAATACCCTGGCCCATGTTGGATTTGCTTGCCTCCAGGCATTGATCAACCCTTCGCTATATCCATAAGGAACAGCATTGGAAGAACTACCAAAAACAGATGTACGGGTATCTCCAATAGCAGAAAGCATATTGTTTAAAGGAACACTGTATCCATTATCCCTGGCTTGTTGATTTGTGTACCAGAATTGATTTGCATATGCATTGGCATCACCACCACCACCAACATAAGATACTTTCAGGTTTGATGAATTATCTTCAATAGAACCTGCAGCATCATTCAAAGCCGCTTTAAATTCAGTAGCAGCATAGTCAGATGCACCAGGGTACACATTTGATAACCTAAGCGCCATTAACATTCTCATAGAGTTTGCCAACTTTTTCCATTTTGAAAAATCTGAATTAAATAGGATATCACCTCTCTGTGAACCAGAAGCAGGCATTTGTACCTTCGCTTCAGTCAATTCTTTGATCATATCCTTATAAATGAATTCTTCCTTAGAATAAGTAGGGATTTTCGCTTGTAAAGCTGTTTCATAAGGAATTGGTCCCCACCTGTCAACTGTTGTCCAATATATATAGACTTTCAAAATCCTGGCCATTGCAATCTCTGCAGGATTAGTACTAACATTGATAACTGTTTGCAGGTCATACAAAGGACCTGAATAGTTTGCACCAAAATCAAGTTGTGGAACTGCATATTGTCCGATACTCGGATATTCTGCTTCAGAAAAATACTGGCAGTAAATTGCGCTTCTCGCATTGGAAGCAAAAGCACCCAATTGTCTTTCCACATTCGTTAATAATGCGTATGGAATAGGATTCGTTACTGCAGCAGGATTTGCATTGGTAGTATCAAAATCCTTCAGTTTATTGCATGATGAGCCAAAGCTGATCATTGCAATTCCTGCAATTATGGTGATGAGTTTTATTGATCTTTTTTTCATAATTTATATTTTAATAATTTAAGATTTTGGGTTGATTAGAATCCTACTTTCAGGTTAAATCCAATACTCCTTGTTGCAGGGAATCCACCACCTTCACCAGATACAGCTGAAATTTGAGAAGGATCAAAATCTTTAGTTTTAGCATAGATCAACCAAGGATTTCTTGCAACGATCGCAAAATTTGCTCTGTTGACCCATTTGTTCAATCCCAGTTTTTCAACCGGAATATTATATCCTAAACTAAACTCTCTTAATTTAACGAATGTAAGATCATATACAAATTCATCATACAATTTATTGCTGTATAAGTTATTATAATAAGACCTGGCTTCTACATAGTAATCAACAGCTTTATCAGTAGCATCTACTCCAAAAACGTGTACTCCACCACCATCAGCAACTGGATCACGAATCGGATTTCCCTTATCATTCAATACTGCGGTACGGGCTGTTAATCCTGTAAATGAACCCCACATATCAGACAAGGAGAAGTATTTACCACCGGATTGATAGTCAATATTCACATTCATGGTAAAATTCTTGTAAGAAAAGCTGTTCTGGATACCACCTGTGTACTTAGGTAATACACTGCCATAATTTACATTTGGATCGGTACTGTAATTTCCACTCGCATCCAAAATAGGAATACCGGCAGCATTTCTCATGATACCATTGCCCCAGATCTGACCCCATTGTTGACCTTCTTCCTGAACCAATGCAGGACTTCCGGCACCCCATAAGGTTTCAATGATGGCTGTTCTTGTATGTAATGTATCATTACCATCCAGATCAACAACAGTATTCTTCAACAAATAAGCATAAGTGGCTGTAATTTCCCATTTGAAATCTTTGCCCCAAATTGGCTTTAACATGAATTGCATGTCGATACCTTTCTTCTTTATTTCTCCCAGGTTTGTCAGGAAACCGGTTACTCCTGAAGTTGCAGGTAATGTAACGGTAGTTGGGAAGTTTTTTGAAGTTCCTTCATAATAAGTTGCAGTTATACCTAACCTGCTTTTCAGGAACCTGGTTTCGATACCGATCTCAGACAACTTAGCAACAGCACCGCGTAAATTTGGATCAATAAGTGTATTAGGGGCAACCTGCACGATATTACCAGCCCACTGGAACTGACTTACATCATATGAAAGGTTATTGCGATAAGTTGTGATTGATTGTGGTACCTCACCATAAGCTGCACGGATCTTTCCAAAACTCAATATTTTATTTGCTCCTATCAGGTCGCTGAAAACAAATGAAGCACCAATTGATTTAGATAGGATATCTGGTGAGCCAACAAAATCTTCAGATCCGGAAGTAAGTGAAGAAAAATAGTCTTTTCTAATGGTACCATCAACGAATAATAAATTTTTATATCCGAAAGTGGCCGTTAAAAATAATGCACGGGATTTCCCATTTACTCTGTTATTACCAATGGTTGCCTGTGTTTTCGAATTGCCGATAGTATACAGATTATTTACACTTAAACCACCGTTGGTATTAGCAAAATTTGATCGCTGTGTAGATTGAGATATGTCAATACCTGCATTTGCAGCTATAGAAAAATTCTTGATCTTTTTATTATAATCTGCAATTACCTGGAAATTTTCTATGTTGCTGAAAGAATTGTTGCTAGAATAGTATCCAAAACATTTGGTACAGTTTCCACCAGCCACTTTATTGGTATTGTTAAACAGGTCGGAACTGTAACGTTCTTCTGAAAATACGGTATTCTGTTGCTTTCTGTAAGTTCCGGTAATTCCGAAATCATTGCTGAATTTATATGCAAGAGATACATTACCATATAACCTGTCATTCCTTGTTGTATTTTTAACCAGATCAAACCACACATAAGGGCTTACCCAATAGTATGCACCATAAAATGCTGTAGGATTTGCTGCATTATACGTATTGGGATTCTGGTGATTCCAGCTAGCCTGAACTCCAGATGGGGTTTTCAGGTCTTTCAATTCTCTCATGATATTCATATCCAGGTCCCTGTGGAACCACTGGTTGAATGAACCTGAAGTTGAATTGGCATAAGTATCATCAAACTCTCCATTAATAGAAGTAGATATATAATTGAAATTTACTCCAAGAGTTAACTTGTTACTTAAGTTGATAGATGTGTTCAGGTTAAATGTATTTTTCTTTAAACCTGTTGTTGGTAACAAACCTTTGACGTCAATATTACCATAAGAAGCCCTTAAGTTGATAATATCGGTAACTTTTGAAAAGTTGATATTGTTATTTATTTGTTGTTGGGTATTGAAATAATCCCTTGAATTATGAGGTTGTGGAGTTAAAGCAGCCGTTTTAAATGCTCTCTCATGGCCACCATACCATGCATACCATGGAATATATTCCTGTCCTACCATACGTGGACCCCAGCTAACGTCTTCAGAATAATCGGGATAGTATTTACCATCCAAAGCTTTCCAGCCTTCCGGATCACCTGCCTTCCATTTGTACAAAGACATATTTTCTCCGTCACCACCTGCATAAGAATTCTGGTGGTTGGGTAAAATATAAACCTTGTCAAACTGAACACCGGAATTGATCTCAATTCCCATACCCGGAGACTTTCTTCCTTTCTTAAGATTCATTACAATGGCACCATTAGCACCCTGTGCACCAAAAATGGCGGCAGCAGCTGGTCCCTGTAAAACAGTGATATCATCAATATCATCCATATTCACATCATTTGCATTTGGCAAAATGGTACCATCAACTACGTATATAACTGAAGAACCGGTAGATCCTGAAGAACCATCTCCAAAATCATTTTCTCCACGTAAACGAATATCATTCTGGCGGCCCAAGGCTCCAGCAGACTGGCTACGTACCTGGATACCAGATATTTTACCTGCCAATGCGTCATTCACACTTGTGCTACGAACCGGGTTTAATTGCTCAGAACCGAGTACCTGTGCATTCGCAGAAGTACTTCTTGCGGTACGCTTCAGGTTAAATGCACTGGTTACAATTACTTCCTTAATTGTATTGGCTTTCAGTTCCAAAGAAGTAGTAAGTTGTGCTAATGAACCAACGGGAACATCAACTGCTCCGTAGTTCAACTGCGAAATTTGCAGTACATCACCTTTATTTACTCTGATACTGTATTCACCATCGACATTGGTTTGAACGCCGACAGTTGCACCTTTAACTAAAACGGATGCAAACGGAACGGGTTTACCATTATTGTCGATAACCTTACCGGTCACCACCCGGCTCTGTGCAAATGCCAATACTCCACAGAGCATCAACATTGTAAACAGTGATAAAAATCTTCTCATGTGCGATTAATTATTTGTTTAATGAATTGTAAAAATAAGGATAATTTGTCAACGTAAAAAAATTGTTAAATCTTTTTTCCTTAAACTTACCTTATACATCTATAGGACAAATGGTAAATAAGAATTGCTGCACGGTAAGGAAAAAAAGTTAAAATTTATATAGGAACTGTAACTTAACCTCCGTTTTCCGGTTACCGTTGATCTCATCGAGGCCTGAACCGATCTTCGTTCTTTCGGGGTTGATCGTTTGGGCGATCCTGGCCCACATAGTTAATTTTCTTGTAATATCGTAATTCACATTCAGGTAATACCGATAACCTTTTTCATAAAATACGGGGATCGAAAAGCTATATAATACATCGTTTTCATATGCGTATAACCTGCTGTCGTAATTATCAGTTTCAAAATATTGCAGCCGCATATTGGCTGAAAACGGTTTCATCATGGGTTTATAGATCAGATCTGCATAGATCAAAAATCCGGAAGCGGATTCACCACCCTTTTTATCGTACCACACAATTTCTGTACGGTTTCTAAAAGTAAACTGTTGGTTGATCTTATAACTGAACTGGGTTCGCCAGTTTTGTTTGGGCTGATAAACCACCGGATTCAAAGGCTGCAGATCAGGATTATAATTACTTCCTTTAGATTCTCTTTTAAACCGGCTGTAAATTTCCAGTTGCCTGTTTGGCCTGTAAGTAGCCTGGATAAAATAATCTGAACCAATGGTGGGCGCATTCACCAGGTATTTCAACCAGGGGAATTTATACAAATCAACATAAGCATCTATTTGCCATTGCGTTGCGGGCCGTATACTGATACCAGAAAATAAACCCTTTTCATTAGTAGGATATGTGCCTTCTGTAAATGCATTGGTATACAACGACTGGTACTCCCTGTTGATATTCCGGTATAAGAAACTCATATCCACATTGGGAGAAACACTGATCAATAAACCGTTTACAAAAGCCAGTCCCTTTTTACCGGTTGTTGCCAGTTCGCCAAACAGGTGCATATTGCGGAAAGTATAACTGTAATCAAAACTGTAATTCCCGAAATTCTTACCACTCAATGCAAATAAATTATAGGGTTGAGGGTCTTTAACCAACGGGATTTTCATCCGGTACTGTATACCGTTTACGCCTACATGTAAATTTTTAAACTGATACGCTATATTTCCACCAAAAGCTATCTGGCGCTGAACCCCCTTGTCATCCACTTCACTTTTTGTGCGGTGATAACCCGAAGTTTGAAGGGAAGAAATGATGTCTTCATTTGTTAAGGTATCGGCAGCAATAAAATTGGCATCCAGGTTTCTGTAAGAGCCAAATACGGTTGCTTCCCAATTATTTTTTCCAATGGTAATTGCAGCACCCCGGTGAAAATTGATTTCTCCTGCAGAATTGTATGGTCTTAGCACCGCCGATTGTCTTTTGGTAGCAGTAATATCCGGCCCCTTTTTAAAAGCAAGGCTTTGCCATTGTGTTAACCCCTGCCCCATGTTTACTGTATAATCACCCAGCGCAATTGCCTTTACAATACCGATGTTGCGTACAAAAACATGTGCAGAATAAAAATCGAACCCATTTTTCTGGTTGCCTTTAAAAAACTGTTCCCCGGGGTCTTTATCGGCCACTATTCCATATTGTAACAGGTTTTTATAGACATATTTATATCTGAATAATAACCTTTGGGGAGATCCGGGGTAATAATTCGTAACGGTAGCAGGATCAACAAGATAACCTTTCGAACGCTCCAATACCTGGCTGGCCCTGAATAAAATACTGTGTTCTCCGTTCTTTAACCGGGTACTCATATTTTCGAATAATCTTACCTCATTTGTAACCGTTATATAGGGCCTTATTTTTCTGATCGTTTGCAGATCCCAACCAGGGACAGACTGTAATTCATAAATATTCAATAGCTTACCCAATAGATTTCTGTATGAGATCAAATTTTGAATTTGTATCGGGCTGAGGATCTTAATCTCTTTTAAAACAGTTGCATCTACCGTATTGAGATTAACCGGATTTCTGATAAACTGTACCATTTCCTGCAAATAAGAATCATCCTCCGTTTCCAGATCTTCGTTATTCTCCGTAATGTTCTCAAGCTGTTGTTCTGTGGTAGTTGCAGGCAGTTCTGTTACCTGCGCAAACAGGTATCCGTTGCTGATAAAAAATAAAAAAAAGAGATATATTTTTTTCATGAGAACTTTTTAAAATAGTTTCAACAAAACCAATATGTTGAACTATTTAACCGGAAAATCAGCCAGATGAAATTTGTTCAGGATAAAATCACATCCGGAATGGATCCCTTATTTTTTTTCTTTAAAATTTGCTATCAATAACAACCCCGGTGAAAACCCAAGTTGCGGATGATAATTGGCAGATATATCCAAACGCATACTTTTCCATGCCAGTCCTACTCCGCCAAAACCACTGGCTGTTTCACTTACAAATCCTGCACGCACAAAAAATTGTTTTTTGAACCGGTATTGCAACCCTCCGGTAACATTAACCGGCTTATCTTCTTCCTTAATGACCTCCGTACTTACATAGAAATTCTCTGAAGCATCATAACCCAAACCGAATTTATAAGCCGAAGCCAGTTTTTCATCCCCTGTTTTCCCCAACTTAGCTGACACGGGATTGTAAATATGTATCCCTCCGTTTAATTTATCGGAAAAATGAACGATTGCACCAATTTCAAAATTTACAGTTGATGCGTTGCCATAATTTGGAATACGATAACTATAATAATTAAACTGCACGCCAATATCCAATTTGCTACCAAGGCTCCGGCCATATGCAAGGCCTATTTTATTTTCATTGAAATTTTTAAAACCGGCATAGTTAACCTGTAAACCAAAATTTCCCAGTGATGTAGGTACTGCTGCGGCCACAGAATACAGGCTGGTTTCAGCAAGCAGAAACCTCCTTTCACCGAATACTCCAACAGCAGGAGATTTCATGGATGCAAGGGAAGCCTGGTTGTTGGTAAATGAGAAAACATCCACCTGTTCTTTGCTGTAGGCACCCAAACTGATATAGGGCATACTGAGTGAATATCGAAGCGACTGGGCAATTGTATGCAATCCCAAAAAACAGCATAGCACTAAAAATAAAAAGATGTGTTTTCTCAAAACGGTTTGTTTAATTGCTGCCAAGTTAGTTAAAATCATTAAAAAAGCAGCAGATGTTTATAACAAAAAGCATTTATAAACATTAGTTATTTAATTTTGCAGCCATGAATATTTTAGACGGAAAACTTGTTTCAAAAGCAATCAAAGAAAGCTTAAAAGAAAAACTTGATTTACTCAAAAATCAAAATAAAAAAACGCCCCATCTTGCTGCTGTTTTAATCGGCAGTAATGCTGCAAGTGAAACCTATGTTTCCAGCAAAATAAAAAGTTGTGCTGAAGTTGGCTTCATCAGCACATTGATCAGGATGGAAGAAACCGTTTCAGAAACAGAACTGGTTGCAGCCATTACATCATTGAATAAAGATGATGATATTGATGGCATTTTGGTTCAATTGCCTTTACCATCTCATATCAGTGAAGAAAAGATCATAAACCTGATAGATCCTTCAAAAGATGTGGATGGTTTTCATCCTTTGAATACAGGGAAACTCATACAGGGGCTTCCGGCTTTTATTCCGGCCACTCCGTTCGGTATCATGTTATTGCTGAAGCATTATAAAATTGAAACTGCAGGTAAGCATGCTGTTGTTATTGGCAGAAGTAATATTGTTGGCCGGCCCATCAGCGTCTTACTCAGCCAGAATACTGACCCGGGAAACTGTACGGTAACAGTATGCCATAGCCGAACTAAAAACCTGAAAGATATTTGTTTACAGGCCGATATCATCGTAGCTGCACTTGGCAAAGCACTTTTCCTTACCGCTGATATGGTAAAAGAAAATGCTGTTGTAATTGATGTTGGAATAACGAGGGTTAAAGATGAAAATAAAAAATCAGGATATGCACTGAAAGGGGATGTTGATTTTGAAAACGTTGCTCCCAAATGCAGTTACATAACACCTGTACCCGGAGGTGTGGGCTTAATGACCATTGCAGCTTTGCTGATGAATACGTACAATGCCTATTTGCAAAAGAACAAGTGAATCCAATGCTATTATTATCCATTTAAAAACGCAAATTGAATAACACAGATCAGAATATGGAACAGCAGTTTCCGGTAATGGAACATTTTTATACTTTACAGGGCGAAGGATTTCACCAGGGCAGGGCCGCCTATTTTATCCGGCTTGCGGGTTGCGATGTTGGCTGTGTGTGGTGTGATGTGAAAGACAGCTGGGAAACAGCCGGACATCCGTTAATAAGTATCAGATCTCTTGTGGAGACAATAAAAAAAACCAATACAAAACTGGTGGTCATTACCGGAGGGGAACCCCTGATGCACAATCTGGATATGCTTACAAAAGCATTACAGGATGCCGGATTTGAAACCAATATGGAAACTTCCGGCGCCCATCCATTAAGCGGGAGCTGGGACTGGATCTGTTTATCCCCTAAAAAATTCAAAGCTCCCCTTCCCGGCATATTACCACTGGCCAATGAATTAAAAGTGGTGATTTTTAATGATTCAGATTTTCTTTGGGCCGAAAAATACGAAGCACAGGTTTCGCCATCCTGTAAACTTTATTTACAACCGGAATGGGATAAAGCATCCATTGTAACAGAAAAAATAATAGCATATATTAAAGAAAATCCGCAATGGGAATTATCCCTGCAGATACACAAATACATACATGTTCCCTAAAGCTGGATAATACAGATTTGCTGTATAAAATCACTGTTACCATATATTATGAGATTTTCATTGTGGAGGACCCGATACTGTTTCGTTTTCATTCTTATCATTTCCATCCGCTTTTGCAAAGCATACTTTAACAATCCGTCATATAAGAAATAGTTTTTTTAATTTTATCTTCAACTCTTAAATCCTGTAATGAATAAAAAAACCAATAGTTATTCCAGAGCAATCTTACTATTACTTATTTTGCATTCCTTTTTTTTTGCTGCCTCTGCTCAATGGTATGACCCCGATAAAGTGAATAAAAAAGCAGCTGTAGTTTATGGAACCGCTTATGAAGAGGCGCAGGAAGGGAAGTACAGGGAATCAATTACCCATTTAAATGAAGCTTTAAAACTGGATGATAAATTTGTGGATGTTTATTTGTCACGTGCAGGCATATACGCAAATATGAAAGACTATGCAGCTTCAGTAAAAGATTTTGAAACTGCGCTGGCGATGGATTCGGTTTATGCAAAAACCTATCTCCTTCCCTATTCTATCTCACTGTCGGGCATGGGGAATTTTCAAAAAGCATTGTACGCCGTAAATGAATTCCTGTCCAATCCTTCCTTGAATAAACAAAGTATCCAGGCAGGCAATTACCGGAAAAAGACTTTTGAATTTGCTGTTGAATATGAACAAAAACACCCGACGGGAAATTATATTTTTACACCGCAAAATATGGGCGACAGTATCAATACCGCCGCACTGGAATATTTCCCTTCCTTTACCATTGACGGAAGTAAAATGATCTTTACCCGGCGCATTGACAATGACGAAGATTTTTATGAATCTGATTTAAACAATGGCATCTGGAGTAAAGCAAAACCCGTATCCGGCAAGATCAACACCAATCTGAATGAAGGGGCACAAAACATTTCACAGGATGGCCAATGGCTGATCTTTACCGGATGCAACTATCCCGAAGGACAGGGAAGCTGCGACCTGTATATTGCCTATAAAACCAAAAACGGAAGCTGGACGGAACCGGAAAACATGGGCCCCATTGTTAACACCGATTTCTGGGAATCCTCTCCTACATTATCCCCGGATAAGAAAGACCTGTATTTTGCCAGTAGCCAAACTGGGGGTTATGGTGGCCGGGATATCTGGGTTACACACAGACAGACAAATGGAAAATGGGGAAGACCCGTTAATCTGGGTCCGGAAGTCAATACCGGTGCAGATGAAAGCTGCCCCTTTATTCATGCCGACAACCAGACATTGTATTTCAACAGTAACGGACATATGGGCTATGGGATGACCGACCTTTTCCTTTCAAAAAAAATAAATGACAGTACCTGGGGAATTGCTGAAAACCTTGGATACCCTATCAATACCATTGACGACGAAGGCTCACTTACGGTTACCTCAGATGGAAAAACTTCTTACTACGCAAGCGACCGGGGTGATACAAAAGGTGGTTTGGATCTTTACCGTTTTGAATTGCGGGAAGATATCCGTGCAGGAAAAACACTTTGGGTAAAAGGAAAGGTTTTTGACAAGAAAACAAATGCCGGTCTTCCCTCCACAGTTGAACTAACGGAGATAGATAGCCGTAAAATAGTTTTTAAATTGCAGACAGATGAGGAAGGTAATTATCTTGTTACTTTACCTGTAGGAAAGGAATATGCTTTTAATGTAACCCGCAAAGGTTATTTATTCTATTCTGATAATTTTTCACTGGTCAGCAATGGCCCCGATTCTTCGCTACTGGTCAATATTCCCTTGCAGCCAATAGAAGCAGGCGCCTCCATCATTTTAAAAAATATTTTTTTTGATGTTAATAAATATGAATTAAAACCAGCCTCACTCGATGAACTGGATAAACTGGTTTCCCTTTTAAAAGAAAACCCGAAAACAAATATCCAGATCAATGGCCATACAGATAATGTGGGTAAAGATGCCGATAACCTCAGCCTGAGTTTAAACAGGGCAAAAGCGGTAACCGGTTATTTATTAAGCAAGGGTATTGCACAAAAGCGGATCTTATTCAAAGGATATGGTGCAGATAAACCAATAGCCGACAATACAACGGAAACCGGTAGATCTTTAAACAGAAGAACTGAATTAAGTATCCTCAGTAATTGATTTTTTTATTAATATTGTTCATCCGTAATTTATGAGCAATGATCTGTTATACCAGTTAGCGCTTACCCGTATTCCCCATATTGGTGATATACATGCAAAAGCATTGGTACAAATTTATGGCGATGCTGCATCGATATTTAATGCCCCAAAAAAAGAATTGGAAAAAATTGAAGGTATTGGTACCATTCGAGCAAACAGTATCAAACGATTCCACGATTTTACTATCTGTGAATCAGAAATAGCCTTTATAGAAAAATATAAAATCCAAACACTGTTTATCAATGATAAAAAGTACCCGCAAAGGCTGGTCAATTGTTATGACAGTCCTGCTTTGCTTTATTACCGGGGCAGTGCAGACCTGAACCATCCCCGGATCCTTTCCATTGTTGGCACCCGGAATAATTCAGCATATGGAAAACAGGTCTGTGAAAACCTCCTTGAAGCATTCGCGGGTAAAAACATACTGATCATCAGCGGGCTTGCATTTGGTATTGATACCATTGCACATAGATCTGCTTTAAAAAACGATCTTCAAACCATTGCAGTACTGGCGCACGGCCTGGATATGATCTACCCTGCACAAAATAAATCCCTGGCAAAACAAATGACCGGACAGGGCGGACTGCTTACAGAATTTAAAAGCAACAGCAATCCGGATAAACAGAATTTCCCCAAAAGAAACCGCATTGTTGCCGGAATCTGTGATGCACTCATTGTAATAGAATCCGCAAAAAAAGGCGGATCACTGATCACTGCTGAATTGGCAAACAGTTATAATAAAGATGTGTTTGCCATACCGGGAAGAACCAGTGACCCCAAAAGTGAAGGCTGCAATTATTTGATCAGGGCAAATAAATCTTCGCTCATTACAGGTGCAGATGATTTTTTAGAAATGATGAACTGGAATGAAAAAGAAAAGCCTGCAAAAAATAAACAACGACAGTTATTTATTGAATTAACTCCCGAAGAAAAAACCATTACTGCCATTTTACAGGAAAAAGATTCCGTTGCAATTGATGAGCTCTATTTAAAAAGCGGGTTGAGCAGTTCTGCTGCTGCACAGGCTTTGCTTATGCTGGAAATGAATGGGATCATTCTTTCCCTGCCGGGAAAAATGTACAAATTAACATAGAAGCATCTGAAAAGAACCAAGATTTCAACTTTTCAGCAAATCAACTTATCTTCGCCTATGGCAACAATAATTAATGCTCCGGCTAAGGATAAATCCAACAAATTTTTCGGTGAAGGATTAACATTTGATGATGTGCTGCTCCTTCCTGCCTACTCACAAATATTACCCCGTGATGTAGATATTAATACCCGTTTAACAAAAAACATAACACTCCATGTACCCTTGCTGAGTGCAGCAATGGATACTGTAACAGAAGCCCAACTGGCAATTGCACTTGCCCGTGAAGGTGGCCTGGGTATCCTGCATAAGAATATGAGCATTGATCAACAATCAGACCAGGTGCGTAAAGTAAAACGCAGTGAAAACGGATTGATACTCGACCCCATCACGCTTAGTCCGGATGCCACTATCGGTGAGGCTTTACGGTTGATGAAAGAAAATAAGATCGGTGGAATCCCGATTGTAGATAAGCAGTTTATTTTACTCGGAATTTTAACCAACCGTGACCTGCGCCTGGAAACGGACCTCAGACAAAAAGTGAGTTTGGTAATGACCTCGGATCACTTAATTACAGCACCCCAGGGCACCGATCTGAAAAAAGCAGAGCTCATTTTCAAAAAAAATAAAATAGAAAAACTTCCTGTTGTAAATAAATCCGGAAAACTGATAGGCCTTATAACGTTTGGGGATATCCTGAAACTAAAAAGTCATCCGCATGCTGTAAAGGATTCCTTTGGCAGATTGCTGGTAGGTGCAGGTGTAGGCATTACCAAAGACACGTTTAAAAGAGTAGAAGCATTGCATGCGGCAGGTGTTGACCTGATATGCCTGGACAGTGCCCATGGCCATACCAAGGGAGTGATAGATACATTGAAACAGATAAAAAAATCATACAGGCAGTTAGAGGTCATTGCCGGAAATGTAGCCACAGCTGCCGGCGCAAAAGCACTGGCAGATGCAGGAGCTGATGCAGTAAAAGTGGGTATTGGCCCCGGTTCTATTTGTACAACCCGGATCGTTGCAGGTACAGGTGTTCCGCAAATCACTGCGGTGATGGAAGCTGCTGCTGCTTTAAAGAATAAACAAATCGGCATCATCAGTGATGGTGGTATCCGGTATACCGGCGATATGGTTAAAGCCCTTGCTGCCGGAGCAACCTGTGTAATGATGGGAAATATATTTGCCGGAACAGAAGAAAGCCCGGGGGAAACCATTATTTATGAAGGAAGAAAGTTTAAACAATACCGGGGTATGGGTTCCCTTGGCGCAATGGCCCAGGGCAGCAGTGACCGTTATTTTCAGGATGTGGAAGATGATGTTAAAAAGTTTGTTCCGGAAGGCATTGAGGGCCGGGTGGCATTTAAAGGGCTTTTAAAAGAAGTGGTACAGCAGTTTACGGGCGGTTTAAGAGCGGGTATGGGTTACTGTGGTGCAGCAACCATCAAAGAATTGCAGAAAGCGAAATTTGTGAAGATCAGCAATGCTGGCATGAGAGAGAGCCATGCACATGATATTGCAATAACAAAGGAAGCGCCTAATTACAGCAGATAGTCCATTAATCGCGAAGAGGCAAAAACACAAAATTTATTTTCGATTCTCTGCAGCTTTGCGTATCTGCATTTAAAATTATGTCCGTAAATTCGAAACCAATCTTTTTCAATGAAAAAATCATTCATCGGTTTACTGTTTCTTATTTTTCTCCTGAACCCGATACAAAATAAACTGCATGCACAGGATTCTTCCAGGTTACGCATATCCCTGCTAACCTGCACTCCCGGTGATGAATTGTATTCCATTTTCGGCCACAGTGCCATCAGGATCATTGACAGTGCAGATATCAACAATGATTATTTTGACATTGTATATAATTACGGCACTTTCAATTTTGATGACCAGGGTTTTTATTTAAAATTTATCCGGGGGAAATTGCTGTATTATATCAGCATTGAAAAATTCGAAGATTTTAAATGGATGTATCAAACAACCAACCGGGGTATTACCGAACAGGTGTTACATTATTCCCCGGCAGAAAAAAAGATCATTCAACGTGCCCTGAATGAAAACCTTAAAGAAGAAAATAAATACTATAAATACGATTTCTTTTTAGACAATTGTACAACAAGGCTGAGAGACTTATTGGTTAATAATTCTAACCCGAAACCAACCCTGCCGGCCGTTATGCCCGCATCCACCACATTCAGAAATGCCATACATCAGTATCTCAACAGTGGCAAACAATACTGGAGTAAACTTGGGATTGATATTTTATTGGGAGCACCTACAGATGCTGTTATGACAAGAGAACAACAACAGTTTTTACCCGACAACTTAATGGGGTCATTAGACAGCTGTAAAAATATACGATTGGTAAATACATCTGCAAATCTTTATCCCATTGAAAATTACAATAACGGATCCCTGTATACACCCATGGTATTTTTCTCGGCAGTTTTGTTATTATTTTTTTTATTGAGCATGTCAAAAAACCGTTTTGCAAGAAGCATTTTAAAAAGCCTTGACGGCATGCTTTTTTTCCTTACCGGCCTCCTGGGCATTGTTTTAATTTTTATGTGGACATCGACAGACCACAGCATGACAAAAGACAATTACAATTTGCTCTGGGCATGGCCAACACATCTGCTATTTTCATTTTTTGTAAACAGCAATAAGCAATTCGTAAAAAAATATTTTCTGTTTAC
>JBBKWV010000210.1:0-7550 GCA_037969135.1 Ferruginibacter sp.
GATGTGGTTGCACAACCATTGCTGTTGCTAACAATCACGGTATAAGAACCGGCAACTGTTACTGATTCAGTAGATGCTGTACCCAGTGGAGTTGTACCGTCCAATACCCATTGGTATCCAGTGATCGTTCCGCTTCCGGCTGTGGCAACTGCTGTTAATAAAGTAGATCCGGCTGTGCAATATGTTGCATTACCGGTTATGCTTGCTGTTGGATTTGCATTCACAGTAACAACTTCTGCAATAGATGCAGCAGAAGTACAATTCAATGCGGTATAGGTTACTGTGTAAGAACCACTGGTTGTTACAACCAGATTATCATTTGTTTCGCCAACCATTAATACATTATCCTGATACCATTGGTTTCCTACGCCGCTGTAGCTTGATGTAAGCGTTACAGAACCTCCGTTACAGAATGTCAACGGACCGCCCACTGTTACTGTTGGAGCAGCAGGTACCGGATTCACTGTCATCACTTCTGATGCAGATTGAACCGGACTACCGATCGCACATACCAGGCTCGATGTCATGATCACATATACATCGTCGCCGTTTACAGGTATATAAGTATAGGTTGCTGACGCACTGTTCTGTACTGATACCGTATTTACAAAGAATTCATAAGTTGGTGAATTACCCGGACCAGTAGGGGTAGCCGTAAAGGTTACCGATGTTCCTGCGCAAACCGGATTTGCCGATGCTGCTATAGTAACATTTGCAAATACGAAGCCTGATACGGTGATCGTGATCGCATTGGATGTTGCCGGGTTGCCGGTAGTACAGGTTACACTTGATGTAAGCTCTGCTGTTACCACATCCTGGTCATTCAATGTTGTTGTTACAAAAGTAGAAGCTGTTTCTCCCGATTGTTCTACTGCATTTACAAACCATTTGTATGCCGGTGAACCACCGCCATTGGTTGGGGTAGCCGTAAAGGTTACCGATGTTCCGGAACAAACTTCAGTTCCAGGAGATACACTGATAGAAACCGATACCGGGCTGTTGGCCGTAACCGCAGTAGTAGTTGTTGCACTGTTTGTACAACCGTTGCCATCGGTAACGGTGATGGTAAATACATCACCATTAGCTGGTGCAACTGCTGTTGCCGTTTGGCTGCTAGCATTGTTAATTGTTCCGGGGCCTGTCCACAAATAAGTAGTGTAAGTTTCAGTGATCGTAAGATCAACATTTAAACCACTACATACCGGGCCATTGTTTGATGCCGTTACCGGGATCAGCGCCGGATTATTTAAAGTAGTAACTGTTGTTACACCCGTACAGCTGTTTGCATCTGTTACGGTGATGGTATAGTTACCCGAAGAAAGATTGGTATAGATACCGCTTGCATCTCCCGTAGTATTCACTGTAGGACCTGCAATGGTATAAGTATGAGCGCCGGTTCCGCCAGAACCCACAACAGTAATTGAACCGTTGGTTCCGTTATTACAGGTAGGGGCTGTTGTTCCTGATACTGTTCCAACAACTGCTGTTGGTTCATTTACAGTTACGCTGCTGCTGGTAACTGAACAAGCAAGTGCACTGGTAATCGTAACGGTATAGTTACCCGCTGCAAGACCAGTGAATGCTCCATTAGAAGCACCCGTGGTATTCACCGTAGGGCCGGCAATGGTATAAGTAAATGGACCTGTACCTCCGCTAACGGTAGCAGTAACAGCTCCCAAGGTTCCGCCGAAGCAATTGTTGTGGGCTATTACATTAATGCTTCCCACCGCAAGGTCGCTCAAAGCAACTGCGGCTGTATTAGCAGGAGCAGAAGCACACAATGTTGTTGGATCAGTTGCCACAACAGTATAAACGGTTGATGGGTTTGTTGGAACAACGCCGGTTGGATTTTGTGTTGTTGATGTAAATCCAGATGGGGTTGATGTCCAGGAATAATTATAAGTAGGTGTTGTACCTGATACAACCACATTATCTACGATCCAGTAATAACCCCAAACACTTACATAATTGAATCGGATCCTTAAATTCGACTGATTCAGGTACGCACTCATGTTTATGTTAGCGCCTGCAGTTACCTGCGCATTTGCAGTCACTGTTCCTACACTTGTTCCTTTATAATCCTGTAGTACTGACCAGGTAGAGCCTCCATTGGTAGATATTTCCAATTGTACTGTTTGATCTCCTGAAGTCCATGATTGGTATACATGCTCAAAACTAAGGTTTGCAGTAGCCATTCCAACTGTACTGAATACGGGCGAAGTTAAAATGCTGGTAGTTGTAGAACCAGATCCGCCGGCATCTGCATTACTAAGGGCAAAACTTCCACCATTTACGGTTGTAAAATTCAAGAAAGTTGCTGAACCCGATGCATCTGTAAATGGAGCAGCCTGGTAATACCAGTTAGATTGTGCTGGTGATGATCCACCGTTGGTTATTGTCCAACCAGTTGCAGCAGCATTGAAATTTTCACTCAACGGATTTGCTCCACCTGTTCCTGCTGTCAGGTTCAAGGTACCACCCGGACAAACATTTGTGGTAGATGCTGTTGCTGAAGTTACTGGTAATGGGTTAACCGTAACCGTAACCGTTGCTGAAGTTGCACAACCAGAAAATGTATTACCGATAGTATTGTCGCTGGCATTTACTGTATAGATCTGGGTTGCTGAAGGGCTAACAGATCCCGGACCTGCCGGAGACCATGAATATGTATAATTGGGATCATTAGAACTTGTAACACTTAAAACACTGCTTTGACCGGCACAAATAGCAGGTACTGAAGCTACCGGTGTAATAGTCGGTGCGCTTACTACAGTTGCAATAACTGCACTGCGTGGGCTTTCACAACCAGTAGAAACACTCCAGTTATACATGAAGTAATAACTGCTGGAAGTGGTAACTGCACCTGTTATAGAAGAAACAAATCCATTCATGGTTCCAACCGAACCCAATGCAAACGGATAAGTAACTCCGGTATTATCCCTGATAAAATTGCCGGTCATGCCATTCGCAACTAACCTGTAAGTTCCGGGGGCAATATACCAACCAAGTGCTATTGTTGGTGATGTTGCAGCAGTTACTGCAACAGACCCGGTTGTTTGCAATTGAGAAATTCCACCTGAACTGAATAATGAAACTGTTATTGCTGTACCTGTTGTAGAGAATACCTGGATATTGTTCAAGGTAAATCCTTGTGTAACGGTAAAGTCTTGTCCGTAAGTAGTTAAAATAGTACCTGTACTTACACCTTCAGGAGCCAGTTTACTGATATTAAATGTTGAACCGCCTTCAGAAGCTGCAACGTAATATGGAGTCGTTGCACTGATGGAAGGTGTGGTGAAACTGGTTCCTGTACCAATTGGAGTTCCTCCGGAACTGGCAGCGTACCAATTCAGTGTAGCCCCAACGGATGCTGTAGCTCCAAGACCAACAGTTCCTGTTCCGCAACGTGAACCAGGAGCAGTTGTGGTAACAGAAGGACTGCTTACAGTAACAGTAACAAAAGCATTTGCAGTTAATCCGCAGAAATCAGTAACAATTACAGAATAGTTAGTAGTAGTGGTGATCGTTCCGGTGTTATTTACTGCAGCCGTTGTTGCAGTACCTCCATTCCATACATAAGTATATGGAGCAGTACCGCCTGCAGGTGTTGCTGTTAATGCGGAAGACCCTGATATACAAATATTGGGAATAGCAGCTGTTGCTACTACACTTAATGCAACATAATTGATCACTACATTGGTTACATCAGAGTTATTACCCGGAGTAACATCCGTTAAAGCAACATCTGTAGCTGTGCTGTTAAATGTATATGTGCCATTGGCAGTTGTGTTGATCTGTCCAACAGTAACAGGCATTGTTCCGCCTGCAGCCAAAGTTCCTGTTATTAATGTCACTTTCAACGGACCGGCAGTTACCTGTCCGGAAACATTTACGATCACATCCACATTATTTAACGAGAAATCAATTGGATTGGTTGAATAATTCTTTAGGGTTACAGTGATATCTTCAGATGCACTGTGACAGGTATTGGCCAGAGGCCTTACCAATGCGGTAACACCCACATCCAAACCAGAAGCACCGTAGTCACCTGCGTCTGCTCCGATATCCACAGGAGATAAACCGGCACGTGTTTGTGCATCAAAATCCAGAGTAACTGAAGCAATCAATAAACCTGAACCATCAGCCGGACTACCCAGGGTAGCACAGTTTGTCAAATGCAGGTCGGGAGTTGCAGCAGTTGGATTTGCCAGACAAGGGTCTGCAAAAAGACTGTTTACACCTAATAATGGATTTGCACCCTGCCATGCAGCTAAAGTTGCATAATCTGTGGTGCCCGGAGTACCTACATAACCGAATACAAATCCGGTTCCGGCTCCGTTGTATAAATTATAATCAGCTGTTAAAGTAGTATTAGCACTCAAACCAATGCTGTAATGCTTGGCAGCACCTGCAGCAGCGTTTGAACGCTGGTTGATGAGGATATTATTCATCAATGAATCTGTTCCTGTTCCGGATCTTCTGAAAGCAAAAGTATTTGCAGTGGAAGCAACTACAGATGATCCTCCGATATATATCGTGTTGTGAAAAATATTGTTGTTGGAAGCGGTTGATTTATCTATACCAAAAATCTGTATTCCATTGGTAATAGAATTACCCAACCGGATCATGTTGTTTTGATAGGTAGTGGCACCACCGGCGATGACGATACCATTTACAATGGCAGATACACTGTTGGAGGAACTGCTGATGCTGTGGATAAAGTTTCTCTCGATCCTGTTTGTTCCTGCAGCAGCCGTTGAAACATAGATACCCGTTACCGTTGCAGCAGCTGTTGCATGATTATTGTTCAAAGAATATATACTATTCTGAGATACGGTATGGCTACCTATTGTTGTAGAAGTATAACTGATACCAATAATCGAAGCGGCAGAAGTTGTACCGGATGAATTGGAAGCAACCGTCATGTTCCTAATTGTGTTGCCGGTAATTGTTCCCACACCACTGCTACAGAATATTCCTCTTAATGCTGTGGAAGTATTTGCAGTTGATGGAATATAAGCATTTGTAATATTGGCAATGGTATTATTGGTAATGGTAATAGCTGTTGCCGCACCCGTATTGGTAATACCGGTGATCACCTGAGCTGTAGATCCGGTAGATGCCAAAGCAGCATTTAAACTGTTTGCAACGGAAGCGCTACCAATGGTATTGTTATTGATTGTTACAGTTCCAGTTGCATTGGAGTTGATACCAATTATACCGGTAGAAATGGTTGAAGTACCACCACTGGTTGTAATTCCGCCAATTATATTGTTGCTGATATTTACAATGCCCGATCCTGAACAACCAATACCGTTGGTAGTACCGCCGGCGGTTTGTCCCGTTACATTCACCGACCCTGTTCCTGTTGAACCAACCGTATTACCTGTTGTAGTACCGATATTTGCACTACCCGCTCCTATATATATACCACCCCACATACCTGTTCCCAAAGGACCACTGGTACTATTTGCGGTAGCTCCACTTGAAGTTGTAAATACAAAACTGGCAACTGTGTTCCCCTGTACAGAAGAAGCAGTAGTTGTACCAACGGATAAACCGATACCATTGAACCTGTTGGCAACTGCACCGGCTATCGACCAAACCGTGCCGCCTACATTTGGAGCAGAACCTCCGACAAAGTTATTGGTTACAATAAAGTTATTACCATTTGTATTGGCAATGCTGATACCATAGACGGTAGCTGGACTTACAGTAGCAGTTCTTGGGGATGTTTGGTAAATACTGTTACCGTTCAATGTCCAGTCGGTATTACCAGATGAAATTAATATACCGGCACAAGTAGAAGTTGCACCGGTTACAAAGTTGTTGAAGATATTGTTGTTAGAAATGATATTACTACTATTGGTATTGGCACCCGTTGTTCCTGAACCAGATGCATAGATACCATTATTGGCCACACCTGTTGTAGGTGATGCCGCTGCTCCTGCACCAGCATCGATATTATTATTTGTAATGGTATTGTTATCATTACCATTTGCACCCGTTGTTGTTGAGAATACCACAACACCCGATGTTGCTGATGGGAAAGTAGATTTTAATACGGTATACCTTACTATATTATTAGAAGCTTCATTGATGAAACGGATGGCTGAACCACCGGTTGCAACACTTGTATTACCAATGGTCAGGTCTTTAGTTCCACCTGTTCCGCCCTGCTGGCCATCAATTATCCAGTAATTTCCGCCATTGATGTCAAAGGTAGCGGTTGTTGCTGCACTGGTGATCGTTTTTGCTCCCGCACCTGCTGCCAGGCGTATTGTTATTGTATTTAATGCGCTCGCACATGGGATAGCAGGCAATACGATCGGATAGGTTTCTCCAGCTCCGGGATAAGTGCTGTTCATTTCCAGAATAACCGGGCCGGTGATACCATTTGCAAGAAGGGCCGCAATGGCTGTTGTTAAATTGGTATAATCTGCTCCGCCGCCACCAACGGTTTTGGTGCCGCCGATGGAACAGTTACCTGTTGTAAGATTTCCGGTAAGCGGTGCAGTTTGAAGATATAAAGGGCCTCCTGTACAGGCAGTGTTGCTATAAGAGAATGCCCAGTAATAATAAGTTGTGCTTGATAAAAGGGCTGTAGAAGAAAAAGAAGTTCCTGTTCCTGCAACCTCAATATATCCGATTCCGCTGTTTCCTACACTATATACAGTACCATCTACAGGTACTGGTGCTGTATTCGTGGTGGTTCTTACCACCAGGTAACCACTTGGTGCAGGTGATGCTGCTGCATATGAACCGTTGATCTGGGTAAGGCCTACCGCTGCAAGATTCATATTGGCTCCGGTTGGTTGTGCCGTTACCGGAGTACATGGCGGTGGTGGACTGAAACTATAATATTGACCCGATGTTGGCCAAACGGTTGCGGTTGTTGTGCTGTTGTTCAAACCGTTCAAGCCATTTAAATAAGTACCTGCTGCATCGCGGATACCGATCTGGGCTCCGGTAACCGCCGTTCCTGCACTGGTACCATAGATAAATTCTATCTTACCGGGGCTCACACTGGCTGGGCCATATAATACTACTTGCATGGTTGCATATATAGTAGCACTCGTTCCACCACTGGCGATTCCTGCAAGTTTATTGATTTGAATAATGTACAGATCGCCGCCGGCATTGGCACCATGTTGAATACTTCCCGCATTCACATCATTGAGGTTACCATCGCGGCCCCAAATAGAAAATGCAGGGTTACCTGTAGTTCCTGTTGTTAAGCTTGGTGTGGTGGCAGTGGCTGAAAGGTTACCCGGTACAATGTACCCGTTGGTAGAAACAGACATCTGTGTATAGTTAACACCACTATAATTAAATGTAAATGGGATCGTTACCAACAGGTAACCATCGTCAACGGAACCACCGGTTAACCCTCCCAATGTATTTACAGTGGTAGGAGATGGCATCGTTTTTAACGACTGGCCCGTAAGCTGTGCCCACGAATAAGATGATGCTGACTGCCCGTTTGCATTATTCATCATTGCACCCATCGCGATGATCAATAACGAAAAAAACCAACGCATATAAAGCAT
>JBBKWV010000211.1:0-12162 GCA_037969135.1 Ferruginibacter sp.
GTATTCAATTAATTTCTTTTCTATTTTATATTTTAAACTGAAAGTACAAAATTTAAAAGCATTTGGCAAGCTGTGCATTTCCGGTAAAATTTTTTGAGGCTTTGAAAATCAGCATTAAAAATTTCAGGAGCCTGTTGAAAAATATTTATTATTCTCCACTTGTAATTTTTTTTAAATAGAAGCTGGTTTTAACGGGTCGAATAAGAACTGGTATTATGAGATTGATCAAATCAACTACAAATATTAAAAACTACCTTTGCAGTTGATTTTTATAGTATGACATTTAGTGATTTAAACTTAAACAACCCATTGTTAACAGCATTGGATGAGTTGGGGTATACCAATCCAACTACAATTCAGCAGAAGGTTTTTCCTGTTGTGATGTCGGGCAGGGATGTATGCGGTATTGCACAAACCGGTACCGGAAAAACGTTTGCCTACCTGCTTCCCTGTCTCAGGTTATGGAAATTCAGTAAAAATAAAGATCCGCAAATTTTGATTGTTGTACCAACCCGTGAACTGGTGGCACAGGTGGTAGAAACTGTAAAATCGTTGACTACCTATATGAGCCTTACTGTTGTAGGTGTTTATGGCGGAGTGAATATCAATACACAAAGGGTAGAGGTTCAAAAAGGATTGGATGTATTGGTGGCAACTCCAGGCAGGCTGTACGATCTTGCTATGAATGGTGCTTTTAAAACAAAATCGATTAAAAGGCTCGTGATTGATGAGGTGGATGAAATGTTAAACCTTGGATTCAGGTCCCAACTAAAGAATATACTCGATCTGTTACCCGGCAAAAGACAGAACCTGTTATTTTCTGCTACAATGACAGAAGACGTGGAGAAACTGATGGGTACATATTTTAATGACCCCGTAAGGGTGGAGGCAGCTCCTACCGGAACACCTCTTGAAAATATAATACAGTCCTATTTTGCGGTGCCTAATTTTTATACAAAAGTAAATTTGCTGCATCTTTTATTAACAGAGGATAAGAGCATGACCAAGGTATTGGTATTTGCAGCTACCAAAAAATTAGCTGATGATTTGTACGGGCAACTGGAAACCAAATTTCCGGGGACTGCCGGTGTTATACATTCAAACAAAGATCAAAATCACCGTTTTAACACAGTGAAACAATTTCAAGACGGCGTTTATCGGTTTATTATTGCTACTGATATTGTAGCCAGGGGAATTGATATAGCGGAAGTGTCTCATGTAATAAATTTTGATATTCCGGAAGTGCCTGAAAATTATATTCATCGTATAGGCCGAACCGGTAGAGCTGATAAAAAGGGACTTGCCATTAGTTTTATCACTGAAAGGGAAAAGCCTTTTCAAAATGCTGTGGAAACACTGATGAAATACGAAATCCCGGTTATTGATTTACCTGCTGGCCTGGTAATTTCCGATATATTAACAGATGATGAACTGCCCAAAGTATATATGAAGTCTGTATTGGTAAAAATGCCCAAAAAGGAAGAAGTGGGCCCTGCATTTCATGAAAAATCTGCTAAGAACAGTAAGGTGAATTTTGTGGTCAGAAAGAAAGACAGGATGATGAAAAAATATGGTAAACCAATTACCAGGGGGCAAAAGAAATGACAGGATGGACGGATACTGTTTTTTTAGAAATTTGTAATTCAATTTTTTTTTGATAAGTTTTCAATGATGATGAAGAACCTGTTTTTTTTATTTTTTATGTTTGGTATTCATGCTGTAAATGCACAAACATTTAGCGGTGCAGGAGGAGCTATTCCCGGCACAAGCACTACGCAAACATGTTTTCCGGTAACAGTGACCGGAATTGGTGTAATTGATGCCGTAACCATTGGCCTGGCACAGGTTTGTATAAATATAACCCATCCAAATGATGATGAATTGGAAATTGTACTTCGTTCCCCCGACGGAACCATCATTCCGCTTTCCATTCAAAATGGAGGCACAGGAAATAATTATACAGGCACCTGTTTTACTGCTACTGCTACCCAATCAATTAAATTTGGCACCGCCCCTTTTTCGGGTTCCTTTTTTCCGGAAGGACATTTGGGTGCTGTAAATAACGGTCAGAATGCAAACGGAGTTTGGAATCTTTGTGTTCAGGACAGGAGGACGGCCGGCAATGCCGGCAGCTTAACAAATTTTAGCATAACCTTTAGTAATGCTCCGGCGCCGCTGCCACCGGCATTTCCTCCTTGTGCAACTACATTACCCGGAACTTCCTCCTGTGCAAATGCAACAACGATATGTGATTTCAGTGGTTTGTGCGGTAATACCAGTGGTACAACTGTACAGGATTGGGCCGGATCGGGATTGAACAGTTGTTTTGGAATTGAAAATAATTCTTTTGTAAAATTTATTGCTTCTGCAAGTACTGCTTCTTTTTCAGTTTGGGTTCCAACAAATACCATTGCAGGAAATTATAATTTAGGGGGTATTCAAATGCTGTTCTTTAGCGGAACCTGCAATTCCGGTGCTGTAACAACTTATGGTTGTTATCCACATATATATCCTTACAGTGCTCCGGGAGTGCCGCTTGTTTCGGTGGTTGCGGCATCGGGATTAACACCCGGGAATACCTATTATCTGATGATTGATGGTTTTAACGGCGATAAATGCACATTTACAATTGAAGCATTATCGGGGGTGAGTTTTTTGAATATCTCTCCTGCAGCACCAATAATATGCCAGGGACAAAATGTGAGCCTTACTGCATCCGGTGGCGATGGTTCTTATTCATGGAGTCCGGCTGCCACTTTAAGTGCATCCACGGGAACAACAGTAACGGCTACGCCTGCCAGCACTACCACGTATACCGTGGCAAGTACCGGAGTAGGAAGTTGTGCCATTACTAAAGATGTTACGGTTACCGTAAACCTGGCGCCGGTTATCAGTACACAACCGTCTTTAGTTGTTCAAAATGTTTGTTTAAACGGAGTTACAACATCCCTGAATGTAGCAGGGATTCCCGGTAGTGGAACCATATCTGGTTATCAGTGGTACAGTAATATTACAGCATCAACAACCGGCGGTACATTAATTCCGGGAGCTACGATGGCAAACTACATTCCATTATCAACAGCAACCGGAACATTTTATTATTATTGTATTATTACCAATTCCAATTCCTGCGCTGTTACAAGTACCGTTTCGGCAGCAATAAATATAAATGCAGCTGTTGTTGCACCTACTGCAACGGTTACACAGCAACCAACATGCGCACTTCAAACAGGAACGATTTTAGTAACAGCTCCGACAGCTGCAAATATTCAATATAGTATTGGAGGAGCTTATCAAAGCAGTGGTACTTTTACGGGTCTTGTTCCGAATAATTATAATGTTACTGCCCAAAATATAGTAACCGGATGTACATCTATAGTTTCATTTTTGACAGTAAATGCAATACCAGTTGCCCCGGCAACTCCAACTGCATCCGTAACAGTGCAACCCAGTTGTGCATTGCCCGGCGGAACAATTGTGGTCACTGCTCCAGCAGGAGCAAATATCCAGTATAGTATTGGCGGGGCTTATCAAAATAGTGGCACATTCACCGGACTTGCAGCAAACATATACAATGTGACAGTTAAAGATGTTGTTACCGGTTGTATATCTTCAGTACTAACGCTTACGGTTAATGCTGCACCGGGCGCTCCTGCAACCCCAACTGCAACCGTAACAGTTCAGCCAACATGCACCACAACTACTGGTACAATTAACATTACAGCCCCTGTTGCGGCAAATATTCAATATAGCTTAGGTGGGGCTTACCAGGTCAGCGGAACATTTACTGGCCTTGCTCCAAATACTTATAATGTAACAGCACAAGACATGGTTACCGGTTGTATTTCTGCAGTACTCGTACTAACTGTTAATGCAGTACCCGTCGGTCCGGCTACTCCAACAGCCACCGTGACTGTACAACCATCTTGTATAGTATCTACAGGAACCATCATGGTAACTGCACCTTCAGGGGCAGGCATACAATACAGTATTGGCGGAGCTTACCAAAGCAGCGGGACATTTACCGGTCTTACTCCGAATACATATAATGTAACAGCAAAAGATAATTTAACCGGTTGTATTTCAACTGTACTAACACTAACGGTTAATGCTGTTCCTCTAGCTCCGGCTGCGCCAACTGCAACGGTAACTGTTCAGCCCACATGTATTGTGGCAACCGGAACAATTGTTGTAATTGCTCCCACAGGCGCAAATATTCAATATAGTATTGGTGCTGCCTATCAAAGCAGCGGAACATTTTCGGGACTTGCTGCAAATACTTATAATGTAACAGTAAAAGATATTATTACGGGATGTATATCTCCAGCTACTGCGCTAACAGTAAATCCTGTTGCCGGGGCTCCTGCAGCGCCAACAGTATCCCTTACAATTCAACCAACCTGTGCAATTCCAACAGGAACGATAACAGTAACAGCACCAACCGGAACTTCTATTCAATATAGTATCGGAACAGCTTATCAAAGCAGCGGTATTTTTACAGGGCTGGCACCCAATACCTATACGGTTACAGCAAAGGACATCAATACCGGTTGTATATCTACCGGTTCATCTGTTATTGTAAACGCAGTACCCGGATTACCCTCTGCCCCAGTTACAAATTCAGTTTCGAGGTGCGGACCCGGAATCGTAGATCTGACTGCAACAGGCACCGGAACATTGACATGGTACACTGATATTGCTCTTGCAAACCAGGTTGCCAGTGGAACCAATTTTAGTCCGGCTGTTAATAATACAACTACTTACTATGTAATTGCAACCAATAATAATTGCAGCAGTGCATCTTCTACGGTATCCGCAACTGTAAATGCTTTGCCTGCCCCAAATCTTGGAAACGATAAATCAATTTGTACGGGGGAGAATGTTGTGTTAAATCCGGGTGTTTTCAGCAGTTATCTCTGGCAGGATAATTCTACAGGTCCGGTTTTTACAGCAATGCTAAGTAATACATACACGGTAACGGTAACCAATAGTCTGGGCTGTAAGAACACTGCTTCAGTTAAAGTGAACGTTTTTTCCGACTGTAATGATATTTATTTTCCCTCTGCATTTACTCCTAATGCTGATTTTATAAATAATGATTTCGGCCCTTTACCGTTGAGAGGCCTGTCATTGGTTAAGGATTACAAACTTTCTGTATTTAACAGATATGGCCAGGTTGTATTTGAAAGCAGTGATCCATGTAAAAAATGGGCAGGTAGGTTTCTGGGTGTAATAACAACCGGAAATTATACATGGATTGCAGCTTATACTTTCAAGGGGATTAAAAAAGTGAAAAAAGGGAATATTATTCTCTTGAAATAGGGGGAAGTTAAGTTGGTTCACTATTAGAACCAATAATCCATATTGTGAAACAGTGTTTTCAGCATCGTCCATTATCCAAAGATTATTTTCAAAAAGCCCCTTGTCAAATCCACTTAAAAGCATATCTTTGCGCCGCTAAAAGATGCACAGCGAAGGATGGAGCGGCACTTATTTAGCGTTATATGAGAGCATAATAAACCATAAAAAGCCCCAAAACCTATACTGAAATAAGGTTTTATCTACAGGGCAGGTTATGCACAATAGAGAAATGAAGTACAAGAGTGCGACGCCAATGAAGTTCAGGAGAAATTCAAAGGTCCGGCTCAAAAAAATCAACTTACAAAATTCAAAAATTAAAATAAAAAAAGATGTCTGATTTACGTTATCAACGAAACTTTGGAATTGCTGCACATATTGATGCTGGTAAGACCACTACCACCGAGCGTATATTATATTATACCGGTGTTAACCACAAAATAGGTGAGGTGCATGATGGCGCTGCAACCATGGACTGGATGGCCCAGGAACAGGAAAGAGGTATCACGATCACCAGTGCTGCTACAACCTGCTTTTGGAATTTTCCTATGGTTCAGAATAAAAAAACTCCCGATACCAAACAATACAAATTCAACATCATTGATACTCCGGGCCACGTGGACTTTACCGTTGAGGTAGAACGTTCTTTGCGTGTATTAGATGGTTTACTTGCTTTGTTCTGTGCTGTATCTGGTGTAGAGCCACAGTCTGAAACTGTTTGGCGCCAGGCAAATAAGTATAAAGTACCCCGAGTAGGATTTGTCAATAAAATGGACCGTGCCGGTGCCGATTTCTTAAATGTTGTAAAGCAGATCAAAGAAATGCTGGGTGCCAAGGCTGTGCCTTTGCAATTGCCCATTGGTGCAGAAGATGGTTTTAAAGGTGTGGTTGATCTGGTTACCATGAAAGGAATGGTTTGGGATGAAGCCGGACAAGGGATGACTTATAATGAAGTGCCTATTCCGGAAGAAATGATAGAAGAAGTAAACGAATGGAGGCAGCATCTGATTGAAGCTGTTGCTGATTATGATGAAAAATTGTTGGAAAAATTCTTTGATGATCCTAATACGATCACTGAAGACGAAATTCATGAAGCTATCCGTAAAGCAACAATTGATATTTCTATCATTCCGATGATGTGTGGATCTTCCTTTAAAAACAAAGGTGTACAAACTGCATTGGATGCAATTGTTCGATATTTACCGGGCCCAATGGATATTGAGGCTGTTAAAGGAATTAATCCTGATACCGGTGAAGAATTGTTGCGTCATTGCGATCCAAAAGAACCATTCAGTGCGCTGGCATTTAAGATTATGACCGATCCTTTTGTAGGCCGTCTGGCTTTCTTCCGGGCTTACAGTGGCCGTTTGGATTCAGGTTCGTACGTTTTGAACACCCGTACAGGTAAGAATGAGCGTATCAGCAGAATCATGCAGATGCATGCCAACAAGCAAAATCCGGTTGATTATATTGAAGCGGGTGATATTGGTGCAGCTGTTGGTTTCAAAGATATTAAAACCGGAGATACACTTTGTAATGAAGATCATCCGATCGTATTGGAAGCAATGACTTTCCCGGAGCCCGTTATCTCTGTAGCTGTTGAGCCAAAAACTCAGGCCGACGTAGATAAAATGGGTATGGCGATTGCCAAACTGGTAGAAGAAGATCCTACTTTAAGGGTAAAAACAGATGAGGAAACCGGCCAGACCATTTTAAGTGGAATGGGTGAGTTGCATCTGGAGATCATTGTAGATCGGATGCGTCGTGAATTTAAAGTTGAGATCAACCAGGGTGCTCCCCAGGTGGCTTATAAAGAGGCTTTTCACAATTCTGTTGAACACCGCGAAACGCTCAAAAAGCAAACCGGTGGTCGTGGTAAATTTGCCGATATCGTATTTGAAATCGGGCCCGCTGACGAAGAGTTTTTGAAAGATAAAGAAAAGAACAAAGGGAATTTCCAGTTTGTGAATGGTTTGTTTGGTGGTAGTATTCCAAAGGAATTTGTACCAGCCATTCAAAAAGGCTTTGAAACAGCGATGACAACTGGAGTACTTGCCGGATATCCAATGGAAAGCATGAAAGTGCGTGTGTTTGATGGTTCATTCCACCAGGTGGATTCTGATGCTATGTCATTTGAACTTTGTGCAAAGCAAGGTTACCGTGAAGCAGGCCGTAAAGCAAAACCTGTATTACTTGAGCCTATCATGAAAGTAGAGGTATTAACTCCTGATCAATACATGGGTGATGTAACCGGTGATCTTAACCGTCGCCGTGGTATGCTGGAAGGAATGGATAGCAAACATGGTGTACAGGTTATTAAAGCCAAAGTGCCATTAAGCGAGATGTTTGGTTATGTAACGCAATTGCGTTCTTTATCAAGCGGCCGTGCAACTTCTACCATGGAGTTCAGTCATTATGCTCCTGCACCTAATAATATTGCAGAAGAAGTAATAGCCAAGCAAAAAGGTAAAGTGAAAATCGGAGAAGAATAATAATGGGTTGAGGCCCGGGTAACAGTTAAAAGCTGACCGGGTATATCATATTTAAATGCTCAAATCTTAATACCCCGTTCAGCCAGAACGGGGTATTTTATTTTACGTTGATAAAGAGCTGTCGGTTTCAATTTCTGCATGTTTTAAATAATATAAAGCCCTTTTTTACGTTTAAGGTCATTATGTAATTAAAATTTAACCATATGAAGCCAAAACAGAATCTGTTTCACCTGATGTTTAAAGAACTCAACGATGGCAGTTCAGCCATTTTTTCGTTAATGACCGGAAGAGGGTTACCTCATCTTAAGAGTAAATCCTCCGGCAAAACGTTTAATTATGTTGATTTGATGGGCCGGAAAAATGCGGCCTTAAATAAAGCGTGATAAATTTTACCAGTAACGAATATTGAGTTGTGGAAATAAAATAGAAAAGTCTGATTGATTTTTTTCAACTTTCCCCATTCCATTCGTTGTAAAACTGATCTAAGTATAGCTGCATAAACGCATGACGTTGTGCAGCTATTTTTTTTGCCGCCTGGGTATTCATTCTGTTTTGCAGCAATAATAATTTTTCGTAAAAATGATTGATGGTAGGTGCATTGCTTTTTTTGTAAGCATTTTTATCCATTTCCATATCCGGTAAGATGTTTGGGTTATAGATCTCCCTGTTTTTAAATCCACCGTAATTGAAAGCACGGGCAATTCCAATAGCGCCCATGGCATCCAGCCTGTCGGCATCCTGAACAACGGACAACTCGGGGGAAGAAAAAGCAACTTCAAAATTCCCTCCTTTGAAAGAAATATGCCGGATGATATTTTCTACATGATCAACTATCTCCTCATCAACAGAAAAAGATCGCAGGAACTCCCTGGCTTTTTGCGGCCCGATATTTTCATCTCCGCCATGAAATTTTGCATCAGCAATATCATGCAGCAAAGCACCCAGTTCGCAAATGAACATATTGACCTGTTCTGAAGCTGCAAGTATTTTGGTCATGGTATGCACTCTTTCAATGTGCCAGTAATCGTGGCCACCTTCTGCACCACTAAGTGTTTGTTTTACAAATCGGATGGTTTGTTCGATTATTTCTGATTCAGTCATGTTATGTTTTGGAATTAATAAATATTGAATCAAAGATGAACAATTTCACATTATCATTGGATGACTTTCATTTATTCCATTAAAGCAGATATCCCATTTGCAATTAGATGTACTCGTCAACATAAATGGTATGGGCTGTTTTTTATGATAGTGTGTTATTCTTTTACAGTATTTACATGATTCTAAATTAAAACAGAATGAAGAACTGTTATGGATCGAAACGCCAATGCATACTGTTGATCTTGTTTTGATACTTATCTGAAATACCATGACTCATTAGTCCATTGTGGATGCAAAAAGCCGGTTTTATATTATGGAATTTACATGCGCCCACAGGCTTACAAGCTATATCCAATTGTACTTGATAAAAATTAATTTGAATTTAATGCTTGCTGATATTCAAAGCCAGCTTAAATTATGATCACTACAAAAGTGTAATAATTGGATTAAAAAAGGGTGATTTAACGCAAAAAAACACGTATAATTACGTATAGACGCAATAAAATAAAACCCTTATATTTGTATCGGTTTTTCATAGGATATTGGATTTTAAAGCGGGACTGGATTTTTATCCTGGTCCCTTTTTTTTGCCCGGTTAAATATTTTATGAATCTTTGCCTCTGAAATTTTACGAATATGAACTACTGTTAAGGTTTACTATTATCAGAAACCACTCTCCGGAATAATTATGTTGCGAAATATTTTCAGTAACCTTCATTCATTTTAACCAATAAACAGTTTGTATGTTTTTCAGTAAAACTTCATCCTTCCGCATTTCAAATATTTATTCGATCATCAGGCAATCTTTAAACGGAGAATTGCTTGACTATACCCAGGGCAGTATTCGCAAGGCAGTTATTCTATTGGCCATTCCCATGATGCTCGAAATGTGTATGGAGAGTGTTTTTGCTGTTGTAGATATTTATTTTGTAAGTCATTTAGGGAAACACGCTGTTTCAACTGTAGGGTTAACGGAATCTGTTTTAACCATCGTTTATTCTCTGGCAATTGGCATTAGCATGGCAGCTACTGCAATGGTGGCCAGAAGGGTAGGAGAAAAGGATATGCAATCGGCCACAAAAGCAGGTATGCAGGCAATATTGGTTTCATTTGTCATAACCGCTATCATCAGCATTATTGGATTTATTTATGCAGCTGATCTATTGCGTTTGATGGGTGCCGAACCGGAAGCTGTAAAAGAAGGTACAAATTATACTCGTATCATTATGGGTGGAAGTATTGTGATCACCATGCTTTTTTTGATCAACGGGATATTCCGTGGTGCCGGTGATGCAATGATGGCGATGAAAAGCCTCTGGCTTGGAAATATCTGCAATATTATTTTATGCCCTATACTTATTCGTGGTTTTGGTCCGGTTCCTTCTTTTGGATTGGAGGGAGCCGCAATGGCCACCACTATTGGCAGGGGAATCGGAGTGTTATACCAGTTGTATCATTTATTCAATGGGAAAAGGCTTGTAAAATTTACCATTAAATTATTAAAACCGGATCTTAAAATTATCCGTTCGGTAATCGATATTGCCTGGCCGGGGACCCTGCAATTTTTAATCGGTTCCGGAAGCTGGATCATGCTGGCAAGCCTGGTTGTTCAGACAGGGCACAGTGAAGCTTCAGCAGGTTACCAGATAGCTATCCGCATAGTCATGTTCTTTATTCTGCCTGCCTGGGGTATGAGCAATGCTGCAGCTACACTTGTTGGCCAGAACCTGGGTGCAGGACAACCGGAAAGAGCAGAACAGTCGGTTATCAAAACGGCAAAGTACAATGCCATTTTTATGGGAACTGTTTCTCTGCTGTTTCTATTCTTTGCAGAGTGGATAATTTCTTTTTTTACTACAGAAGAATCGGTAAAATATTTTGCAGTAAGTGCATTAAGGATCGTGAGTTCCGGATATCTTTTTTATGGAATAGGCATGGTAATGGCAAATGCTTTTAACGGTGCAGGTGATACGAAAACACCAACGGTGATCAATTTATTCGGATTTTGGTTTCTGCAGATTCCATTGGCCTGGCTTTTATCAAAAACTTTTCATTGGGGACCAATCGGTGTGTTTATTGCAATACCAGTTGCAGAAACAGCCATCGCAATAACTGCTTATATTCTTTTTAAAAAGGGTAACTGGAAGTTAAAGAAAATTTAAATGAAATTTAATTTCGTTATCTGTATCTTCTTAATTAAACATGTAGATTATATTCAGGTCTTTGAAGGACTAAAATTAAAATCATGAAAATTCATTTTTTAAAAACTATAACAGTTTTGTTACTGGCATTTACCTTTTCATTTTCAGGCAATGCACAGATCGTTGTAAAAGTCAGGCCACCTGCACCGATCATTAAAATACGACCGATAAGACCGGGACCCAATCATATCTGGATTGGCGGAAATTATACATGGAGAAATGGACATTATTATTATACAGATGGTTATTGGGCTGTGCCATCCAGACAACATAAACATTGGGTAGAAGGAAAATGGAAGCATAAAAGAGGCGGTTGGGTTTGGATACCCGGAAGATGGAGATAAATAATCAATATTCATAAGAAAGATAAAACCTGCTATTTGTTAAGAGCAGGTTTTATCTTATATATATGATGCATGTAAATTGCTTATGGCACAATCTTGGCTTAATTAACTATTTTTAAATAAATATTCAGTAATGCACAAGTTATTAGTTGTTTTATGTATGTTTTTCTCCTCCATCAGTTTTGGCCAAAGGAATAAACTGAGTATGGATCGGGAAAATTTTTTCAGATTTGGTGCCAAGGCCGGAGTAAATATGAATAAGATCACAGGCAAATCATATAAGGACGGATTCAATTATAATTTCCAGGCCGGTGCATTTGTGCAGTTTAATTTCAGTAACCGGTTGGGTATTCAGCCGGAAGTGAATTTTGTGCAAACCCAATCTGAATTCACTTCAGATGGTACAGATATTTATGATGACATTTTCAGAGATGGGAGCCAGAAAAAAGCAACATTGAATTATCTGGAAATTCCTGTTTTATTAAACCTGAACCTGGGAACGAGCAAAAGGGTGAAACTACAGATTGGTCCTGCATACGGAGGTTTGTTAAAACAAACTGTTGACAGTTTAAAGGCGAATGTCAATATTTATAAAAATTCGGAATGGAGTGCAATAGGCGGATTGTGGATACAACTCCCACTGATAAACCTTGGCGCAAGATATAA
>JBBKWV010000212.1:0-4633 GCA_037969135.1 Ferruginibacter sp.
AAAAGGGTTTGGCATAGTATCTACAATGATTTACATCCAAGCCGCAGATGGCCATCACTGATCATTTGGCTTTTACTTATTTCATCTGTTACTTTTATCAGTATTTCTAATAATAACCGGGGAACAATTGTGGATGAAAATTCTGAAAACAAACTTTCCACGAATCCAAAAACAGCCGTTTCTAAAACATTGTTTGCATCAAATTCAGCCGATAAACTACCGAACACAAAAACAGCTGATCTTACTTCCGGAAAAACAATTGCCACATTCATTGCAAATACCAATGGAAACAATACAGACGACAATGCTGTAAAAAACAACAGGAAGCAAAAGAATAATAATCAGAACCGGTTATTCATTACGATGCATGGAAACAGCCAGTCTAATTTGCCCCGCAATGAAAATACTGCAGACGTGATCAATTCCAAGAATGTAGTTTCAGCTAATACAGACCGCGATACTGAAAAAGGCAATCATCAATCATTAAAAATGGAGGATGTAGCATTAATTACTGAATCAGCTACCCTTTCCGATTTAATTTCAACAGAAAATAAAGTTGAACCATTAGAGCAAGAGGAAAATAAAACATTGGCCATTAAGACTGAAAATAAAAATGCAGAAAAAGAATGGATAGAAAATTATGCTTTCCATAATAAAATATCCACATCAAAGTGGAGGAACAATACAATGTATCAGTTTTACTTTGCCCCTTCGATAGGGTACAGGAAATTAACAAGCAATACAAATTTTAATCCTACTTCCACTGCTTCTTCTGTATCCCCCATTATTAATGGCTTGAATTTTAATGAAGCTTTAAGTCATACTGCTGCAATAAACATTGAAATGGGCGGAAATATTTTGTACAGTTTTTCTAAAAACTGGAATTTAAAAGCCGGTTTACAATTTAATTATTCAAATTACCGGGTAAATGCTTATGAATTAAAGCATCCGATCATTACAACATTGGCATTAAATAATCCCAACAACGGAATGATTGCAATTGAATCGAGATCAACATCTCTGGCCAATAGTGCAGGTGTTTATAATACTAAACTCAATAACAATACCTACCAGATATCCATTCCTCTTGGTGCAAATGTAAAACTTGCCGGAAAAAACAATCTTAAATTATATGTTGGAGCAAGTATTCAGCCGACTTATATAATTGGTGGACATTCTTTTTTAATATCTGCAGACCTGAAAAATTATATATCAGACAATTCATTGATCCGCAAATGGAATTTAAATACTGCAGTTGAGTCATTTATCAGCTATAAAACAAAGAGTGGTATCATTGTAAATGCCGGCCCGCAATTACGTTATCAACTGCTTTCTACCTATAATAAGCAATACACTTATGACGAAAAATTATATAATCTGGGTATGAAAATCGGTATAACTACCAATTTTTAAATAAACAAAATGCCTATTTTAAAGCGCAACATTATTGTTGCGCTTTTTTTACACGCTAATTGATCAGCTTAAGTTTTGACAATTATCAGTTAACCTCTAATTTTGAAATATGAAATTTTACTGTATTTTTTTGTTTTTCTTCTTTGCTGTTATTTCCTGCAATGATCCCTCAAATAAAAACCAACCAAAAAAAACTGCACAGGATAACACTGAATTAAATGCGTTTTTTCCGGTTACTGATTTTCTGAAAGGTCAAATATTCGATATCAATTCCAAGGGAATAAATCCTATAAAAATTACGGCAACAAAAAACAAAAAAGATTCAATCTGGCTTAAATCGGAAAGCCTAAATGATGAATTTGCAGATTTTCTCAGCCCGGAGATTGACAGTGCCAATATGCAGGGTTTATATACTGAAAATAGATTCCTGGATCAGACAATCGATGCTTTTACTTTTACCTATGATGCTAAAAATGTTTTACCCGATTCAATAACGTTAATACATTGGGATGTATATATCGATCCAAATACAAATACCGTAAAAAGAATATACATGGTGAAAAATATATCCCCTGATAAGACCCTGCAATTAACGTGGAATTCAGATAAATTTTGTAAAATAATCCGGATATCAAAAGACTCAACGGGCAATCCTTATGTTGAATCTGAAACTACTATAAAATGGGATTTTTAAATACCAATGACAAAAAAAGAATTCTCTATTATTGCACAATCCATACCTGTTTTACCGGGTGTATATAAGTATTACAACAGCAATAATGATATTATCTATGTTGGTAAAGCAAAACATCTCCGAAAAAGAATAAACAGTTATTTCTCCAATACCATCACCAATCAGAAAACAACGGAACTTGTAAAACGTATTCAAAGGATTGAATTTACCATTGTAAATAATGAACAGGATGCATTTTTTCTTGAAAATTCCTTAATAAAAGAACATCAGCCGGTTTACAATATTCAATTAAAGGACGATAAAGGCTATCCCTACCTTGTTCTGAAAAACGAGCCATTTTCCAGGGTATTTTTTACCAGAAAAAAAATAACCGATGGGTCACAATATTTTGGACCATATACTTCTGTAAATAATGTAAGGGACCTGCTTGATTTTATAAAGCAGCATATTCCATTGCGTAATTGCAAATTAAATTTATCTGATTCCAATATTCAAAAAAAGAAATTTAAAGTATGCCTTGAATATCATTTGGGCAATTGCAAGGGTCCATGTGAAGGATTTCAGACATTGGAAAATTATAATGAAGGACTTGATCATATAAAACATCTGCTAAAAGGGAATCTTTCGCCCATCTTACAGGAATATAAAATAAGGATAAAGAAACATGTTGAAAAAATGGAATTTGAAAAAGCTGCTCATTACAAAACTAAAGTTGAACAGCTGCAGCAATACCAGTCAAAATCAACTGTAGTAAATACAAAAACCGGAACTGTAGATGTTTTCACAATCTTTGCTGATAACGATCTTGCTTATATCAATTATCTGGCGGTAACTAACGGAACAATTATCCAGACAAAAACAATTCAGATTGAAAAAAAACTGGATGAACCGAAAGAAGAAATTTTAATATTTGCCATTGCACAATTGCGGAACACATTTAAAAGTGAAGCCAGGGAAATCGTTATCCCATTCCGTTTATCTTATCCGGATAAAGAAATCATTGTAACGGTTCCAAAACTGGGAGATAAAAAAAAGTTACTAGAGCTTTCAGAAAAAAATGTCAACTATTTTAAATCTGAAATTCTTTTAAAGAAATCATTAAATCTGAAAAAGCAAACAGCCGGTGAAACATCCGACATATTAAAACAACTTCAAATCGATCTGCATTTATCGGAATATCCTGAACATATTGAGTGTTTTGATAATTCAAATTTACAGGGCAGTCATCCTGTTGCCGCAATGGTTTGTTTTAAAAACGGGTTACCGAGCAAAACAGATTACCGGCATTATAATATACAAACTGTAAAAGGTATCAATGATTTTGCATCGATGCATGAAGTTGTTTTCAGGCGCTACAAACGTTTATCAGAAGAAAAGCTTCCCATGCCGCAGCTGATCATCATTGATGGTGGTAAAGGGCAGTTAAGCGCCGCACTGGAAGCAATTCATACTTTAGGGCTATCTGGAAAAACAACATTGGTTGGACTAGCAAAAAATCAGGAGGAACTTTTCTTTGCCGGAGATACAGCCTCTTTACAATTGCCCTGGAACAGTGACAGTTTGAAATTGATCAGGTATATACGGGACGAGGTTCACCGTTTTGGAATCAGTTTTCATAGAAATAAACGCAGTTTGGCAGCCTTACAAAATGAGCTGGAAATGATACCGGGTATTGGTAAACAAACTGCAGAACTATTATTAAAAAAATTCAAGTCGGTAAAAAAAATCAAAGAATTGACATTGGGTACATTAAAAGACGAAATTGGAATTGCAAAAGCCAGCATCGTTTTTGATTATTTTCACAATGGAAACGCCAATAAAACTTAAAACAAATATATCCATATTGACCAGATAAAATAAGACAAAAAAAATCCCCGGTAATAATACCGGAGATCATATAAAGATTTTGTTGTTTAATTAATAACTCCACAAATCCTGCTCATAGTTAAATATCTTTTCCTTGATATTTTCTCCTTCCAGTAATTGAAGAATTCCATTTTCACTCATTCCTCTGTAGTTTTTAATTTGCAGATCAAATGGATTATCAATGGTACTTTTTATGATCCGGCCATAAAACATACGGCTTTCAAATAATTCTTCCCAGCTCATACGAGCACCGAAGTTTTTGCCATTGTACACTTCATATTTTGCAAATACCGGGCGCATGTCGGGATAATAAACCCAGAACAATTCAGTTTCACCCAGGTTTACACCCATTGAAGTGATCACATTTTTTACCGGGGCAATTCCAAGTATACGCCAGAAAAGACGAGAACTTTCTTTATCAAATATCACTTCTTCCTTTATCCTGAATTTATAAAATGAATCCAGATTTATTTCCGGGCGCATTTTTTTAGATCCGGTTTGATTTCCATCAGCATCGAAAAGAGGAACTTCAATTTCATCACCACCAACAATCTTAGCAACATCCGATTTTGTCATAGGAGTTGTAAAACGATCATCAATATTGGAAAAAACAGTTACCATACTATCCTGAATGGCTTGTAACAAAATAGATATGAATCT
>JBBKWV010000213.1:0-4860 GCA_037969135.1 Ferruginibacter sp.
CCGTAAGCTGTGCCCACGAATAAGATGATGCTGACTGCCCGTTTGCATTATTCATCATTGCACCCATCGCGATGATCAATAACGAAAAAAACCAACGCATATAAAGCATTGGTCTGTTAATGATTTTTTTGTTGCTGATGTTGCTTGTTAGGTTGGCAGCAATCGGTGCCAATGTTGTTGTCCTGGTAGAAACGTTCATAAACATTTGTTTTTAATAATAATAACCTTCACATATAAAAAACTGACACCCTATTTTACAATAGCATGTATATCAGTTCAAGTTTAAAAGTCTTGATTAGATGTTCTTGAGGGTACGGTTGTCAAAAGTAAATTCCTCTACTTCCTGGTTAGTTTTGCTTCTTAATTTTTCATTTTACTTGCTGCGGTTCACTGGAAAATGAGTGCAGTTTTCTCATGAAAACTTTAAAATTTTCGGGTTTAATTTTTGGCTTTAAAAAGGAATGGATAGGAAATTCAAACGTGAATATAGAAGGCAAATTCGAATCCAACAAAGAATTTTAACAATATTTTTTGTTAACCAGCCATTAACTCCGGAGAGAAAAACAATCGCTTATATATCTATAACCGCCTAAAAAAAACCGTTTTTTGAACCATCTTTTTTCTCTCCAAACTATGTGATAAATATTTTTTTAACGGCTAAAACTCAATAGGAATAAGAGTTTCAACAGATAATATAAAACACAATTCGTTCAATTAATCAATAACAGAAACACAAATTCCTGTATTTTTACTTTTTACAAACCAGCGGATGAAAGAAAATAATAAAAGCGTTTTTGTCATTGGTGCCGGAATTTCGGGCATTGCCGCTTCTATCCGGATGCGTAACAAAGGGTATCAGGTAACCGTTTTTGAAGCAAACCATTTTCCGGGCGGAAAGTGTTCTACTGAGAAAAAAGATGGTTTCCGTTTCGATATGGGGCCTTCTGTTTTTACCCTGCCGCATTATGTAGATGAATTGTTTGAATTATCGGGTAAAGATCCACGCAATTATTTTAATTATACTCCACTTGATCCGGTTTATACCTATTTTTTTGAAGACGGCAGTACCCTGGATGCTTTTCATGGAAAAGAAAAATTTGCAACACAACTGGCATCCAGGACAAAAGACAAAAAAGAAGACATCATACAATACCTGGATAAAACGGAAACCATCTACAAACTCACGGAAGAGGTGTTTTTAAAAAATTCTTTGCACAGGCTTAAAAACTTTTTCACCCGCCCGGTATTAAAAGGGATATTGAATTTTGGTAAGATCGGGGCATTTGAAACCATGAACAGTGCCAATCAAAGAGCTTTCAAAGACAGCAGATTGGTTAAAATATTTAACCGGTATGCTACATATAACGGATCCAGCCCCTTTTTATCCCCTGCCACATTGAATGTTATTGCCCATGTAGAAATAGTAAAGGGGGCATTTTATCCTGTGGGAGGAATGGTTAGCATCACTTCTTCCCTGGTACAACTGGCAAAAGACGTTGGTGTGGAATTCCGTTTTTCAACGCCGGTAAAAGAGATATTGATTGAAAATAACAAAGCGGTTGGCATCAGAACAGACACCGATAAGTTATTTGCAAATCTTGTGATCAGTAATATGGATATATATAACTGTTATCAAAAATTAATGCCGGCAGCTAAAAGGCCTGCGAAAACCCTGGATCAGCCTAAATCAAGTTCAGGTATCATTTTTTACTGGGGTATAAAAAAAGAATTCCGGGAACTGGGCCTACATAATATATTATTCAGCGAAAACTATGAGGCAGAATTTGACAGTATTTTTTCTAAAAAAACGGTTTACCATGATCCGACCATTTACCTGAACATAACCAGTAAGCATAGCCCCACTGATGCCCCTCCGGGATGTGAGAACTGGTTTTCCTTTATCAATGTTCCCAATAATTCAGGACAGGATTGGGATGCCTTTATTGCTGCATCAAGGGAAAATATGATCCGAAAGATAAACCGCGTTTTGAAAACAGATATCCGGCCGCTGATCGTGAGTGAAATGGTTTTTGATCCTCGGGTTATAGAAAACCGCACATCAAGTGCATTTGGAGCCATTTACGGCAATAGTTCCAACAATAAGTTTGCTGCATTTTTACGCCATGCTAATTTTTCAAAAGACATCAAAAACCTATATTTCTGTGGTGGAAGCGTTCATCCGGGGCCCAGTATTCCCCTTTGCCTGCTTTCTGCAAAGATCACTACGGGTTTGATAAAATAATTTATTGATAACGTGCAGCATAATTAAGTTAATTTTGCTTCAATATTTTTAAAAAAACTGGTATGACAACTGCTATTAACGCTTCATCAAATTAACAATATCCATCATCTCACAGCTATTTGAGTTTTAAAACCAATATGAGTACACCTGCGATCATAGAGATACAGCATTTAACCAAGACTTTTAAAAATGCTACCGAACCCGCAGTTAAAGGAATCTCTTTTTCCATTTACCAAAACGAAATATTTGGCCTGCTGGGACCCAACGGTGCAGGGAAAACAACTACCATTTCTATACTTTGTGGTTTGTTTCCTCCAACAAGCGGTCATGTTTTGATAGATGGTAAAAATTTAAAGCACCAGCTTGCCGGTATAAAACAGATCATTGGTATTGTACCCCAGGATATTGCCCTTTATCCAACCTTAACAGCCAGGGAAAACCTCGATTTTTACGGACATATGTACGGATTAAAAGGAAAGGATCTGAAAGTTAAAATAAATGACTGGCTGGAAAAACTGGGATTAACGGATGCGGCCAACAGGTTGATATCTACATATTCGGGCGGTATGAAAAGAAGGGTGAACCTGATCGCCGGTGTTTTACACAATCCCAAAATTTTATTCCTGGATGAACCCACTGTGGGCGTGGATGTACAAAGCCGTAATGTGATCATTGAACACTTAAAAGATATCAATAGATCCGGAACAACGATCATTTATACTTCCCACCATATGGACGAAGCAGAAAATTTTTGTACACGGGTTTCCATTATTGACCATGGCAAAATTTTAACGCAGGGGTCACCGGAAGATTTGATTGCCGATAACCCCGGAGCTGCTAACCTGGAAAATGTATTTTTAAATCTAACGAACAGAAAATTGAGGGACTAATGATCAGTAAACTTACTGCAAATGTTAAAAAGGAGATCCTGCTGCTCATCAGAGATAAGGTAGGGCTTTCTATTTTATTTCTGATGCCGATGACGCTGATCTTTGTAATGACCTTAATACAGGATGCCGCCTTTAAATCGATCAATGAAAAAGGTATACCCATCGTTTTTGTTAACAATGACCGCGATTCGCTGGGTAATATGATTGAAGATGGACTGCGTAACAATGACCTTTGTACTTTTTATGACAGCATCGATGGCATACCCGCAAACATAACACTTGCACAAAAAGCTGTTGCCGAAGGGAAATTCCTGGTGGGTATTGTAATACCAAAAGGTGCAACTGAAGCCATCCGCAAAAATGTAAATGCACTGGTAAATGAAACATTGAATCCCGACTCCGCAATTTCAGATGAAAAAGAGGCATTGCAGGATTCTGTTGAAATAACCATCCTGATAGACCCTGTTGCAAAAAAATCATTTCTCATATCGGTAACCAGTAACCTGCATGAGTTTATTTCTGAAGTGAAAACGAAGATCATGTTCCAGACATTTTCCGAACAGGTAGCAGAAATAATTCCAGACAAATCAAGTGCTCCCAAAAACAGTTATAAAAAAACACAGATCATAAAGTATAAAGAAATTTATGCATCAAAATCAGAGGAGAAAATTGTTCCCAATGCGGTTCAACACAACGTACCGGCCTGGGCGATATTTGCCATGTTCTTTATTGCTATTCCTCTTTCCGGAAGTATTATGAAAGAAAGAACAGAAGGAAGTGTTTTCCGTTTGCATACAATGCCAAGTTCTTATCTCTTGCTGGTAAACGGTAAGATTATTGTATATGTATTGGTTTGTATGATCCAGTTTTTGCTGATGCTTTCCGTTGGATTGTATTTTTTACCCATGCTGGGATTGCCGGCACTTGTAATGGGACACAGTTACCTGGGTATATTCATATTAACCCTGGCTACCGCATTTGCGGCAACTGGATATGGAGTAATGGTGGGAACCCTCGCCGCTACTGAACACCAGGCAGCCATCATGGGATCACTATCCATCCTTTTATTATCGGCCCTTGGCGGCATCTGGGTACCCAGTTACGTTATGCCCGAAGTAATGCGTAACATCAGTGCCTACTCGCCGTTAAATTGGGCACTGACCGGTTTTTATAAATTATTTTTAAGGGGTGCCGGGGTGAGCGAAATACTGACAGATTCCCTGAAATTATTTGCCCTTTTTATTTTTACCATGGGAATATCTTCCATTATTAACCGGGCAAAACGAACAATTTAAATGATGGATACAAAAATTATTATTGAAGACTTAAAGGTTTACATCGAAAAAAACATCCTTTCTGCGGATACAAAAATTGAAGCATCCACAAACCTGAAACAGGCCGGAGTGGATTCATTTTCCATTGTTGAAATTATCCTCTTTATTGAAAGGAAATACGGGGTGGTTATTCCCGATGAAAAACTGATACCCGATAATTTCAGTTCCCTGCAGGCACTTTCAGCAACTGTAACCGATCTATTACCTTAATCAGTCAAAAGATGAATCACCATGCTGTCTTTTAACAAAACTGAATTTCCGGAAAAAGTATTTCTGAGTGGCGCAGATTGTTTTCACCTGGTATTGGACAAACATGCAAAAAAACATGGTGCAGGTGGAAATGTGATGCGAAAGATCTTTTATTTCAACAACGACCTTTCATATGACCGCATCA
>JBBKWV010000214.1:0-3339 GCA_037969135.1 Ferruginibacter sp.
GGGAAAGCTGGGTAAAACAATACCCCATTGTTTCTATTGAGGATGGCATGGCAGAAGATGACTGGAAGGGCTGGAAAATGCTTACGGATACAATTGGCAGCAAATGCCAGTTGGTCGGCGACGACCTTTTTGTAACCAATGTAAAAAGATTGAAAAGGGGTATTGATGAGCATACAGCAAATGCCTTGTTGGTAAAAGTGAACCAGATCGGAACACTGACCGAAACGATCAATGCGGTTAGTATGGCGCAACACAATGGTTTCAATACCATTATGAGTCATCGCAGTGGTGAAACAGAAGACAGTACCATTGCCGACCTGGCAGTTGCTTTGAATTGTGGCCAGATAAAAACGGGCTCTGCCTCCAGAAGCGACCGTATGGCTAAATACAACCAACTGATCCGTATCGAAGAAATGCTGGCTGATAGCGGGGAATATCCAAACGGAAAAATAAAATTCGGTAAATAAAAATTCGGTAAAAAATAATAAAAAAAGAAGTCTATAAAAGGGCTTCTTTTTTATTTTAATACTATATTTATCATCCCTAAAAACACCCAACGGGTTGTTCATGATGTTCCATAAAACTTAATTATCAAAACTTACAAATGAAAAAAATTTACTCCCTGATAATGTTGATGGCAATTGCCGGATCCTCATCATTGTATGCACAAAAAATCAACAGGACTGTAAGTTCTGCGCCAAGAAACCTCCTTGTTGAATCAACAAATACATATAGTTTGCCGTCAACAAAGACCAACCCAAATGGGTACATCAAAGACAGGTGTGGTTTTGTAACACAAATGGACAAAGCAGTTGCAGCCGGATATAACCGGGCGGCTTTTGAAGATGTTATCAACCGGAAAATTGCAGAATTAAAAGCCAACAGAGGAACTGCAGTTACCAATTATATCATTCCGGTGGTTTTCCATGTAATTCATAATGGTACCGCAGAAGGTACCGGTGCAAATATTTTAGCAGCTCAGATCTATGAACAGGTTGATCAGATGAATAAAGATTTTGGTAATTTATCAGGTTCTCCTTTTGGAGTTGCTTCAAATACCGGATTAAGATTTTGTCCGGTTTTAATAGATCCCAATGGTATAACCCTTGCCCAACCCGGTATTGACAGGCTTAACAGGGTTACAATGGGCTGGACCGATCCGACAACTTTTGGGTCAACTGCTGGACAGATAAATACAATGATCAATTATATTGACAATACCATTAAACCAAACAGCATCTGGAACCCATCACAATATGTAAATATCTGGATGTATGATTTTAGCAATAGCGGATTATTGGGATACGCAACTTTTCCAACAGCTGGCTTGCCTGATTTGTCAGCCGGCGAAACAGCCACAGATGCCTGAATTGTTTTCTTACCAGGCGCCATAGGAAGTGTTGCTTCTCCGGGTACTGCCAGTCCTTATGCTTTGGGCAGAACAGTAACACATGAACTGGGACATTTTTTTGGATTATATCATACCTGGGGTGATGTCACAAATTGTTCCGGCACTGATTATTGTGCCGACACTCCTCCCTGCAGTGATGAATATTATTCCTCCATCCCAACCTGCACGATCCCGGTCCAATGCAGTTCTATGCCAAGGATGATCGCGAATTATATGGATTATTCAGATGATGGTTGTATGAATACATATACTGTAAATCAGGCAGACAGGGTCCAGGCTGTAATGGCAGCCTCTCCACGTCGCCCAAACAATCCCGGGGCAACCATTTGTACACCTACTATTGCCAATGCCCTGACATTTCTTAATGCCGGAATTTCTACACCTGAAACAGGCGTGGGTGCAACTTGCCCCAAATATAAAGATTATGTGATTTCTGTTGCGCCAGCAGTGGCTGCAAGTGGTAATGCAACCGTGACCTTCAATTTTTCCGGAACAGCTACCCAAAATGTTGACTATACGATTGTTGGTTCTAATACTGTCAGTTATATCAATGGTGAAAGTGGCGCAAAATCTGTAACTGTCAGGGTTATAGACGATGCAGAAGTGGAACCTGCCGAAACCATTATAGTTGGCTTTACCATTTCCGGTACCGGTTTGGTTGCAGGAAGCGTAAGTCAAACATATACCATTACAATAACGAATGATGACATCCTCAATTTTATAAACAATACCACACAAGTAGCAACGCTGTTATCTGAAAATTTTGGAACTGTTGCAGCTTCGGGAGCATTGCCAACCGGATGGCTAAAAGGATCATTTATTGCAGGTACAAACGTGTGGACTGTAAATGCGCTTTACGGTGCATCCACAGGATTTAGTGCAGGAGCAGATGCCCGTGCATTACACATCACCAATGCTGCTGCTGCAAGCCAAACTGCTGAAACTGCCAATGCTGCATATACTGCAACGTCTGAATCTGATGCAGTAGTTGTTAGCAAAGCGATCAATACCACCGGTTATCAAAACATTAAGCTGACTTTTGATTATGCCTGTAATGGCGAAGCTGATGCAACAACTGTTTATGATCTGGGTATTCCTTTATATACTACCACCACTCAAACAACCGGCTTTTATTATATACCTAATGCTACTAATACCGATATCGTTTATTTCCAGGGGGTAACTGGTAAGACAACCGTAACCGTTACCTTACCGGCAGCAGCAGCTAATGTTGCAAATCTTTGGATCGCATTTGAGTGGTATAATGATAATACAATTGGAAATAATCCACCTTTTATCATTGATAATATTGTGGTAACAGGTGAAAACAGTGGTGTAGAAACTGTTTTAAATCAAACCGTAACCCAAACACAGAATCTGGGCCAAACTGAACAGTATATGAGTGGCAGCAATAAGATCATTGCGGCAATAACCGGCCCCAATATGAATATCGGATGTAATACTGCAACTATCTCTGCCGCAGGAACAGGCCAAACAAGCATTTCAACAAATACAGGCGCATACCTGAGGAGTGATAAAGTAATAAAACTAACCCCTACATCTGCCAATACAACTGCAACATACCAGGTTACTTTGTATTATACAACAGCTGAACTTGCGGGTTGGGGAGCCACGGTTCCAAATTTAAAATTACTCAAAGTAAAAGAAGGTGTTAGTCTTGCAACAATGCTCGATGGCACAAATGCCCAGGTTTTCAGTTTTACTGCCATTGATGACCAGCGGTCTTTGAAAGGATATGCCTCATTTACCGCAAATGTAACTGGAGGTTTTTCTCAATTCATGCTCGCCGAACCTGCAATTGTTATCCCGGTTACCCTGCTGAGTTTTGATGCAAGGGATAATGGAAAAAATATATTACTTAACTGGAGCACTTCAACCGAAATAAACAACAAAGGTTTTGTTGTTGA
>JBBKWV010000215.1:0-4144 GCA_037969135.1 Ferruginibacter sp.
GATAATTATAGCGTACTATTTCAATCTTTGCTGGGTAAGCATTTCTGCATCATAAATCCTGCCTAATTTCTTTATCTTAAAAAGCTGTTTTACCAGATAAAACAAGGTACCCCAAACCCCGATGATAATTGAAAATGCAATAACCAATAACCACCAGGGAGCCCTGTTTCCTGTTGACCATAGTGTACGTTGCCAGAAAGGGCTTTCAGCCTGCTGTACAATTCCCCACGGCACTGTTTTTTCAACCACTAAATTCCCGTAGTCGTCATTGTCTTCAACCCGGGCAACCAAAATGATATTTCCCTTTCCATCTCCGGGCATCGAATCCTTATTAAATTCTGCACTGGCAATTCCGGATGAATCAGCAGTATATATTTCTTCTTCACCCACCGTTAAATTTCCAAGCAGCCTTTTGATCTTCAATTTCATTTCAATCTCACCCACAGAATTCCAGTCATTTCCCTTCTTTTCTTTCAGTTGACCGGTAACGGTTCTGATGCCATCTTCGGAAATTGTATCTATTATTAAAATGGCTTTTTTTATACTGATCTCCGCATTTAATAATTCTTCCTTTTCTTTTGGAACAGATTCTGCAACGATCACAAATGCATCCATTGTATCCCAATCAGCTTTTAAGGCCGCTGGGAATGCAACCCTTCCTTCCCCATTGATGGCAGTGATTACTTTACCCAGCAAATTATTTGCAGCAACCTCAGTTAAATAAACATTTACTGTTTCACCGGGTACGGATTCAAACTTTCTGCCAATTTTCTTTTTCGTTATTACCAGTATGTATGGTACTTTATTTTCTGGCAGAAAATATTTTAACTCCAACAATGTTATAGTTTCTTCCTTATCCTGTGCATAAGAATTTTTAGTTGCTATACCGAACAAGAATAGCAATATGAGTAACAGTTTATGATGGTTTTTCACTTTCATGATCGGTTAATGTTTTATAAATTGAAATGACCGGAAATATCCTTGCAAGGATCGTAATGATAAGTAAAACACCTGCGAGTGAACCGGCTGTGATGGCCCACTCTTCCCAGCTGGGGAAATAATGGCTGTATCTTTCAGGAGCATCGTATTTTGGTAAAAACGGATGCAACATGGTTGGTGTAACAATCAGATATCGTTTGAACCATGCTCCAACAACAACCATAACGCCCGCTATGAACATCGGTATGGGTTTTCTTCCTTTTTTAAATATTACTATCAGTATAGGAATGATCATTCCCACCATGATCGCAAACCAGAACATTGGGGCAAATTCACCGGCGAAAAGACCGGATAAATGTTCCTGTTCTTCTTTTTTCATTTTGAAAGCAGGCACCAGATATTCATTGACATTAAAATACAGATACAACAAAGATAGCATTACCAGAATTTTTCCCATTTTATCAAAGTGCCTGTCAGTAATATAGTGTTCCAGTTTATACACTTTTCGAAAAACGTACATAGCTACTATCACGCCACCGGCACCAACTAAAAAAGCGCCGGAAACAAAATAAGCCCCAAAGTTGGTACTATCCCAACCCGGACGATAGGTTGTTGCAAATAACCAGGACGTCACCGTATGTATACAAAATGCCACCGGAATAATTACAATACAAATGATCGTGATTGCCCTGTTTCTGATATTTTCCTGTGCATCGGTTCCTTTCCAGTAAGAAGCAAGCCAGCGGTATAGTTTGGCAAATGGTTTTCCCAGTTTTTCCTTTGCATTGATCATGATTCTGATATCGGGAATCAATGTGATATATAATAAAAACAGGCTGATGAAGAAATAGGTGGTGATCACGATCACATCCCACATGATCGGAGATTGTATCCGGCCATGAGAAAAAAGATAGATCAATCTTTCCGGGCGCCCCATATCCACAATAATGATCAGGGATGCAAAGATGATGGCTGATACTGCAATCATTTCAGATATCCGGGTAAGCGGTGTACGCCAGGGCACATCAGCCAACCTGAAAATTGCAGTGATCAGTGATCCCACCAGGCTGATTGCGACAAAAAAAACAAAGTTGGAAATATAAATACCCCAGGAAACATAATCACCCATATTGGTTACTATTAATCCTTCATTTAATTGTTTGATATAAGCGAATGCACCAATACAGCAGATGACTACCAGGGATGCAGTCCATATCATTCCTCTGGTGCCAAATTTCTGTGGTAACAGATCATCTATTATTTTTTCGGAGGAGAATTTTTGCAGTTTTTCCACGGTTGTAGTTTAAGATTTTTTTTCATCAGGCTCTTCCTGTTCTAGCCCGTCTTCAAATTTAAAGTTCCGGTTTACCGGCGGCAGGTAATAAACACGCGGCTTCGTTCCCAGGTCTTCCATCAGCCGATACCCGGCTTTTTCTTTAATTAACTCGCTGAAACGAAATGTTTCCGCACCATTTGTAACAGAATCTTCATTCATATCGCCAAACATAAATACACCATTTGGACAAGCAGATACACAATGAGGCAACATCCCCATTCTTGTCATATCAGCGCAGAAATCACATTTGCCCACTGTACCTTTCTTTTGCGGAATACTAGTTTCAGCATCATAATGCAGGTCGGCTATTTCGGGTGGCAGATCAGGGTCTCCCCAGTTAAATACCCTGGTTGAATAAGGGCAGGCTGCCATACAAAAACGGCAACCAATGCAGCGGTCACTGTCAATTAAAACAATTCCATCCTGGCGTTTGAAAGTTGCATCAACCGGACAAACTTTTACACATGGCGGTTCATCACAGTGCATACATGTTGTCGGTTGCCAGTAAGGGGCTGTTTTTTCTGCATCCTTCATTGGATATATTTTTATCCAGTTTTGTGCATCGGCAATATGATGCGCATGATTGCAGGATTCCTGACAAGCTTTTACATTCTTACAACGGGAAAGATCGATGACCATTACAAATTTTTTTCCCGGTATACCTTGCCTGGCCTCGGTATTGGTTACCGGTGGCATGTGCGGCACGGGTTTTAAAAATGCTTTATCTATCTCTATGATCTCACCATCAATAGAAAGCAGTTTTATCTTTTCACCGGATGCCTTTACTCCATCTTGCGGCTGAAATACAGTTTTATTGGAGTTGCAGGCCACTGCAGCAGTTGTTAATAAACCGGCTGCAAGGAATTCTCTGCGTGATTTTTTGTGATCCATTTTTTAGAATTTTTATGCCTGCGGCTTATTTCTTAATCCAGTTTTGCAATTCGCCATTGGTAATCTTTTTCTTTTTTGCAGGAATTGAAGCAATCTCAATTTCAACCAGTTTACCATCCTCTGTGAGCATTTTAACGGTTTCCATTTTGGGTTTACCTGGTACAAAATATTTTACGGCCGTTAACATGGCAGCAGAAGCAACACCCCAAGTTATAAACTTCCTGCGGCCCTGCTTTTTGTTTTGAATATCCATTTTATACATTTTTATTGCTGAAAACAGTTAAGATTTTTTTGGTAATTTTTCTACTGAACACAAGGTAATGTTGAAATAAATTAAATAAACTGACAGTAATCAGTTTTAAAACTGAATTAGATCATTACAATTCAATGAACACAAATATGGTAAGAGAGAATATTTTTTCCCCTTTTAGGGAATTAAAAACTCCGGCGTTGTGAGCCGGAGTTTTAGTCTTCAGGGTATTTCCATTAGCCGAAATAAAACTATTTCTTAAATGTTCTCATAAAATTAATGATGCTCCATCTGTCATCAGCATCCGGTATTTTCTTTTTAAAACTTGGCATATCATCCCTGCCCTCTGTTGTTCTGTAAAAAAGAGTTCCGTCCGTTTCATCCTGAACATCTGCTTTTGAAAAATTTCCCGGATCCGTTTTTAACTGGGCTGCTTTTGAACCATCACCCAATCCTTTAGATCCGTGGCATGATTTACAATGGGTATTCCAAAGTGCTTTTCCCGCGGCAATTGATGATGCGTCAGATGCAACAGGGTTTTTCATTTTTTTATCTTTATCCGGCACAGACCAGGGCTTTCTTTCCTGATGATTAATAATGGTAAAACTGATACTCATTATTCCCATAGCTATAATTAGTATAAAAAGAATTTTTTTCATAATACTTTATAATTTAGATTTTTAATATTTTTCTAATCTTTAATATACAACTTAAAATTGCATTTTTTT
>JBBKWV010000216.1:0-18746 GCA_037969135.1 Ferruginibacter sp.
AATCATTTTGCAAGTATAAATGTAATTCCTATTATCGAAAAAGATATGAATATCAATATGAATTTTGCTAATTTATTAAATCCACCACCTGTTTCATAAAGTGAATTACCACAATTTGGACACATATAAGCAGTTTTAATATTTGTATAATCAGTTCCACCAAAGTGCCAGTGTTTTGGTTTTATATCTGCGTCACAACTATCGCAATGGATTTTCTTAAAACTTGGATTCTTTTTCTCGAGTATAATTATTTCTTTTGCTGCACCGACACTCTCTTTTCCCAAGTACTCTTCAAACTTAACTTTATCACCATTACTTGGTAGTTCAGCACCAATAATATCTTTAACTCCAAAATATAAATCATTACTTGATTTATCAGTTATATAGCCATAACCTTTTTCTTCTGAAAACCATTTGACTATTCCTGTTTTCTTAGTTATTTCCATTAATATTCTCCACAATTAAATTTATTATATATTAAAAAAAAGTACTTATGTTAGTAACAGAGTTTAAATTTTACCGTGAGAACCACAGCAGGTTAATTGAAAAATATCACAATAAATACATTGTGATAAAAGGGAAGAAAGTAATTGGGGTTTACAATTCACACGCGGAAGCTTATTTCGATACCAAAAAGAGTGAAGAACTGGGAACCTTTCTTATACAGAAAATTTCGAAAGATAATATTTTTGTAAAGTCAAAAAGTAGTCGATTCTCATTATTCAATGCTGATAATATTCAAATGCAGCGTGTTGAATCAATGTGACTGATTATAGGTTTTACCAGTAATAATCAATCATCTTCTTAGTGTTGAACCTTATGAAAGGTTGCAAAAATTGTTTTGCTTTAAATGGTAATGTATGGCTAATAAAAATCCATCCATTATCCAATAATTTATTTTGAAAAGGATTTAAAAAGGAGATACAGCTATTTTATTTCTGCAATAATTTTTTCTGCAGCTTCCTTGTTTTTAGAAAATATTTTTACCCTGACTCCTCCAATAGGATTTAAGCCAACTACATTTTCTTGTTCAATAAAAGAATCTATCCCGTTGTCTTTGAGTTTACCCTGTGCTATATTGGCTTCCAGAATATCATCATATATGTGGAGCAGGATGGTATGGTCTTGTGTCATAAAATTTAATTTATATTTTTATTTAATATATTATACAGGTATTTACTCATCTTAAAACCCATGTTTTAAAGTTACTCAATATTTTATCAAAGTTTCTTGCACAGTTGATTTAGCATTTAATTGAATAATTTCTAAAAATATTTAAATAATAATTATAAATATGTGTAAAGTTTTATTATCTTCGCTTTCTGAAACTTTGTAACTGTTTGGTTTTATATATTTTGTGATTTACCAAAGCAAAATTCCTTTCTCCTAAAATTACCATTCCATATTTCTTTAAGCTTAACTCTTTAACCTGATTGACATGAAAGGATTTTTATGTTTCCTTGTATCCATTGTTTTATTATTAAATGCATCTGCTCAAACGATTTCACCTGCAGGCCCGATAAATCTTTGCCCGGGAGGCAATCAGTTGCTTACAGTTTCCGGTGTTACAGGAACCCCTACATATCAATGGCAATTGAATACAGTTAATATTGCAGGGGCAACATTAAGTACATTTAATGTAACCGCAGCCGGTAATTACAGAGTAATATTAAATGGGGGAGGCCCGGGTGATACATTGGTGACAGTGATAGTAATTGCACGACCGGCACCGATCCCGGTTTTTTCGTTTAATAATAATAATGAATGTTCTGGAACAAGTATTCAATTTACTTCAAATAGCTCTGGAGGAACTTCACCATATACTTATTCCTGGAATTTTGGAGATGCCGGAACTTCCAATGTCCAGAATCCCAGTCACATCTATACAGCATTGGGCTGTACATTTACAGATTTTACTGTAATATTAACCGTATCAGATTCTTATGGTTGCATAGGTTCTGTCAGTCAGATCATTCGTGTAAAACATAAACCAGATGTAAGGTTAGCAGATATTGACATTTTTAACCCGTTCAGTAATTGTCAGAATAATCCAACTACTCTTAACCCGAATTATAACCTGACTGTAAATAATACTTCTCCAAGTTCAGCTTGTATTACCTCATATACAATTGATTGGGGTGATGGTAGCGCTTTACAGCCTGTACCGGTTTTTCCTGTTTCTCATTTATATACACAGGTTGGTGCTTTTAATTTAGTTGTTACTGCATTAGGATCGAATGGTTGTATTAACTCTAAATCATATAGAGTTGCAAATCAATTAAATCCTGCTGGGGGATTGGGGACATTAGGACAAACAACTAATTTATGTGCTCCTTCAACAATTCCTTTTATAATAAATAATTGGCAAAATAATTCACCCGGTACTGCATATGTTTTAAATTTTGGGGATAACACATCAATTACATTAAACCATCCATTAAATGCTACAGGTGTTTCTGATACTGTTTATCATCAGTATACAATGTCCTCTTGTCCTAGTGCAACGTTTACTGCAACCTTACTTGTTATCAATGCATGTGATTCTACACCATACACAGCCGGTAATATACAAGTTCGGATAGCACCAATTGCTTCTTTTGTTTCTTCTCCGGCTCCGGGTTGTGCAGGACAAAGTGTTTGTTTTACCAATACAACAATTACCGGTACTTACGGTTCCAATTGTTCAACATTGACATCTTTTAACTGGAATTTTGGTGACCCTGCAAGCGGTGTGAATAATACATCGATCTTACAAAATCCTTGTCATATTTTTTCCGCACCAGGTACATATACTGTTACACTTACATCTTCAAATCCATGTGGTCCGTCAGTTTTTACTAAACAGGTTTGTATAGCTGCAGCACCAATTCCCTTTTTTACATTAAATGCAAATTCAGGATGTGCACCTTTAGCAATAACAACTACAAATACATCTGTTACAACTAACAGTTGCAATGTTGTTTCTTATTTATGGTCGGTTTCTTACTTATCAGGCTTTTGCAGTAGTAGTTCAAATTGGAGTTATACCAATAGTACGAATGCATCATCTGTTAATCCCTCTTTTCTATTTTCAGGTTCAGGTACCTATATTATCACTTTAGCTCTTACTAATCCTTGTGGAACTTTTACAAAATCGGATACTGTGATTGTTAAAAAACCTCCAACTGTAAGCTTAAGTGGAATATTAAATTCCTGTAGTCCTGCATCAATAAATCCTTTAGCCACGATATCCAATTGTGGTATGAATGCTCTAACATACTCATGGTCTTTCCCGGGAGGCACCCCTGCAACTTCGATCAGTGCAAACCCTGGAACTATTGCTTATAATACCCCGGGTACATATACAGTTTCTCTTTCAGTGACAAATGAATGTGGAACTACAACTGTAACGGCACCGATAACGATCAAAGTGACACCAGTACCAGTAGTGCCAGCAAATATCATTGTTTGCGCCGGAAATGCTGTCGGGCCTTTAAATTTTTCAAGCCTTACTGCCGGTGCGGCATTCAACTGGACGAATAATAATACTGCAATTGGGTTGGCAGCGAGCGGGAGCAGTAATCCTATACCTTTATTTACTGCAACGAATACAGGAACTGCACCCATTGTTGCGACGATAACGGTTACTGCATCATTAAACGGATGTTCAAGTGTCAAAACATTCAGCATAACTGTTTATCCGAAACCACTGGCACCCATAGCATCTACACCTGTCAGTTATTGTCAGAATGATGCTGCAGTTTCGCTAACGGCAACCGCAACTGCCGGTAATAGCCTGCTTTGGTATACTACGTCTACCGGAGGAACAGGCAATAGCATTGCACCGGTACCATTAACAACTATAGTTGGAACTACCATTTTTTATGTTAGCCAGATCAATACAGCCACATCATGTGAAGGGCCCCGAACGGCTATCAGTGTAGTGATAAATCCTTCTCCAGTCATAAGTGCGGCAACTTTTATTAACCCGACCACCTGCAGTTCTCTGACGGGTTCCATCACTTTGAGTGGATTGTCAGCAAGTACTGTTTATACAGTGAATTATATAAAAAATGGAGTGCCCTTTACAGTTAGTTTAACTTCCAATGCTTCCGGAGTGATTGTGATCTCAAACCTTGGAGCAGGTACATATACAAATATTGCGGTTACCAGATTTGGTTGTACTTCCAATATTGTTGGACCATTTACCCTGGCGGATCCCTCAGCTCCTTCCATTAATACCTCTTCTTCCAATAGTCCATTATGCAGTGGAAGCACACTGAATTTAATGGCAAGTACAACTTCTCCGGGTATTGCAACATTTAACTGGACAGGCCCCGGTGGATATACAAGTGCTTTGCAAAACCCAACGATTCTGAATGTAACAGCAGCTACCAGCGGCACATATAATGTAACGGTGTCTATCAATGGATGTATTTCTGCACCATCCCCGGTAATTGTAGTAGTTAACCAAACCCCGGCAACACCTGTTGCTTCCAATAACGGCCCTCTTTGTGGTGGAGTAGGGCAAAGCCTGAATTTATCTTCATCAACAACATTCACCGGACTGGTATCATATAGTTGGACAGGCCCGGGAGGATTTACAAGTAGTTTGCAAAATCCGGTGATTACATCCGTAACAACTGCCATTACCGGTATTTATTCTGTTACGGTTATCTCAAATACCGGTAATTGCCCATCGGCTGTAGCCAATACAAATGTTATCGTAAAGCCTACTCCTCAGATCATGGATAGCAGTTTTATTAATCCATCAACATGTGGTTCAGCAACGGGTTCTATCACATTGGGCGGATTGTTGAATAATACCGTTTATGTAATCAATTATTTAAAAAATGGTATTGCACAAACGATCACTATTTCTGCAAATGCTGCCGGGTATATTACCATACCCGGTTTGACACAGGGAACTTACAGTAATATAACGGTTAACCTTAATGGCTGTGTTTCAGCAGCAGCCGGGCCTTTTGTTTTAGTTGATCCCAATCCGCCAGCTGCACCTGTTGCTACCAGTAACAGTCCTTTGTGCAGCGGAAGCAGCCTTAACTTACAAATAGCTTCGATCTCCGGAGCTGCTTATTTATGGTCGGGGCCAAATGGATTTACCAGTACAACTCAAAATAATACCATTCCAAATGTGGGTACAACAGCCAGTGGTACATATTCGGTAACTGCTACTGTTAATAATTGTACATCAGCAGCAGGAACTGTTACTGTTTTGATAAACCAAACTCCCGTTACACCGGTAGCTGGAAGTAACAGTCCATTGTGCAGTAATACAGGGGCTTCATTAAACCTCAATGCTTCAACCAGTACTGTTGGTACAATTACTTATATCTGGACCGGGCCAAATGGCTTTAACAGTGTTGCACAAAATCCTGTTATAGCAAATGTAACAACAGGTATGAGTGGCACATACAATGTAACAGCAACGGGTAACCCCGGAAATTGTATTTCAGCAATTGCCGGAGTTGTCGTGGTTGTTAACCCAACCCCGGTTATCATGGGCAATACACATACAGATCCTTCCAACTGCGGATCTAGTACCGGATCAATCAGTTTATCTGGTTTGATGGCAAACACCGTTTATACTGTAAATTATACCTGGACCGGATTGCCTCAAACTGCCAGTATTACTACAAATGGAGCAGGCATTCTGATCATTACCGGTTTGGCACAGGGTACTTATGATAATATCATTGTAGTATTGAATAACTGTCCGTCGGCGGCCGCTGGCCCCATCACTCTGACAGACCCCAACCCGCCGGGAGCACCTTTACTAACAAGTAACAGCCCCGTTTGCAGTGGAAATACGCTGAACTTAACAGCATCTACTTCTCAAACAGGAACCATTTCATATGCATGGACCGGACCAAACGGGTTCACAAGTAATCTGCAAAACCCTTCTTTAATAAATGTAACAACTACGGCCAGTGGAAATTATAATGTATCCGTTACCGTTAATGATTGTATTTCGTTACCGGCGACTATCAGTGTCTTGATTAATCCATTACCTGCCGCACCGGTTGCCTCTGCAACTGTAAATTATTGTATCAATGCTGCAGCAGTTCCTTTAAGTGCTTCAGCAATACCCGGTAATACGTTGAACTGGTATAATACCGCCACAGGTGGAACAGGAAGCACAACTGCTCCCGTTCCGGCAACAAATATTACCGGGACCACGAATTATTATGTAAGCCAGGTTAACAATACAACCGGTTGTGAAGGATCTAGAACCATGATCCAGATAATTGTAAACCCTGATGCGATCGCCCTTTTTATACCAACAGATACCATAAAATGTCCTCCATTTAATATCAGCAGTGCGGTGCTCGGATTACAAACCTATCCGGCAAATAACAGTATTTATCAGTGGTACATCAATGGGGTTCTGAATTTTACCGGAATTAATTTCCCCGGACATACAATTATTAGTGAAGATGATTCTGTAACGGTTATGCTCATTGCTATTTCTGCATTTGGATGTAAACCAGATACGATGAAGCAAAAGTTTTATACGTATAAACTTCCTCATCCGTCATTTACGCTTTCTGATACTGTTGGTTGTGGCCCCGTTTCATCACTGGTTTTAAATACTACAGCCAATATTTCTTTATTCACCTATATCTGGGATTTTGGGAACGGGCAAACATCAAGTTTAGCGCAACCCGGTACGATTGTATTTCAGCCCAATCCAAATTCCGGCGATACGATCTACTATGTTTCTTTAAAGATATTCAGCATTTGCGATACCATTACAGTTACCCAACAGGTTAGGGTAAAGGCAAAACCCAAAGCATTGTTTACTCCTTCCATTACGGTGGGTTGCTCACCCATGCGGGTCATCTTTTATAATAATTCCAAAGGGATAAACAATTCTTATTATTGGGATTTTGGCGACGGTACATCCACCTCCACAAATAACCAGAACCCGGTAACACATACGTATAACACTGGTATCCAGGATACTTTTTACATCAAACTGATTGCAACAAACGAATGTGGTACAGATAGCATTACTTATTCTGTAATTGCAGCTCCCAATAATATCCAGTTGAATTATGCAATCAATGGTCCAAATAATTTCGGATGTGCACCACATACAGTTGCCTTTATCAATAATACGGCTGGAGCATCTTCGTTTAATTGGGATTTCGGTGACGGCAATACGCTGAACAGCACATTGAATGTAGATACGGTTTACCACACATACCTCGTAGCGGGTTCTTTCACCGTTAGCCTTACAGCCCAAAACAGTTGTACAGACACCACTGCTACTAAACAGATCACCGTTTTCCCAAAACCCAATGCTGCTTTTATCGCTGACCGGTATACTGTTTGTATCGGTGATAATATTCAGTTTACCAATCAATCCGGTTTTGCAACGTCTTACCTGTGGCAGTTTGGCGACGGGGGAACATCTTCATTGTTAAATCCCATCCATAATTATACAGTTGCCGGTTTATACACGGTGAAACTCATCATATACAGGGTTAACGCACCCGGAAATGTTTGTACAGACACTGTTTCACATCAGATACAGGTTGTATCAAGCCTGCCAGGATGGTTCAGTATGTCGGATACCAGTGGGCTCTGTGCTCCATTTACAGTAACTTTTGTGAATCAAAACCGGCCCTCTGTTACAGCTTCCTGGGATTTCGGGGATGGCAATACCGGAACCGGTGACAGCGTGGTTCATACATATGCCGTGGCAGGTATTTATACTGTAAGCCTTACCGTTATAGTGCCGGGTGGTTGTACTTATTTGTCGCAAAGATTAATGACAGTATCAGGTCCTTCCGGAACCATGCAATATACAGGCGGTTATAAATGTTATCCGGATCCTGTACGTTTTGAAGCAACTGCTGTTAACAGCAATAACCTGGTCTGGAACTTTGGTGATGGAAATACGCTCAGTACAACACAGTTGGTTGTCTTTCATAATTATGCAAACCCCGGTGTTTATATACCAACCCTTACCCTGCAGAATAATGCAGGATGTAATTATTTCATCAAAGGGCCAGATACAATTAAAGTAGATAAGATAGATGCAGGATTTACAAATGCACAGCAAAAGTATTGCGGTTATACAAATGTTGTTTTCAATGATACATCACATATATTCTTTGGCAGGGCTGGCGTAATTTGGAATTTTGGAGATGGCAGTACAGGAGCCGGAGCGAATGTGAATCATGTGTATAGTTTAACCGGAACATATACCATTCAAATGATCGTTACAGGCATCAGTGGTTGTACAGATACAGTAACAAGGCAGTTAGCGGTTTTTGTTAACAGCAGACCCATTGTTTCCATTTCTGCTGATACAGTAAGTTGTACCGGACAGTCCGTTTTATTTGCAGGAGTGATTCAATCAGTGGATGCAATAAATATCACACAATGGACAATATCAAACGGATACAACAGCAGCGGGCAAAATCTTGCGTATACTTTTGCAACAGCAGGAACTTATAATATCCGTTTAATTGCAGGTACAGTAAATGGCTGTTACGATACCACAAACCACACTATCCGGGTTAACCCTTCACCGGTGATAAGTGCAAGTGCTTCAGTCAGGGTCTGTTTGGGTAATTCGGTTCAGTTGAATGTAACAGGTGCTCCACAATTCCAATGGTCCCCGTTACAGGGACTCAGTTGTTCAAACTGTGCTGACCCGGTAGCTTCTCCGGTAATCAGTACTCCCTATATTGTAACCGGAACCAATAGTTTCGGATGCCGTGGATATGATACGGTAATCGTAACCGTTATACAGCCGTTGAATATGGTAACTTCCGCAAACGATACCATGTGCATTGGCAAATCGGTTAATTTAATGGCCAGTGGCGCTGCTACTTATACATGGACACCGGCACAAGGACTGAATAGTACCAGTATTTCCAATCCCATTGCTTCTCCATCTGTAACCACCACCTACCGGGTAGTAGGTTACGACGGGTTCAATTGTTTTACCGATACTGCATTTATTGTTGTTGCTGTTGGCAAATACCCGCTGGTTAATCTGGGACCCGATCTGACCTTATCGGCCGGAACCATTTTCCCATTGATCTCAACAATTCAAAATGGACCGGTCAGAACCTGGTCATGGACACCGGATACTGACCTTAGTTGCTCCGATTGTGCATTACCGGAGGCCAATATTAAGAACAATATCAGTTATGTTTTAAATGCAACAAATATTTATGGTTGTAAAGGTTCTGATACTATCAGGATAAAAGTATTTTGTACAGATGCTCAAATGTATATTCCAAATGCGTTTACGCCGGATGGAGACGGAGTGAATGATATCCTGATGGTTAGAGGAAAAGGGATCCTTTCGGTAAGATCTTTCCGCATATTCAACCGCTGGGGTGAAGTGGTTTTTGAAAAAAATAATTTTCCGCCAAACAATCCGGCTTATGGATGGGATGGCAGGATCAGGGGAGTACAAGGGCCTCCGGATGTATTTGTATATACGGCAGATGTGATCTGCGAAAACGGTACCGCTTATTCATATAAAGGGAATGTATCCATCATAAAATAAATTGATTTCATTATGTTCAGGAAAATAATATTATTTGTTTTGATTCCGCTGCTGGCATTACCTGCATTTGCACAGGATATCAATTTTTCTCAGTTCTATGAACTGCCTTTATTGCGAAACCCTGCTTTGGGCGGTGTATTCAGGGGCGATATTCGGACAACTGCTGCATTTCGTACTCAGTGGGCAAGTGTAGCTACTGTGCCTTACCGTACACAGGCCCTGGGAGTTGAATTGAAATCAGGTGTATCTGAATACAATGATGATTATAAAGTGATCGGTGTGCAGTTAAGTAATGACAAAGCAGGAGATTCCAAACTGGGAAAAACACAATTACTGCCGTCTTTTACTTTTCATAAATCATTGAGTGAAGAAAAAAACTCCTATCTCTCACTAGGTGCAATCGGTGGAATTGTTCAGCAAAGGTTTGACCCCAGCAATCTCCGGTTTGATGACCAGTTTGTAAACGGGGCTTACAGTCCAACCAACCCTACAAAACAGGTGTTTTCAAAAACAAATATTACTTATTGGGATTTTTCAATGGGATTATTATATAGCGGGGAATTTGACAGAAACATTAAATACTATATCGGTTTTGCCGGATTTCATCTGTTTCAACCCAAGGTTGCATTTAATCCCGATAATGATATTCAACTGAACAGAAAGTTTATCTTGAATGCCGGATTTTCTGCTCCGACCGGGCCGTATGACCGGGTAATTCTTTATGCTGATATTTTCATGCAGGGTGGAAACAGGCAGGGGCAGGGCGGATTTATATATAAACATGATATGGTAGAAGCGGAAGATGATGAAACTATGAGCATATCAGCAGGAAGTTTTCTGCGTTGGGGAGATGCCATTATCCCGGTGGTCAAACTGGATATGTATAAACTGGCAATTGGGTTTACTTATGATATCAACATCAGTAAATTGACTGCTGCTTCAAAAATGCGTGGAGGATTTGAAGCGACAGTTTCATACAGGGATTTTTTGAATATCCGGCACAGTTCTTCACAAAAATTGAGGTGCCCGGTAAATCTGTAATTTTATATCATTATGATCATTGTTATTAAAACAGTTTCATAACTGTGGTATTTTTAGTATCCATAATAATCACACTAGATTTATTTCTGCAAAATTAAAAGCCGTATTTAGCTTAATTTCATCCTGCAGTAAATAAAATTAAACATGGATTCAATCACCCACCTGGCACTTGGCGCATGTATGGGGGAGGCATTTGCCGGAAAAAAACTCGGTAAAAAAGCTATGCTCTGGGGTGCGATGGCTCAAAGTATTCCGGATATTGATTTTATTGCATCATTCTGGATGGATACTTCTTCCAATTTATTGGCCCACCGCGGATTCACACATTCCATATTGTTTTGTTTGATCATCACCCCATTTTTTGCCCTGATCGCCGAACGCTGGCACAGGCCACATAATATACTTTTAAAAAAATGGATATTGTTTTTTGGGGTTGTGATATTGACACACATATTCATTGATGCATTTAATAATTATGGGGTAGGATGGTTTGAACCTTTCAGCCATGTTCGGATCTCTTTCAACGCAATTTATGTGGCAGATCCCTTCTTTTCTATTTGGACAGGGATTGCTGTAGTTGCACTGATCTATTTAAACAGGAGATCAACCAGGAGGAAGATATTCTGGCGCCTGGGACTGGGATTGAGTGCTGTATATTTAATGTATTGTCTGATAAATAAAGAAAAGATAGATACAGATGTAAAAGCAATAATGGAAAATCAGGAAATTAAATATTCCAATTATTTAACCACACCGGCACCACTGCAAAACTGGTTATGGTATGTGGTAGCCTCGGATGACAGTGGTTCTTATGTGGGGTTTCGTTCAATATTTGACAGCGAAAAAAAAATAGCATTTCAATATTTTCCAAAAAATGATTCCTTGTTAGATCCGGTTATTGATCAGGAAGACCTGCATAAACTGATCCGGTTTTCGCAAGGTTTTTATACAATAGAAAAATGGGGAGATACCCTTGTCTTTAATGACCTGCGTTTTGGTCAGATCATTGGCTGGCAGAAACCCCGGGAAAAATTTGTATTTCATTATTATTTACAACATACCGATGATAATTCAATGCTGGTACAAAGGGGCAGATTTGCCGGTTGGAACTGGGATACATTTCAATTATTCCTGAAAAGGATCAAAGGGAATTAGCAGAATTCCCGGGATAAGTATGCATGCTTTATATCTGTTCTTTTCACATGTTGTAAACATTGGTCATATTACTGTGATGTATTTACTGCAATATCATTCTTTACTTCTTCCCTTTAAACGCTCACTCATATCCTGTTTAATGAGGATAATCAAAGTTTATGCTGATGGCTGTCAGTATTTTTGGCAATTGATTAAAGTAATTTTATTGGCAGTAGGTGTAAATTCTTCTGTTTATTTAAAATGTTTGATGAAAATATTTTAGATTAATTGTTATAAATAATTTAGCTCGTTGGAATATTAATTAATAAAAAATGAAAAAAATGAAAAAAATACTAGTAGCAACCGACTTTTCCTCATCGGCATTAAATGCAGTTAATTATGCAGCTGATATGGCATTGGCAATCAATGCAGAAATTATATTGTTTCACATTTATCAAATGCCCCTTAATTACAGTGAACTTACTGTGGCAATAAATCTGGAAACAGCAAGAGAAACAGCCGAAATACATTTAATGGAATTAAAAGATCAACTGATCAGGGAGAAGGACAATAAATTATCAGTTGGAACCGAATTAAGGTTGGGAAGTTTCTTTTATGAGTTAAAATCCTTTTGCGAGGAAATCAATCCATATTCAGTAGTGATGGGAAGCCAGGGTAAGACTGCAACTGAAAGATTGTTCTTTGGCAGTAACTCTGTATATGCTATGAAAAATCTGACATGGCCCCTGATTACTATTCCGCCACAAGCAACGTTTTCAAAAGTTAAGAAAATAGCCTTTGCCTGTGATTATGATGAAACAGCTGAAAAAACACCAATTGATGAAATAAGGATGCTTGTGCATGATTTTAAAGCAGAATTACACATACTCAACACAGGTAAAAAGGATGAATACAAACCTGAAATTGTTTTTGAATCCAGGATAATAGAGGAGAAATTTAAAGACTTAAAACCCAAATATCATTTTATTACCAGTGAAAATACGGATGAAGCTATTTTAGATTTTGCAGAAAAGAATGACATCGATCTCTTACTGATCGTTCCAAAGCAGCATAATTTTCTGGAAAAACTGATCCATAAGAGTCATTCAAAACAATTGATACTGCACAGCCAGATCCCTGTTCTGGCAATTCATCAATAAACAGTAAAACAGTTTGCATGCAAACATTCATAAAACAATTCAAAGATATTAGAATAGCGGATATACCAAATTTAGGAGGTAAAAATGCATCCTTGGGAGAAATGTATGCACAACTTTCGTCTGAAGGGATCATGGTGCCTGATGGGTTTGCAACTACCACCGCTGCGCTTAATGAACAAACAAAATACCGTATAAAAGAATCCAGTATTGGTAACATGAAAAAAGGAGTCATGTTGATCAATACCAACCGTGGCGGCTTGGTTAATACCAATGATGTGGTTAAGGCTTTAAAAAACGGGCAGATATGTTTCTTTGGTATGGATGTTCATGAAGAAGAAGAAGGTCTGTTTTTTGAAGATCATTCAGAAGGTATTCTGCAGGATGATACAATTGCCAGGCTGATGGCTTTTCAGAATGTGTTGATCACTAGCCACCAGGCATTCCTGACTGATACCGCGTTGAAAAATATTTCTGAAACAACTGTATTCAATCTCCATTGCTTTGAAAAAAATATTGCATGCGAAAACGAGGTTAAAATAAAGTAAGAATCATTGAAGCTTCCGGCATAGCTTTTATAAATTTAGCCCAGAACCAACCCCAGTTATCTCGAACCTTTTTAATTTAATTAATTAGAGCAAAAGGTTTAACCATTTGCTGCATTTGCAAATGATTATATTTAAAAAGTTTTACAAATTCAGCACTGCATGCATGAACATCTGACAGGTCAGCAATGGCGGCTTTTATTAACATGTATAAATTCCGGATAATAATTATTGCAGTTATTTCCTCAAAAAAACAAAGTTATGGTAAGGGAAGCGGAAATATTGAGGATCGTCAGTAAAAGGATTGATAGTTATTAATAAAGTAAAAATTTATATTGAATTCCTTTGTATTTATTATAAATTTAAGGAGATAGATCTTAAAAAAAATAGTATGCATAAAATTATCAGCATCACATTCAGTCCATGTATTGACAAAAGTACATCTGTTCCATCTTTAATTCCTGAAAAAAAATTAAAATGTGCAGATCCTAAACTGGAACCCGGTGGCGGAGGTATCAATGTTGCAAGGGCAATAAAAAAACTGGGTGGCGATGCGATTGCTATATTTCCTTCTGGCGGTTATACCGGTAAATATTTTAATCATTTAATGGAAATAGAAAAAGTAAATTCCGTGATCATTGAATCTGAAAATGAGACAAGGGAGAATATTATTGTACTGGATAAAAAAAACAATAACCAATATCGTTTTGGGATGCCGGGTACAGCTTTAAGTGAAACAGAATGGAAGCAATGTTTAAATGCTTTAGAGGAAACAACAGATGTGGAATTCATCGTTGCTAGTGGCAGTTTGCCCCCAGGCGTTCCTTTAAACATCTATGCACTATTAGCCAGGATCGCCAAAAGAAAAAAAGCAAAATTTATTGTTGATACATCAGGTGATGCTTTAAATCATGCTGCTGCCGAAGGGGTCTATATGCTTAAACCCAATCTGGGAGAATTGTGTACACTCGCCGGTCTGAAAGAAATAAAATTGGATGAAGTAAAAAAAATTGCAAAAGAGATCATCGTACGGGGAAAAGCGGAAGTGATTGCGGTGTCTTTAGGTGCAAATGGTGCAATGCTGGTAACAAATGAAATGGCTGAAATATTTTATCCTCCGGAAGTAAAAAGAAAAAGTACCGTTGGTGCAGGTGATAGTATGGTTGCCGGTATTGTTTTTTATTTGTCTTCCGGTAAAAGCCTTGCCGAAGCAGTAAAATATGGAGTAGCATGTGGTACAGCCGCAACCCTTAATCCGGGTACCGCTTTATGTACAAAAAAAGATGCTGACAGGTTGTTTGGTTTAATGAATGCAGGCAAACCTGTTTGATCGATCTTAATATGGGTGATGAAAAAAAGCGAGGTAAAACATATCATCAAACGTTCTTTACGGGTAAATCTTTTTTCTTTCTCTTCTTTTGTTTCTTCTTTTTCAGTGCTGATTGTGAGCATGTTTCCTTCCTGGTCAATTTTAAAATCAACTTTTTTCATATCCGGAACAGCTTTTGATACGAGGTAATCTTTTTTATTTTCGGTAATATTCACTGCCGGGTTATTCATTGCACGTCCCGGAAAATTACCATTTCCTTCATCAAACCATTCATTCAATGGTCTTAAAAAATAATCAAATACGGATGGTATTATGTCAACTGCCTTGCGTAAAAATAATGTTCCCATAATAACCTCCTTGTTTTTAAATTATTAATTTTGTTTACATGACAAAAGTATTTCCGGTTTATACAGAAATCAAGAACGATGGTCAATAAAATGGATGAGTGTAATCAGTAGAAAAGCATTAATTCACTGATCAATAATTTCCTGTAAATAAGCTTCATTTTATACTGAGATACCAACTTTATTTCTTTACAGTATTGTTTGCATTTTAGATGATAATATTAAACAATGATCAGGTGTGTTTCCGAATTAATATTATGGAAGAACCTGTTTCGTAAGTCTTTATTTTGCACCCGTTTATTTTTTTTGTTTAAAATTAAATGTTACAATATAGAGGCTCAGAAATATAAATTGATATGAGAACCAGCGAACGAATTGTTTTAAAATATTCTTTGTTAGTTTATGATGTTTTTGGGTTATTGCAATACAATCTTTTTGAATGATTGTTTCCATTATTTTTTCTGTTTGGATCGCCAGTTCTGCATTATACACATCCAGATTTAATTCTATACTGGCGTAAGCACTGATATTATTGATATTATAAGATCCGATCGTAAGCCATTCGCTGTCACAAACAGAGACTTTAGCATGCAGAACAGTAGGTTGGTATTCATACAATTCTATTTTGTTACGTAACAACCAATCATACATCCAGCGTTCGGCATATTTGGATATCATGATGTCCGATGGGCCGGCAGTGATCACTCTTATTTTTACTCCCCGCCGGGATGCATTTTTTAAATGTCTCCGGATCATTTTTCCCGGTAAAAAATAACTGCACAGGATATTTATATGCGATTTTGCATGCCTAAACATATTTATATAAGTTGCTGAAATTTCATTCTTTCGCCTTATCCAATCATTTCTTCTCAAGCCAACCATGGTCAGCTCAGTATCTTTAAAATGGAAAACAAGCTCTTTTAATTCACAAGGGGTAAGTTCCATTTTTTCCGGAAAATCATTCCAGGTTTTCCAGCATAGAATACAAAGTTCCCTGGCTATTTCTCCTTCTGCATATAAGGCAAAATCAAGCCATGCCGGAATATCTGGAAGATCGTTGTAACGGTCGGCAATATTAATGCCGCCGGTTAATGCAAATTTTGTATCCGCAACAAAAACTTTATGATGCAATCTCCGGCCAAAATAAAATTGTTTGTTTTTAAAGAAGGGCTCAAAAAAACGGAAATGAACTCCAGCTTTTTTCAATTCTGATATAAAATATTTTGACATAACCTGTGAGGCAAAACCATCTGTCAGCAAGTAAACGGATACTTTTCTATTGGCAGCAGCTTTTAATGCATCAGCTACCAGCTTACCTGTTTCGTCATCATCAAATATATAGGCCTGCAGGTGAATGCTTTCTTTTGCATCATTGATTAACTGCAGCAACAATTCAAAATAATCCTTCCCGCCACGTATCAATTTTACTTTATTACGGGAAGTATTGACAGGCATGCGTTTTAATTTCGGATAGTTCATTGTTAACGTTGTAAAATTAGAAATACAACTTTAGTTTATTCAACTGGTTTATTGATTAAAAATGCTAAACATATTTTAAAATAATTTGACACATTGCTGTCATATAAATAAATGATCATTGTCATTCTACCTTATGCATATATAAAATAGATTTGAATCAAACTTAAAACATGAAAAAGTATTTAGCTGTTTTTGATAGGTATAAATTTTCGAAAAGTACTTTGAATTATGCTATTCAGTTAACACAATTACACGAAGCACAACTGGTAGCTGTTTTTTTGGATGAGTTTAATCTCAATATTTACAATTCAAATGCCTTTTATAAAGCTAAAGGAATTCAGGAGGATAATAATAGAAGGATTAACAAGGATGATCTGGACAGGCAGAAACGTGCTGATATATTGATTCAAAAGGCCTGCGATAAGGCAAAAATCAAATATTCCATTCACCTGGATACAAAAATTGCAGAAATGGAATTAAAACAGGAAAGTAGTTTTGCCGATCTTATCATTGTTAATAAAACGGAAACATTTACCCGGTTTTTGGAGAAAATACCATCCCGCTTCATCAGGAATATACTGAGTGGGGTGCATTGCCCCGTTTTAGTGGTGCCTGATATTTTTAAGCCACTGGATAAAATAGTACTTTTATATGATGGCGGTCCATCATCTCTTCATGCAATTAAAATGTTCAGTTATCTTTTACCTGTTTTAAAGGAATTGCCTGTAGAGATCGTAACTGTGAATGAATATTATCTGGCAAACTTAAAACTTCCGGGGAATAAGTTAATGCGGGAGTTTGTTAAAATGCACTTTCCAAAAGCAAAAATTACTGTTTTTAAAGGGAATGCAGAAGAACAGATCATTGGCCATCTCAGAAATCACAAAGAAAATGCACTACTGGTATTGGGGGCTTATAAAAGAAGTGAACTTTCAAGATTATTTAAAATAAGCATGGCTGATACTATGATGCGGGAACTGGATACTCCATTGTTCATAGCACATAGTTAACAGCAGTTTTATTTACCAATGGATTTATTATTAACAAAAAAAATATACAAAGATGAAACGTATCCTTGTACCAACAGATTTTTCACCAACTGCCGAAAGAGCCTTTCGGGTGGCAATGGATATATCTAAAAAAACAAATGGAACAGTAATACTGTACCATGCGCATAAACCTGAAAAAAGTGAATTTTTGATCAGTACCGAGGAAAAGGAACAATACACGCAACAAACTGAAACAAACCTGTTGAAAAAACTGCAACGTTTAAAAAAGAAGGTTACAGATGGAACAAATGAAGTGCCTGTTTCGACCATTGTAGGTCGCACGCCGGTTGTGGATAATATACTTGGGTTTGCCGAATACAATCACATCGATATGATTGTCATGGGTACGCAGGGTGCTAGCGGTTTGCGGAAAACAATCATTGGTTCAGTGGCATCTAAAGTGACTGATAATGCTGATATACCTGTATTGTTGGTGCCTGAAAAGTATGCATGGCAAGAGCCAAAGCGCTTCGTGTATGCAAGTAATTATGTGCACTCAGAAAAAAAGGCATTGTCACAGTTTTTGGCATTGGCAAATTTATATAATGCAAAAGTTACAGTAATTCATTTCGTGAATGCATACCTTAATCTGGAGGAAAAAGAAAAAGAGAGAACTGCATTTGATACGTATGCATTTTACCTGAACAAGGAATTTAAAAATTCGGAATTGAATTATAAATTACTAGAGTCTGATTCAGTTATTGAATCAATGGAAAAATTAGATAAAAAAATTCCTTTTGATATTTTTGCCATGGTTCGGCGTAATAAGGGGTTTTATGAAAAATTCTTTTTAGGAAGCTTTACAAAAAACATGGCATATATTACCAAACAGCTTTTATTGATCATACCGGAAATAAAACTGTTAGAAGCAGAGAAAGAAGACAAAATAATTATAGATTCAGATTATATTCCGATGCCCCACGATAATCTGCAAATTGAAAAGATCATTAAAAGGAAGTCTGAATAATAAATGTTTTAATAAATAGAATGACCGGCTTAATTAATATCCTGTTCAGGATGAATACTGCAGTTGGTTATTTTTTTAATTTTTCAAAAAGTATCAATTCAATTTATTAATGAGCAATTTGTATGTAAATATTGCAGGGTTTATTACATGTGCACTTATTATTAT
>JBBKWV010000217.1:0-21848 GCA_037969135.1 Ferruginibacter sp.
TTTGATATCAGCAATAAAACACGCAGGGGTGACCTGCAGCGTTACCAGATTTTTGTAACTCCGTTTGAGATCATCATTTTTAAAATGAGCGGAAAAGAAAATTATGTTTCAGGCAAAGAGGGGGAACAATTTTTTACCTCTATTAGCTTAAATAAAAAAGAAAATAAACCATTTCAATTTCAACCACCGAAAGGCGGATTTGGAATTGAATTCCCTCAACAACCCTCTGTATATTTCAACAATAATTCTGACGACAGATGGGAATACGAATCAGTGGATAATTTAACCGGTGACGCTTACCTTCTGTGGAAAAAGAATATTTGTAATTTTAATTTTATCGATGAAGACAGTTTTGATCTCAGTATGATTGAAGAATCTTTCAGGAATGATGAATATTTTGAAAAACAGGTAAGTCGCAACATGACATCATTTCACGGTTACCCCATGCTGGAGGTAACAGAAAAATTAAAGAATGGGAATTATATAAAAGCAAGGTTTATCATAAAAGGTTCTCATTATTTTGTAATGGCCCATAAATATTCAGTTGAAAAGTCTGGTCTGGATAGTTTTTTACATGCATTTTCATTTAAATCATTTATTTACCCGCCGGCAAAAATGTATGTGGATACTTTTTTGCATTTTTCTGTTAATACATCCATATCCCCTGAAATAGATGAAGATATGCGGTCATTGGCTGAACAAAATATGGATGCTTCCACAAATGGAAATAATTATACCGGTTATGTCAGCTATTGGAAAAAAATTAAAAATGCTGTTTTTAAAAGCGACTCTACGGGCGAACTTGTAAGGGTTCAGGTACAGGAATATCCGAAATATTTTTACATCAAAGACTCACTGAAATTCTGGGATAATGAGATCAGTTCTGCTCTCAATAAAAATGACATGCAACTTTCCGGTGAACCTGTCAGGTCAAATAACAGGGATTATCAAGCAATACAATTCTCAATACGGGATACCGGAAGCAGCCGTGTTTTCCACATGCTGGTTCTGTTAAAGAATAACTATCTATACCGCGTTTCAACCATGTCAGACAGCATTGAGGGTATGGGAGATCTTGCCAAAACATTTTTCAAAACATTCAGGCCACATCAAAATACAGGGGTTAGAAATTTGTATGAAAACCGGGTCGCATTGTTTTTTGATGATTACTTCAGTAATGACAGCATCATACAAAAAAGAGCCCGGCAGGCTGTTTCAAATGTGAGTTATGGTATTCCCGGTATTCCTTATATCATAAACGCCATCGATAAATTATCGATGAACGACATTGATTATTACAGTATCAAGAGCAAATTGATAAGTGAACTCGGTGATATTAATGACAGCACTTCAGATAAATTGGTAACAGATCTGAAATCCATTTTTGAAAAGACAGCGGATACGTCATTGTTCAGAAATGAAGTAATAATAGCATTGGCAAAATTGAAAACCAGCGCTTCTTACCTTTTACTGAAAGAACTGTTTTTGCAGGACCCGCCGATATTTGAAAACAATTACGATTACAATAAATTATTTAACAGCTTTCAGGATACGTTGGCCTTGAGCAGTGTTTTCTTTCCGGAGATATTACAACTTGCATCTGTTGATGATTATAAAGACAGGATCATAGATCTGTTGGCTGCTATGGTTGATAAAGGATTTGTAAAAAAAGATGCATACGATCCTTATTTTTCTATTATCTATTTTGACGCCATTGTTGCATTAAAAAAGCAAAAACTAAAAGATGAAAAATATTTACAGGAAGCTGGTAAAGCAACAATAAATGATGAACCCCAGAGAATATACAGATATAAGGAAAATAACAGACGGTTAAATAATTATTCCATTTTACTGATGCCGTATTACGACGGGAATAAAAAAATTCAGGATTATTTTTCCCGGTTGTTACAGTCAGAAGATTTAGAAGTAAAATTGAAAACAGCTGTACAGCTTATTCGTTATGATAAACCGGTTGCAGAGAACATAATTCAGGAGCTTGCATCAAATGATACATATGTGCATTCTTTCTACAACATGCTTGATCATGCAGGTAAAACAGATAAATTCCCATTGAATTTAAGAACCCAGATGAGTTTATCACGCAGTGTATTGATAAGACAAAATGCATTTAATAAAATGGACTCAATTGTATATTTATCCAATCAAACGATTAAATTGAAAGATTCAACTGGCCGTGTTTATTTTTTTAAATACAGGATCAAAAACAATGAAGCATGGAAGATAGCGATCAGTGGAATTCAACCGGTTAATATAAATGAAGTTAGCAGTGATTTTTCGATTGCAATATTGACAGACGTAAAACTTATGGGAAAGCTGCCGGAGCAGGAACAGTTGAACGGGCAATTAAAAAAGATCATATACAATCTTCATAAAAGCGGAAAAAACTTTTTTGAGAACAATAGTAATTATGATAATATCCGGGTGGTTGATGATTATGAAGATTAAAGTTTTTTAATTATCAGATAATTTTATACAGATCTTTTCCCGGGAATACTTTCAATCAATTGTTGTGTGTAATTCATTTTTGGATTAAAATACACTTCAGCAGCATTTCCTTCCTCCACAATTTTCCCCAGGTGCATAACCATTATTTTGTCGCAGATATGGTGGACAACTGATAGGTCGTGAGAAATAAAAATGGATGTAAAATGCAGGTCTGATTTGAGGTCAGTTATCAGGTTCAATATGCCTGCCTGTACACTTACATCCAATGCAGACACGCTTTCATCAAATATCAGAAAAGAAGGGTTTAATGCCAATGCCCTGGCAATACAAACCCGCTGTCGCTGTCCGCCACTGAATTGGTGAGGGTATCTCTTATATTGATCAGGAGATAATTGTACTTTTTCAAGCATATCAATTACTTTCTCGGTCCTGGTTTTTTTATTTTCATAAAGATGATGCACTTCAAGTGCTTCAAGAATTGCATCGCCGATAAGAATTCTGGGGTTTAAGGAACCATACGGATCCTGAAAAACAATCTGCAGATCTTTTCTGATTTTTCTTAATGCATTTTCGGGCATGGATACAATGTCCTTTTCATCCAGGATGATTTTCCCAGCAGTGGGTTTTACCAGTTGCAGGATTGCTCGGCCGAGTGTTGTCTTCCCGCAACCACTTTCACCAACAAGTCCCACAATTTCCCCTTGCATAACGTTAAAGCTTACGTCATCAACCGCTTTGAAAAAAGTACGGCTGTTTCCAAATATATTTTTACTTGCAGGAAAATATACTTTCAGGTTTTTTACTGACAAAATTAATTTGTTGCGCATGCCCTTTTCCGTAAATGTTTCTCTATTTTCAGATTGGGGCTTGTTTTCAAAATTATCTGCAGTGTCGGAAATTACCGGGAGTCTTTTGCCTTTTTCATTGGCATTTGGCCTGCATGCAAGCAGTGCTTTTGTGTATGGGTGAAGCGGTTTTTTAATTATTTCAGCTGCATTACCCTGTTCGACGATCTTACCCTTATACATAACAATGACCTCATCTGCCACATCAGCCACCAGGCCAATATCATGTGTAATCAGCAACACGGACATGTTGTTTTGCAATTGCAGGTTTTTGATAAGTTCCAATATATTCTTCTGAACCCTTACATCCAGAGCAGTTGTGGGTTCATCTGCAATTAACAGATCGGGTTTACAACTCATGGCCATTGCTATCATTACCCGTTGCTTCTGACCGCCGCTGATCTGGTGCGGGTAACGCTTAAGCATGGATGGAGGATCGGGAAGTTCAACCTGTTTAAACAATTCTATGGTTCTGGCTCTTGCTTTTTCCTTAGATAATTTTTGATGTTTAATCAGGATCTCCATTACCTGTAAACCACAGGTAAGAACAGGATTTAAGGATGTCATCGGCTCCTGAAATATCATGGAGATTTTATTTCCCCTGATACCCGTAATTTCTTTTTCTGGCAAATGGTAAATGGAAACCTGATCCTGGCCGTTGGGACTGAATAATACAGAACCACTTGATGTTGCCTGTTTGGGTAATAGTTTTAGTACAGACAATGCTGTAACCGATTTGCCCGATCCGCTTTCTCCAACAATGGCGGTAATTTTTCCCCGGTTAAGATTGAATGAAATATCCTCTACTGCTGTCGTTATTGCGGCATCCTGATTAAATTGTATTTGCAGGTTTTTTATTTCAAGTAATGGATACATGCAATTGAATAGGGAGCTTTGAAAATTTTAATAAAAGAAGAATACTCAATGCCGGATACTCAATTTGCACATGAAAATGTAAATTAAGTAGATTAAAATTTCAGGTGCCTTACTGTCATTCCATCATTGATCAGTTGTTTTAATGAATCGATACCGATCTTTAAATGGGTTTCTACATATTGATCAGTGACTATTTTATCACTGTCTTCTGTTTTTACGCCTTCCGGAACCATGGGGGAATCGCTGACAAGTAATAAAGCTCCGGTCGGAATTTTATTATAGAAACCAACTGTAAAAATGGTTGCTGTTTCCATATCGATGGCATAAGCCCTTACGTTCTTTAAATATTCTTTAAATACTTCATCGTGTTCCCAAACGCGGCGGTTGGTAGTATAACAAACCCCGGTCCAGTAATCTACCTGGTAATCACGTATTGTGGTTGAAATGGCTTTTTGCAATGCGAAAGCCGGCAAAGCAGGTACTTCCGGCGGGAAATAGTCATTGCTTGTTCCTTCACCTCTGATTGCGGCTATGGGAAGTATCAGGTCGCCTATCTTATTCCGTCTTTTTAATCCACCGCATTTTCCTAAAAATAAAACGGCTTTCGGGTTGATGGATGTAAGCAGATCCATAATGGTTGCCGCTCCCGGGCTGCCCATTCCAAAATTAATGATGGTGATATTGTTGGCAGTGGCACATTGCATGGAACGATCCTGTCCTACAATAAGCACATTATTCCATTTTGCAAACATTTTTACATAATTCGAAAAATTGGTAAGCAGGATATACTCACCAAAATTGGCAAGTTGCTCTCCTGTATAACGCGGTAACCAGTTTTCTACTATTTCTTCTTTTGTCTTCATCTTCAGTTATTATTCATTAAAAATACAAAATTTAATGGCTCATAGATTTTACCCTTTATAACTGGTTTAAAAATAAATATACCATTCAGGAATGAATCGCTTTGAAATTAGCATTTAATTTGTTTACTTCAATTGCAAAAATGTAGACTGTAAAACTTCTTTGATGATAAAAATTATTTACCCTGAAATAAAACCATCTATAAAAAGAGAGGGAGAGAAGGAGTTGATCTATTGCATCATTCGCAGGCGCTGGATGATATTAACTCCCGAAGAATGGGTTCGACAAAATTTTTTACACTATTTAATTTCGGTACATCGATATCCTGCTTCCTTAATTGCAGTGGAAAAGCAATTGAAATTGGGCGACCTTACAAAACGTTTTGATATTGTCGTTTATGATAAAAATACAAATCCATTCATGATCATTGAATGTAAAGAAATGAATGTGTCTTTAACCGATAATGTTTTAATGCAAGCTTTGCGTTACAATGCGAGTATCCAGGCAAGGTTCCTGATTATTACGAATGGGAGCCATTGTTTGGGTTTTGAGAAACGGAATGAAGCCTTTGAAGAGATAAACGAAATTCCTGTTTTTTGAAAATAAAAATCCCCCGCAATTGCAGGGGATTTTTTATAAAGGAGATCAATATTATGGGAAAATACCCAATTCCGCATAGCTGGTAGCAACCTTGTTAATGGCATTTACATAAGCTGCAGTACGCATGTCCGGAATATCCGGGCTTCCAAGCCAGATAGCCATAATTTCTCTTGTGGCTGTTATCATGGTTTCTTCCAGCCCGCTATGAACCAGGTCTACTTCTTCGGGTCCGTGAAGGATGAATTCACGTTCCGCATCAGATACTTTTTTATCCGTCAGTTCTTCGATCTGGGCAAGAATATGTGTGTTCAGGTTTTCAGTGAAACGTTTTTCCATTCGGCCATAACGTACATGGCTAAGGTTTTTTAACCACTCAAAATAACTTACAGTAACACCACCGGCATTCAGATACATATCAGGTACACATAAAATCCCTTTGCTGATAAAAACCTCATCTGCTTCAGGTGTGCAAGGGCCATTGGCCGCTTCACCAATGATCTTTGCTTTTACCCTGTGCGCATTTTCACCGTTGATCACATTCTCCAGCGCAGCAGGGATCAAAATATCACATTCCAGTTCCAGTGCATCTGTATTTAATAAAAGATTGGTTGCCCCCGGGAAATTAATGATCGATCCTGTTTTTTTCCTGTGTTCATAAACAGCATCTTCATTTAATCCATCCGGATTCATTATAGCACCTTCGAATTCTGCCAGTGCTATTACCTTTGCGCCGGCTTCTCTGAAGAATTTTGCCGAATGATAACCCACATTTCCCAATCCCTGAACCACCACTGTTTTTCCGGCAACACCCATACTCATGCCAAGTTTCTCCATTACTACGGGCATATTACACACTTCACGAATTCCGTAGAATACTCCTAGTCCGGTTGCTTCTGTACGGCCACGAACACCGCCCTGGGTAACGGGTTTACCGGTTACACAACCGGCAGCATCGATATCTCCTGGTTTTAGAGAAGAATACGTATCAACGATCCAGGCCATTTCACGGGCTCCGGTACCATAATCAGGTGCAGGAACATCAATGCCGGGGCCTATAAAATTTTTCTTTACCAGTTCACTTGTATATCTACGGGTGATCTTTTCAAGTTCGTAAACGCTGTATTTGCGTGGATCTATCTTAATACCGCCTTTGCCACCGCCAAAAGGTACATTTACAATCGCACACTTATAAGTCATAAGGGCAGCCAGTGCCATTACCTCATCCTGGTTTACTTCTTCACTGAAACGGATACCACCTTTGCAAGGTGTTTTGTGGTGACTGTGTTGTACGCGATATGCTTCAATAACTTCCACTTCTCCGTTATCTCTTTTAATAGGGAAACGCATTCTGTAAACACTGTTACATGCTTTAATCTGTTCAAGAATTCCCGGATCGAATTTTGTGAATTTTGCAGCTTTGTCGAAACTTTTTTCTACACTTTTAAAAAAGCTATACTCCTGGTGTGAAGACATAATAATTGGTTTAATTTTTCAATAATCAAGCAATCTATTTTTAAATAATCGATTTAATTTAAACCCGAAATATTAATCGGGATGGTTGTTTTTTTCCATTCTGGACATTTTCCGGTCGAGCATCATCACATATAAAAATAGCCCGATAAGGATGATCATACACACGGTAACCACAACATATATTTTACCATTGCTGCGCATCAGGTCGGCCATTTCAACCTTATCCTGCGCAAATACCCATGTGCTAAGTAATAAAGCGCAAAATAACAATGTAAAGCGCGAAAAAAAATTATTCATGGATCAAAGTTTTATCTCTTAATAATTCCAACCTGATTTTTAGTGTAGTAATCCAGACTCCCAATAGTGTCCAGCCAATAATTGCAGGATAAAACACCATTCGCAGACGACTGTCTATATCATTAAAATTTAAAGCAGGATTACCGGAATCGCTTCCCGGAGCACCCGGATGCAAACTTCCAACCAGCCTGGGGATTATCCAGATACTGGGAAAAAGCATGGCAAAAGCGAAAATATTATATACAGCACTGATTCTGGCCCTTTTGTCAATATCAGTAAACGATCCACGTAAAACAAAATAAGCAGCATAGATCAGCAATGCAATGGCTGCGCCGATCAGTTTCGGTTCTTTTAAAATGCTGCCCAGTGATTGCCCCTGATCTGTAACCCAGGTATAACTGGCCCAAACAGTGCCGGTAGCGTATCCTAAAATGCCAAATAATGCACCAACAGCAGCAAAGTTTTTAGCATAAATGTCATTTTTGTAATTAAAACTGCGGAGGTATTTTATGCTATAAACAAAACTTATAATAAATAATATCATCATACCAAACCACATGCATACATGAAAGTACAGGTTTCGGATTGTTTCATTGAGTATGGAAAGATGGGGGACATCAAGAAGGAAACCGCCAATTATGGTATAAGTCAACAATAAAAACGACAATATTTTCCACCATTTTTTTTGCACCGGCGAGGTTATTAGTTTAGTGGCGCAAAGTTATGGGAAACTATAAAAAGTATTGAGAATTAATTGAAATTATTAGAATATCAATCTTTCCACAGATAAGGGAAAAGAATAACGGCTAAAATAATAACCAGGAAATCCATTAATCCAATCAACCCTGCAAGTTGAAGAACAGCGCCTTCCCTGAATACTTCCGCAAAGGCAGCTTTGCTTAACCGCATCAATAACAGCAATTGAGGAAGGATAACCGGGAAGCCTAAAATGGCAATGAGAGCGGCATTTTGTTGTGCTTTTGCAGCAATAGCGCTCATGAGGGTAAAAACAAGACTGATACTTGTACCACCTAATAAAACAATACCAGTAAAGGTCAGTCCTTCCGTTACCGGGTTATCTAAAAAAATATAAAATAAAAGCAGGCTTACCATGCTCATGATAAGCATCAGGATGATATTATAAAATAATTTAGCAAGAATATATTCAACCGGAGAGGTGATGGTATAAAAATAGAGCATGCGTCCGCGGCTTTCCTGTAAAAAACTTTTCGCAACCGCATTTACACAAACAAACAATTGTATAACCCAGAATAAACTATTCCACACATTGGCTTCCGGACTTTCGGGGAGCGATAAATACAAAACAAATATGGTGGAAGCTATATATAACAGTATGCCATAAAAAGTATGCTGCTGTCTTAACTCAAGCAAAATATCTTTTTTAATTAAAACACTAACTCGGCTGATCATAACTGCAAAGTAAATTTTTTTTGTGCATACAGGATAGAATTAGTTTTAAATATGTTGCATGAAAATGTTGTTTTAGAAATTACCAGAGGGAAGACCGTTAACATCTCATTACCAAAATAACAGGGTTTGTAGAATTTTATGATTTGAATTTAAAATTATATTCAGGGTCTGTTAAATCAATCAAAAAATAATTATGAAAAAATCGTTACTATTTTTCTTGTCATTTACCATTGCGATCAGCCTGATTGCTCAGGATAAAACATGCTGGTCAGCACATACCGATGCAGGTAAGATCATTACAGCAAAATCTGCTGAAAGGCTGTCCTTCCCACGGGAATTTAAATTATTTGATTTAAATATCGAGCCATTAAGACAGGCATTATTTTCTGTTGTCGACAACAGATCCAACAAACATACAACGATCATTTCATTGCCAAATGCAGCGGGAGAACTGGAAGAATTTGAAGTGCTGGAAGCATCCAATTTTGATCCCGTTCTGCAGGCAAGGTTTCCGGAGATAAGGGCTTTTTCGGGAAAAGGAATTACAGATAAACTGGCTTCTTTGAAATTAAGTATTTCTCCGCAGGGGATACAAACTATGATTTTCAGGACAGACAAGGAAAATGAATTCATTGAATCCTATTCTCAGGATCAGGTGGTTTATGCAGTATTCAGATCTCAAAGAAATCCCGGTCAATTGCCATGGACTTGTTCTACGGAAGATAAAGTTTTGGTTTCAGATATCAACACACAGGTTGCGAACACAGGCATTTTATCCAGGTCGGGAGGCGACTTAAAGACCATGCGTTTAGCCCAGTCTGTTACTGCAGAGTATTCAAATTATTTTGGTGCAACAAGTTCTTCACAGGTTGCGTTGGTACTTGCAGCAATCAATGCCACCCTTACCCGTTGTAACGGAGTTTATGAAAAAGATCTTGCATTGCACCTGAATTTAATTGCTAATACGACCAGTGTTATTTATTATAATGCATCCACTGATCCGTATTCTGCTGCAGCCGCTGGATCAGGAGGCGCATGGAACGCTGAATTACAATCAACTTTAACTTCTGTTATCGGAGATGCTAATTATGATATCGGACATTTGTTCGGAGCTTCCGGAGGTGGAGGAAATGCCGGATGCATCGGTTGTATTTGTACAAACGGTCAGAAAGGGAGCGGATACACTTCACCTTCTGATGGTATTCCACAAGGCGACAATTTCGATATTGATTATGTAGTGCATGAAATTGGTCATCAATTGGGCGCAAATCATACTTTTTCCATGAGCAATGAAGGATACGGCGTGAACAAAGAACCTGGCTCGGGTATAACCATAATGGGATATGCGGGCATTACAAGCCAGGATCTAGCTTCACATTCAATTGCAATGTATCATCAGACTTCTATTGCCCAGATACAGGCAAATCTGTTGACCAAAACCTGTCCGGTAACAACAAATATTTCTGCAAATAATGCAACACCTGTAATTGCAACTCTCAGCAATTATACCATACCAAAAAGCACTCCTTTTGCGCTCACAGGTTCAGCTACCGATGCAAATACAAGCAATGTATTGACATATTGCTGGGAGCAAAATGACAATGCATCAACTTCTCAAACAGGTGCAAGCAGTGTTGCCAGTGCAACAAAAGCATCCGGTCCTAACTGGATAACTTTCAGTCCAACAACATCCCCGACAAGATTATTTCCAAAACTTGCAACCATACTTGCCGGATCTCTTATAAGTGGTCCGTTAACAGGCGGAGATGCTGGTGCCAATACTGAAGCATTGAGTTCAGTTGCAAGAACATTAAACTTCCGTTTAACGGTAAGGGATAATGCCCCATACAGTTCTACGGCTCCGGTTACCGTAGGCCAAAGTACTTTTAAAGACATGGTAGTAACTGTAAGTTCAACTTCAGGCCCATTTGCAGTTACTGTTCCAAATACAGCTGTATCATATGTTGGTGGTTCTACTCAAACTATTACCTGGGCTGTTGCCAGTACAACAGCAACTCCGGTTAGTTGTGCCAATGTAAAAATATCTTTGTCAACGGATGGCGGACAAACTTTTCCAACTGTTTTGGCAGCCAGCACTGCCAATGACGGAACAGAAGCTTTGTTAATACCCAATACGCCCACTACAACAGCAAGGATAAAAGTGGAAGCTGTTGGTAACATTTTCTTCGATATTTCCAATGCTAACTTTACAATCACAGCAGGTACATCCTGTGCTGCTCCAACCGGTCTTGCTTCATCAGGTATCACAACATCAGCTGCTACTGTAAGCTGGACAGCAGTAAGCGGTGCCGTTAGTTATGATGTAGATTATAAATTAACCAGTTCCGGTACCTGGACAAACGCAGCAACAGCAACAACATCTATCACTGCAAATATCAGCGGTCTTACTGCTTCAACTATATATGACTGGAGGGTTAGGACCAATTGTTCTTCTGCAAGCAGTTCTTATACTGCTGCCCAATTTACGACTACAGCTACGGCCGTCTGCAACGCTCCTGCAGGATTAAATGCATCAGCGATTACAAGCAGCTCAGCAACTGTAAGCTGGACAGCAGTAAGCGGCGCCGTTAGTTACGATGTGGATTATAAATTAACCAGTTCCGGAACATGGACAAACGCAGCAACAGCAACAACATCTATCACTGCAAATATCAGCGGTCTTACTGCTTCAACTATATATGACTGGAGGGTTAGAACGAATTGTTCATCCGGAAGCAGTAGTTATTCAGCCGCTCAGTTTACAACAACCGCTGCACAATCAGGATGTGCGACAGCTTATGAAGTAAATGAAACACAGGCTACGGCTGCATCTATCGCTTTAAGTACCAATATATCAGCAGCTATTGGCAGTGCAACAGATATTGATTATTATAAGGTAACAACTACGGTTAGCAGTAATTTCAGTGTTAGTTTAACGAACCTGCCGGCTGATTATGATTTGTATATGTACAATGCTGCCGGAACACAGATCGGTAGTTCCACTGCAGGAAGTACAACCGCCGAAACCATTACGTTAAGCACCCAGGCTGCAGGTACATATTATGTAAAAGTGATCGGGTATGGCGGTGTTTTTAGTACCTCCGTATGTTATAACCTGAATGTTGGTGCCACATCCAGCAGTTGTCAAAGTGTATATGATAATGGAACCAATGGAACTACTTCGGGAGCAGCAACCATTCCTTTTAATACAAATATTACCGGTCTTATCAGCCCAACAGCTGATATAGATAATTATAAATTTGTGATTACAACTGCTGGTACTATTACAATAACACTCACTACTTTGCCTGCTGATTATGATCTTAAATTGCTGAACAGTGCAGGCACACAGGTTGGAATTTCCGAAAACGGAAGTACAACCAGCGAAACGATCAGTTATACGGCTGCCGCAGGAACCTATTACGCACAGGTTTTTGGTTATAATGGTGCCAATAGTGCAACTAACTGTTATACTTTAAAAGTTCAATTGGGAACTGCCAGTAAGCAGGGTGAAGCGATGAATAACGGTGATGCCATTGTGAGAATTTATCCAAACCCTGTTACCAGCACGCTCAATGTGAACTTACTCGGAATGGTAAGTAAACAAAGCAGTTTACAGATCCTGGATGCAAAAGGTTCGGTTGTTTTGGAAAAAAGTATTTTAAATAATCCACAGCCGGTGGATGTTTCAAAACTAACAAAAGGAGTTTATATGATCAGGGTAAACAATGGCTTGAAAACCATAACATCTAAATTTGTGAAACAGTAGAAAAGTAAGTCTTTACAAAAAGCCATCCTGATGTCAGGATGGCTTTTTTATGCATGATATAATATTATGCAAGAAAGGATTGTTGGGAAATACGGGAAAATTAATAGAGATTAAACTTTTTCCTGGGCACATTCCCTGCAGCGTGGTTCATATATGTCTTTTTCGCCAAGTAAAACCTGTCCGCCGCCGGCAATTTTACGATAACTGATATTGGCAATATTGCCGCATTTCATACAAATGGCATGAAGCTTTGTGATATAATCTGCTTTAGCCAGCAGGTTGGGCATTTGCCCAAATGGGTTTCCCTGAAAATCCATATCAAGCCCTGCTACAATCACACGGATACCTTTCAGAGCCAGCTGTTCACATACATTGGCGATCTCGGGGTCAAAAAATTGAGCTTCGTCAATGCCCACCACATCTACGTTTTGGGCCAGAAGTAAAATTGATTGAGAGCTATCTACCGGCGTAGATTGAATGGTATTGGTATCGTGGCTTACGATCTTTACTTCATCATAACGAGTATCTATAGCCGGTTTAAAGATCTCTACTTTAAGGTTTGCGATTTTTACACGCTTCAATCTTCTGATGAGTTCTTCTGTTTTTCCACTAAACATGCTGCCGCAAATAACTTCTATCCAACCCCTGCGCTCCCCCTTAAAATTCGGTTCTATAAACATTAAATATAATTTTTAAAATTGTGTTGTAACTTTAACCTGTTGTCTGCAAAGATTATGGATTCTGCGCACAGAGCAAAACAAAATTTTTTGCAGATATTTTATTATTATACTTAAACCAAGTTATATGGATCGGGTGGAAACCCTCTGTAAAAAGCTGCTCGAACAACTTGCACAAAATGCATCAGCAGACCAGCTCTTATTGACTGTTCAAATGATGCAATCTGAGTTAATGTATGTTAAAGTAAATAGCCAGACCACAGATAGCGGAGAATCTGTTGTAATAAATATGCCTGTTAATTTTGAACAGTCGGAATTGACTGAATTCAAACCCGAAGAAAAGATCATCGAAGTATTACAGGTTGATGAATTGGAACTGGAAGCTGAACTGGAAGAAATAAAAAGAAATGCAAAAGTTCGGGAACAGATCGGTTCACAAAATAAACCTCAATTATTATTCGACCCTGTTGAAGATATACCTACACTTGCCCACCAGGAGCAATCAAAAGGGAAACCTTTTAAAGAATTACATGAAGTGATCTCAATGGACAAGAGTACTTCTTTGAATGATAAATTAAAACAGGCGAACCTTGAATTAAGTGATGCATTGCAAGACATACCTGTTAAGGATTTGAAAAAAGCGATTGGTATCAATGACCGGTTTCTTTTCATAAAAGAATTATTCCGGGGTGATGAAGTAATGTATGAACGCAGTGTTAAAACAATAAACAGTTTCAGTATTTATCCCGAAGCAGAATATTGGATAAAAAGGGAATTGAAGTTAAAACTTGCCTGGGATGAATCCAGTGATACCGTAAAGATCTTCGATCAGTTAATTAAAAGGCGGTTTCTCTGAATATGAACTAAAATTTTTATCGTTGCTCCCTTATTCGCATAAACAAAATCTTTGGCTGCAATACCTGTTTTGTTGCGTAGGTCGGGTTCATTGAATAATTTATTTAATACAGAATCCAGCTCCAGTGGCCCGTTTACACTATAAGCAGCACCACATTCAACCAGTCCTTTTGCTTCAGTATATTTTTTATATACAGGCCCGAAAACAACAGGTTTTCCATAAACAGCCGCTTCCAGAACATTGTGTACACCTTCGCTGCCAAATCCGCCGCCAATAAAAGCCACATCTGCATATTGGTACAATTTTGATAACTGGCCAATATTATCAATGAGGAGAACATGGTATTTCTCTGGAGCATTTTTGTTTGATATCAACTCAGAATACAAAATAGAATTTGGAAATTCCTCTTTTACATCCCGTAAATTTTCCTCTTGAATTTCATGGGGAGCAATGATGAATTTTATATGAGGATTTGCTTTTACAAAATGAAATAATTCTAATTCATCTTCTTCCCAGGTACTTCCGGCTACAAGTACCGGATGGCCGGCAGTATATGCTGTAATATGATCTACAGGTTCCCTTTTTTCAGCGATCCGGATCACCCTGTCGAAACGGGTGTCACCGGCAATGGTAATTTTATCAGACTGATCAATGGTTTTCAATAGTTCAGCTGATTCAGCATCCTGAACAAATAAATGATCAAAACCCGATAACATTTTTCTCCAAATACTGCCGTAACTTTTAAAGAAGGGCTGGCTGTTTCTGAAAATTCCCGATACAAGTAAAACGGGTATGTCTCTTTTTTTTAATTCAGTTAAATAATAATACCAGTATTCATATTTTACCCAAAGTACAAGTGCCGGATTTATCCTGTCTATTAATTTAGATGCATGCAAAACATGGTCAAGGGGCAGGTAAATAATCTGATCGGCAGCCGGATAATTTTTCATGACCTCGTATCCGCTTGGCGAAAAAAAACTCAACACGATCTTATACGCGGGATATTGTTTTTTTATATCCTCCAGTAATGGCCGTCCCTGTTCAAATTCCCCGAGGCTGGAACAATGCATCCAGATCGTTTTTTCTTTAAAGCAAAAATCGGGAAATTGCTTTCTTCCTTTTATCCAAAGTTTGGCTTTGGAATTCCAAATACCGGCAATGTGTATACCGGCAGAATAAAGCAACAGAAAAAGATTATAGAAGAACAGGCTCAAATGATCATTTTATAGGTAAAAATATAAGCTAATATACTATAAATCAATTAGCGGCCCATATGCTCATTTCGGGATTCAAAATCTTATCTTTGCGCCGTTTAAAAAATGCAATTATGAGGCCTTTACAAATGGTTGATACTAAATCACAGTATCTTAAAATAAAAAAGGAAGTGGATGCTGCAGTCATAGCAGTGATGGAAAGTTCTCAATTTATTGGGGGCAAACCGGTCAATGATTTTGCGGAGAATCTGGCAAAATACAATGGTTCTAAACACGTAATTCCCTGTGCAAATGGCACAGATGCTCTTCAGATAGCCATGATGGCCCTGGGATTGCAGCCGGGTGATGAGGTTATAACGCCTTCATTTACATATATAGCAACTGTAGAAGTTGCCGCTTTGTTGAATATCAAACCCGTTTTTGTAGAAGTGGATAAAAGAACATTTTGTATTGATCCTGAGGCAATAGAGAAGGCTATAACCCCTAAAACAAAGGCAATAATACCTGTACATTTATACGGGCATGCTGCAGAAATGGAAGCAATAATGCGCATTGCTGCAAAGCATAATTTATTTGTTATTGAAGACAATGCACAGGCTATCGGGAATGATTATGTTTTTTCCGATGGAGCCACTAAAAAAACAGGCAGTATTGGTCATATCGGATGCACTTCTTTTTATCCTTCCAAAAATTTAGGCGCTTTTGGCGATGGGGGAGCAATTTTTACAGATGATGATGCATTGGCAGTTCAATTAAAAATGATTGCATCGCATGGCCAGAGTAAAAGATATTACCATGATGTGGTGGGTTGTAATTCCAGATTGGATACCATACAGGCTGCAATTTTAGACATTAAACTAAAGCACCTGGATGAGTACATTACTGCCAGAAGAAAAGCTGCTGATTATTATGATGCAGCTTTTAAGGGGAATAAAAAAATAGAAACTGCCTTTCGTAAGGAAAACAATAACCACGTTTTTCATCAGTACACCCTGATTTTACATGATGTTGACCGGGATGCACTGAACAGTTTTCTTGCCGACAACGGGGTTCCTTCAATGATATATTACCCGGTACCGGCTCACAAACAAAAGATGTTTGATGCATTTGGCGGAAGTGATTTTGTATTACCTGTTACTGATTGGCTTACAGAAAGAGTTATTTCATTGCCGATACATACAGAGTTGGATGAGGAACAACAGGCATTTATTGTTTCAAAAGTGCTGGAATTTACCGGGAACTGATCAATAATTTAAAACAAGTTAGAACGATATGAATATTGCTGTTATTGGTACTGGTTATGTTGGGATGGTTACAGGAACCTGTTTTGCGGAAACGGGAAATACAGTCATTTGTGTGGATATCAATAAACAAAAAGTAGATAAATTATCCTCCGGTGAGATCACCATTTATGAGCCCGGGCTCGAAAAATTATTTTTAAGAAACCAGAAAGAAGGGAGGTTGTTTTTTACCACTTCTATCAGTGATGCGGTAAAAGATGCACAAATAATATTCCTGGCATTGCCTACTCCACCCGGAGAAGATGGGAGTGCTGATCTTAAATATATCCTTGGCGTAGCAGATGATCTGGGCAAATTGATAAAGCCGGGAGATTATAAAGTGATCATAGATAAGAGCACCGTTCCTGTTGGTACAGCAGAAAAAGTAAAATTTGCCATTCTGGAAAGTGCAGTGGCGTTTTCCGGAGAAAATATTGAATCTTGTTTTGATGTTGTTTCAAATCCTGAATTTTTACGGGAAGGGGTAGCCGTAGATGATTTTATGAAACCCGACCGTGTGGTCATTGGTACCACTTCTGAAAAAGCATTGAAGCTGATGAATGATTTGTACATCCCGTTTGTCAGGCAGGGAAATCCCATTATTTTTATGGATGAAAAATCTGCAGAACTTACAAAGTATGCTGCAAATGCATTCCTGGCTGTGAAGATCAGTTTTATGAATGAGATCGCTCATTTATGCGAAAAACTTGGTGCCGATGTGGACATGGTCCGTCGGGGTATCGGCAGCGATGAACGAATTGGTAAGCGCTTTTTATTTCCCGGTATCGGATATGGCGGCAGCTGTTTCCCCAAAGATGTTCAGGCTTTGTTCCGGTCATCAAAGGAAGTAAACTATGATTTTAAGATCCTGGACGCGGTAATGAATGTAAATGATTCGCAGAAATTACACCTGATGCCCAAGATCAATGCATATTTTAACGGTGACCTGCAGGGAAAGCATTTTGCATTCTGGGGATTGGCATTCAAACCCAATACCGATGATATCCGTGAAGCACCGGCATTGTATATGATTGAAGCTTTACTGGCTGCGGGAGCTACCGTTACAGCTTTTGATCCGGAAGCAATGAAGAATGTAAAAGAAATTATGGGAAGTAGGATTAATTATACTGTTAATCAATATGATGCTTTGGAAAATGCAGATGCCCTGATCATTGCCACTGAATGGAATGAATTCAGAACACCTGATTTTGGCAGGATCGCTTCCCTTTTAAAATCCAAACTGATCTTTGACGGAAGAAATCTTTTTGATCTGTCACAGATCGCTGAATTGGGTTTTCATTATGAAAGCGTTGGAAGAAGATCTATAAAACAGAAAACATAATTGATGGACAAGATTTTTGTAATGCACATCAGTTACAAATCATAAAATCATAAAACATTTAAGTGTGTCTAATAAAAGAGTATTAATAACAGGAGCTGCCGGATTTTTGGGTTCACATTTGTGCGACAGATTCATCAAAGATGGATTTGATGTGATTGGTATGGACAACCTGATTACCGGTGACCTGAAAAATATTGAACATCTTTTTAAATTGAAGAATTTTGAATTTTATCATCATGATGTTTCTAAATTTATTCATGTAACAGGCAAACTTGATTATATTTTACACTTTGCCTCACCAGCCAGCCCGATTGATTATTTAAAAATCCCCATACAGACTTTAAAAGTGGGTTCATTGGGTACACACAATTGCCTGGGTCTTGCCCTTTCAAAAAATGCCCGTATCCTGGTTGCAAGTACAAGTGAAGTATATGGAGATCCGCAGGTGCATCCCCAAAGTGAAAATTACTGGGGCAATGTGAATCCTGTTGGCCCAAGAGGAGTTTACGATGAAGCAAAACGATTTCAGGAAGCGATCACCATGGCTTACCATACTTTTCATCAGGTAGAAACCAGGATCATCCGTATTTTCAACACTTTCGGTCCGCGAATGAGATTGAACGATGGAAGGGCATTGCCAGCATTTATTGGACAAGCATTGCGTGGGGAAGACCTGACCGTTTTTGGTGATGGCAGCCAGACCCGGAGTTTTTGTTATGTAGATGACCTGATAGAAGGGATCTGCCGTTTACTGATGAGCGACTATGCGATGCCGGTAAATATTGGAAATCCGGATGAGATCTCTTTGAAAGATTTTGCAGAAGAAATAATAAAACTTACCGGAACAAAACAAAAAATAGTATATAAACCCCTTCCTGTGGATGATCCAAAACAACGGCAACCGGATATTACCAAAGCAAAGGAATTATTAAACTGGCAGCCATTGGTTAGCAGAGAAGAGGGCTTGAAGATCACGTACGAATATTTCAAAAGTCTTCCCAAAGAAGAATTGAATAAATTACCGAAGGAATTTATTAGTAAGATCTGAGGGTTTTAAATAATAAGAGAAAATTTAATTTCGGTTTGAAAAAACCAAATTTTTATTACAAAACTGTTGAAAAATAAAATGATTTCTACCATGTATCAGGACTTATTGGAAAAAAAGAAAACCCTTGCTGTTATTGGCTTAGGATATGTTGGATTACCCATTGCGTTGGAATTTGCAAAGAAAATTAAAGTGATCGGCTTTGATATAAATGCTGACAGGGTTGCCATGATGCAACAGGGAATTGATCCCAGTAAAGAACTGGATTCTGCTGCTTTTGAAAATTGTGATATTGAATTTACAAACAGCCTGGATGTACTGCGTAAAGCCAATTTTTTCATAGTGGCAGTACCAACCCCGGTTGATGAAAATAATGTACCGGATCTGGTACCTGTTCAACGTGCAAGTGAAACAATCGGTAAAGTGATTAAGAAAGATGACTATGTGGTTTTCGAAAGCACCGTTTATCCGGGTTGTACAGAAGAAGATTGTGTTCCGATCATTGAAAAAATATCCGGATTAAAAATGGATGTCGATTATAAGATCGGTTATTCACCCGAGCGCATCAATCCGGGCGACAAAGAACATACAATCAGCACAATAATTAAAGTAGTAAGTGGTTGCTGCGATGAAAGTCTGGATACCATTGCAAAAGTGTATGAACTTGTCGTGAAAGCGGGTGTTCACAAAGCTTCTTCTATAAAAGTTGCAGAAGCAGCAAAGATCATTGAAAATACCCAGCGTGATCTGAATATCGCTCTAATGAATGAGCTGTCCATTATTTTCGACAGAATGAATATCAACACTTTTGAAGTGTTGGAAGCAGCAGGAACCAAATGGAATTTTTTAAAATTTCAACCCGGGCTTGTAGGCGGTCATTGCATTGGAGTTGATCCATATTACCTGACATATAAATCTAAGAAATTGGGTTACAATAGCCAGGTTATTTTAGCCGGAAGAGCTATTAATGATGGTATGGCCGCTTATGTGGCGAAAAAAATATTACAACATATTTTAAAAAATAACAACAATGTAAAAGAAGCTAAAGTGTTGGTGATGGGAGCAACTTTTAAAGAAAATGTAAGTGATATCAGAAACAGTAAAGTGGCAGATGTGGTTAAAGAATTAAAATCCTTTTCATTGATTGTTCATGTAACAGATCCTCATGCTAACAGTGAAGAATTGCAGCATGAATATGGGTTTGGTTTAACAGAAGAATTAAGCAATGATTATGATGCAATAATAGTTACTGTGCCGCACGCCGAATATAAAAATAACAATGATGATTCTTTTACTGCTATGACAAAATCCGGTGCATTGATCGCAGATCTGAAAGGCACATACCGGGGGAAAATAAAGAACAGGATTTACTGGAGTTTATAACATCTTCAGTATAAACAAAAATTTGATTTTGCATTTATGAACAGTACATTCATTACAAAAGATATCAGCCACAATAATTTTTTAATTACAGGGGCGGCCGGATTTATTGGCGGTCACCTGGCAGAATATTTATTAAAACACGGCGCAAAAAAAGTTCGGGTTCTTGATAATATGGCAAATGGTTTTGAAAAAAATCTGGAGATATTAAGGAAATACGATGCTTTTGAATTTATGGAAGCGGATATCAGGAATGCGGATGCCTGCAGGGATGCCTGCAAAGGAATTGATTTTATAAGTCACCAGGCTGCACTGGGTTCTGTACCCCGTTCCATAAAAGAACCACTGTATTTTAATGATGTAAATGTGGGTGGTTTTGTAAATATGCTCAATGCGGCTGTGGAAAATGAGGTTAAACAGTTTGTGTATGCTTCTTCCTCTTCTGTTTATGGCGATGAACCTTCGCTGCCAAAAAAGGAAGAGAAGATCGGAAATTGTTTGTCGCCTTATGCAGCAACAAAAATGACGAATGAATTGTACGCCCAGGTCTTTGCAGATGTATATGGACTCAATGTAATCGGCCTGCGGTATTTTAATATTTTCGGCCCCAGACAGGATCCGGATGGAGCCTATGCTGCTGTGATACCCTTGTTCGTAAAAGGGATAATCAATAAAACACCCGTTTATATTAACGGTGACGGAGAGCAGACAAGGGATTTTACTTTTGTTGAAAATGCCGTTCAGGTTAATATTAAATCAATGCTTACAAAAAACAAGGAAGCCTGTAAGAAAGTGTATAATGTGGCTGTTGGCGAAAGTTTTTCTGTTAATTATTTATATAACGCGATCAAAGATCATCTGAAAAGCGATTGGGAAGCAATATACCGAGAACCAAGAGCAGGAGATATCAGGAATTCCCTGGCAGATATTTCCCTTGCCCGAAAATTACTGGATTATCAGCCCACTAAAAGATTTGAAGACGGATTAATTGAAACGATCGAATATTTTAAACAAATGTATACATCAGCGAACCGATGATTTATTCCCGACAGCCATCTTAAAAAAATAAAATAAAAAATGCCATTTATAAAGACTGAATTTCCGGGGTTATTGATATTTGAACCTGTAATATTTAAGGACAGCAGGGGGTATTTTTATGAAAGCTATAATGAAAAAACCTGTTCAGATGAAGGTTTTAATATCAAATTTGTTCAGGACAACCAGGCCCAATCTTCTTATGGAGTGATACGTGGATTGCATTATCAACTGGAACCTTTTGCACAATCGAAATTTATCCGGGTATTGTCGGGTAAAATACTGGATGTTGTGGTTGACCTGCGTAAAGGTTCACCCACTTTCGGAAAAACATTCAGCCTGGAACTTTCAGCAGATAATATCAGGCAGTTATTCATCCCGCATGGTTTTGCCCACGGCTA
>JBBKWV010000218.1:0-3250 GCA_037969135.1 Ferruginibacter sp.
CAGAACATGCGGTCAATGCTGTAGAGATATTCTCCGGCATCTTCAACAAATAAAATTTTATGGGTAGTATCTATATCAGAATTGCTGCCGGCAAGGCTTTCGATGGTTTTTAAATTTCCACCAACCAATTGCCCCAATGCTGAACCGGTTTTATTATTTGTATTGGCTTCAACGGTATAAACCATTTTTTTTCCTGTAAGACATTGTCTTATTGATTCGATCGATGCTGTTTGAACAGACTCCGCCAGGTTCCAGTCGGCAGGGAAACTATTACACATCTTTGAATGGATACTGGCGATATTAAACTGCCTGTTAATATGGCTATGCAGTACCGTTATATCACTGAAACCGATGATCCATTTGGGATGTTTTACAAATGCATCGAATTTGATCATATCTATGATGCGGACTGAACCATAACCCCCTCTTGCTGCCATGATGGCCTTTATACTTTTATCATCCAGCATTTGTTGCAAGTCGGCCAGCCTTTCGGCATCCGAACCTCCCCTGCTGAAATCTTTTCTCCCGATCGTATTTCCGGTAATAACGTTAAACCCCCACTCCTGCATTTTATTCATTGCAGGCATGATTTCCTCCATGGTCATAGCTCCGCCAGGGCACAGAATTCCAATAGAATCACCGGAATTTAGATAAGGCGGAATCCGAATATCACCGGCAGCAGTTGAAATTTCATTCAAAGTTTTTTCTGCAGTTGTCTGACCCAACCCGTTTGCGGCAATACTTAATGGTATGATGGTATGGAGAAATTTTTTCCTGTCCATATATTGAAGTTAAAACAAAAACGATTGGTTATTGTCTAACGAATACATCAAGATCCGACTGGTATATTAAACAAAAAATAAAATCTGATAAAAAAATCAGGTTATGGTGAACTTTTAGTTTTGTTTAATGTTTATATATCTATTGTTAAACAAAAATATTTTTTATGATACTTAGAAAAAGATACCAGTTATTGACGATTTTGCTTTGCTTTTGCATTCCATTAATTATTTCCAGTTGTAAAAACGATGATGATACACCGGTCACTGCAACCAATACCATAACAGACCAGGTAGTAATCAGTGCTAATTTCTCCCTTCTGGAAACTGCGGTACTAAAGGCAAACCTGCAGGCTACATTAAGCAGTGCTGGCCCCTTTACCGTTTTTGCTCCTGACAATGCAGCCTTTGCTGCTTCCGGATTAACAGAAGCTAAAATAAATTCATTAACCAGTATGGAGGTAAAAAACATTTTATTGTACCATACGATCAGTGCTAAAATAATGGCTGCAGATGTACCTGCAGGTCCCAATGAAAAAGTAATTACGGAAGGAGGGGATTCCGTTTTTGTTACCAAAAATACCAACGGGGTATTTATCAATGGCGTACGGGTGAATACAGCAGATGTTTCTGCCGACAACGGGGTCATTCACATAATTGGCCGGGTACTGATGCCGCCTGCGGGCAATATAGTTGAAACAGCAGTTGCTGCCGGACTTGATTCTCTGGTTAAAGCAGTTACGATTGCAACAACTGCTCCAGGGGGTGACCCTTCACTTGCAGGAACTTTGGGAAGTGCCAAGCTTACAGTCTTTGCACCAACCAATGCTGCTTTTTCTCAATTATTAACTTTATTAAGCCTGAGTAAGATCGAAGATATTCCAGTGGCAACCTTGCTTGCTGTATTAAGATACCATGTGGTGGGTGACAGGGCATTTTCATCCGACCTTACCAATGGAAATATAACCATGCTCGCTTCGGGTAGTACCATGGTTAACCTGACAAATGGCAGTTCCGGCGGACCAACGATCACCGGCAATGGCAATAACAGTATTAAATCAAACATAACGGCTACCGATATCGTATGCCGGAATGGAGTGGTACACCTGATTGACAGGGTATTGTTACCCTAATGAAAAACCTGGTTGTTTGTTAATAAAAAATGTTCTGTTGTAATAAACAGGACATTTTTTTATAATGCCTGCTGCCCCGTATCATCCTCCTCCAAATCTCGGAATAAACGAATTTATTTAGGAATATGCAATTATCGCTGAATACACGGATCATTTAAAGTTATCTTAAATGAACTTTAAATGCCAAGGATAACTTTTCAACAATTTGATAGAAAAGATTATTATTTTCGAATGGAATAGTCCTTACATTTCTTAACTGCTTAACCCCGCGTTTATGGATAGTTCTGTTTACATAGCCGATCTGCACAAAGTCGGTATGAAAGACCTCGAAAGTGTAGGCGGAAAAAATGCATCTCTGGGAGAAATGCTTCAAAACCTGAACCAGCTTGGCATACAGATACCAGGCGGATTTGTGGTTACTGTTGCCGCATACCGTGAATTCATAAAATATAATAATCTGGATGAGGAGATCCGAAAGATCATCAATGATATCAAACTGGATGACATTGAATCATTGCGCCGTGGTGGTTTAATGGCAAGACAGCTTTTAAAGAACGGAAAATTCCCCCGCGAACTGAGTGATGCCATCATAGAAAAATACACTGAACTGAGTAAAATTTATGACCAGGAGATCACAGACGTTGCTGTGCGTTCTTCAGCAACAGCCGAGGATCTGCCTGATGCATCTTTTGCCGGACAACAGGAAACCTACCTGAACGTACGCGGACCTGCGCCTCTGATGAATGCAGTAAGAAATTGCTTTGCTTCCATATTTACGGACAGGGCTATCAGTTACCGTCAAAGTTTTGGTTATGATCATTTCAGTATTGGCCTTTCCGTTTGTATACAAAAAATGGTGCGAAGCGATCTGGGAGCATCGGGTGTTGCTTTTTCCCTGGATACAGAAAGCGGATTCAAAGACGTGGTTGTCATCAATGCCTCTTTTGGTTTGGGAGAGATGATCGTGCAGGGTGCGGTTTCTCCAGATGAATACATAGTTTATAAACCTACGCTGAAAAAAGGTTTCAACAGTATCATTGAAAAAAAGCTGGGTATAAAAGACAAGATGATGGTATATGGTGATAACCCCGATGAACGGGTGCAGATCATACAGGTTGAAAAACCTTTGCAGCAGCGCTATTGTTTATCCGATGAACGAATACTTCAACTGGCACAATGGGTAACCAAGATCGAAGAATATTACAGCAAACTTAAAGGGCACTGGTGCCCGATGGACGTGGAATGGGCCATTGACGGACTGTCGAAAGAATTGTTTATCGTACAGGCAAGGCCAGAAACAATCCATTCACAAAAAGATTTTTCGAAGATCACAGAATA
>JBBKWV010000219.1:0-4109 GCA_037969135.1 Ferruginibacter sp.
CTAATTAAGTGGTCGGCAGCCGGCATTTCTTTTAAAAATGGGGCAATTTCCAGTTCAGTAGCGGCTACCAATAAAATCTGCATGACACAAATTTCGTATTTATGCTTTACATTTTAGGGAATACTGGCTAACTTCGCAAAAATTTTGTAGATCAGATGGTTTATATCACCAGAATAGAACATTTTAATGCGGCTCATAAATTGTATAACCCTTCCTGGAGCAAAGAAAAAAATGATGAAGTGTTTGGTAAATGCGCCAATGAGAACTGGCATGGGCACAATTTTGAATTACATGTTACTTTAAAAGGAAGCCCCAACCCGGATACAGGCTTTGTTTATGATGTAAAAAAATTAAGCATAATCGTAAAAGAGCATGTTATTGATAAACTGGATCATAAAAATCTGAATGAAGATGTGAATTTCATGACGGGCCAGTTATGCTCCATTGAAAATCTGGTCATAGCAATCTGGAAACAACTAGCTCCTGAACTTCCTGAGAATATTTCACTGCATAGTTTAAAATTATATGAAACGCCCAGGATCTATGTAGAATACTTTGGCGAATAATACCAGAATCCTCCAAACAATTTGTATTTTTAGATACCGGCAATGGATAATTAACTTTATTGGCAGCACACTTCTGTTATAAAAAATTATATTCTTGATGATCCGCCGACAATTTGTTGAACATTTTTATCATTCATTTGTATATATAAAGCATGAATAATAAAGTAGCCGTTTATCGTAAGGAACATTTTAATGCAGCCCATCGTTTAAACAACCCATTATGGGACAATGCAAAAAATGATGCCGTTTTTGGTAAATGTAATAATCCTCATTACCACGGGCATAATTATGAACTGATCGTAAAACTCATCGGAATTCCTGATAAACAAACCGGGTTTGTAATGGATCTCAAAGTACTCAGTGATATCATCAATGAAAATGTAATAGAACGATTCGACCACAGGAATCTGAATGAAGACTGTATTGAATTTAAATCCCTCAACCCCACTGCTGAAAATATTGTTATAGTGATCTATAATATTTTACGGCCAAAGATTGATGCTAAACTGGAAATGCAGGTGCGGCTTTATGAAACGGAAAGAAATTTTGTTGAATACCCCGTTCATTTATAAATAATTAAATCATCCCCGTTCAATTAAACTAAATGGCATATAAAAGAACCAATCATTATGATGAAGATATTACAGCTTCACTCATGAAAAATTATAAAGAAAGCCTGGGATTACTGGGTGAAGATCCGGAAAGGGAAGGTTTAGAAAAAACTCCGGAAAGAATGGCGAAAGCAATGCAATATATGACTCAGGGATATTCTCAGGATCCGATGGCCATTTTAGCATCTGCCAGGTTTCACGAAGATGTAAGTGAAATGGTTATTGTAAAAGACATCGAATTATACAGCATGTGCGAGCATCACATGTTGCCCTTTTACGGCAAGGCACATGTGGCATATATCCCTAACGGATTCATCACCGGATTGAGTAAGATTGCCCGGGTAGTGGATGTTTACAGCCGTCGTTTACAGGTGCAGGAAAGGTTAACGCATCAGATACTGATGGCCATAAAACAAAGTTTGAATCCGATGGGTGTTGCTGTTGTTATTGAAGCTTCACATCTTTGTATGATGATGCGTGGCGTGTCGAAACAAAATTCTGTAACAACAACTTCTGCATTTTTTGGTGAGTTTGAAAAAAATGAAACCAGGAGTGAGTTTTTAAAACTGATCAGTGCGAAGTTGCATTAAACAAAATAATTTTGGTAATTTTAATCTAATCCTTCTTTGTGGAGGATTTTTTATTTCTTAACAGCGAATAAAATACAGAACAATGAAGCATGCTTTTATTTTTCCTGGCCAGGGATCTCAATTTACCGGAATGGGAAAAAATATTTACGATTCAAATAAAGGGGCGAAAGAATTGTTTGAAGAAGCCAATGATACACTCGGTTTTCGCATTTCTGATACCATGTTTACGGGCACAGATGAAAGCCTGAAACAAACAGCCATTACCCAACCCGCTGTATTTATACATTCTGTAGCTGCTTATAATAGTTTAACAAATGCAGCACCGGATATGGTTGCCGGACATTCACTCGGAGAATTTTCTGCACTTGTTGCAAATAGAACTTTGCATTTTAAAGATGCTTTGAAATTGGTTTCCATCAGGGCCAAAGCCATGCAGAAAGCTTGTGAAATGAGTCCATCAACCATGGCAGCAGTTTTGGGTCTCGAAGATGAGAAAGTAGAAGAAATTTGTAAACAGGTTTATCTTGAAACAAATGAAGTTGTTGTTGCTGCAAATTATAATTGTCCCGGTCAACTGGTGATCAGCGGTTCATTAAAAGGAATAGAAATTGCATGTGAAAGATTAAAATTGGCAGGTGCCAGAAGGGCATTGGTGCTACCTGTTGGTGGTGCATTTCACTCACCATTGATGGTACCGGCAAAAGATGAACTGGCCGCGGCGATAAACAACACTGTCTTCAATGATCCGATATGTCCTGTATACCAGAATATCAGTGCCGAAGCTGTTACAGATCCAATTATGATCAAACAAAATTTAATCGCCCAACTCACAGGACCGGTAAAATGGACACAATCTGTTTTGGCAATGATCGCAGATGGAGCCTGTCATTTTACAGAAGCCGGTCCGGGTAAAGTTTTACAAGGACTTGTTTTCAAGATCAATAAAGAAATGATCACAGACGGGGTCAATTAAAAAACACAAACCTTTTGATGGTTTGCGTTCAGTTATTTTTTTTTAGTTTATAATTTATAAGGTATCAAACCCCGTATTCCCATATCTACAACAGCATCCCCATCTGAGGGGTCATAGGTTCCGGGACCAAAAGCCTCACGCCATTCAAAACTTTTATTGGTTGATAAAGAAACGATGATCGTAATATCTGATGTTTCTGTACCTGTTACAACCAATGGAGTAGCAAACTGCCCGGTAACTACACAGGATCCCTGAGGGATAGGAGAACTTGCAAACAATGGATTGGGAACCGTGGTTGCTCCTGCCGGTGCCTGGCCGGTACTCAAAAAACCAAAACCTGAAATATTGGTTTCAAATCCCCAATAACCCTGATCCTTATTCGCGTTTACGATAACCGTTGAATCCTTTACTTTATAATTTTGTAAATAGGTCCTGAAACCGATAAAAGAAGCAAACGTACCGGTAAAACTAAATCCATTGGCCCTCATTTTTACATTGTAATTCTGGTAAGCCAATGAAACCCGTAGAAATTTATAAGTACCCGAAGCAAATGATTTGATCGGAACACTTAAAAACGTTTCCCCCTGCCCGGCAAATTTTGACTTACTGAAATCGATGGCGTTTGCACCTCCGGCAGTAGTCTCAGGTGCTTTGTATAATACAGCCCCGGCACCCAAAGCAGTAAATTGATCGGGTGTTAATTCCAGGTAATGCGCACTCATGGTATTAAATACAGGAGACTGTGCATCATTGCCGGCAGGAACATTAACCGGTCTTCCAAATCCATCAAGCCTTACCTGGGTAGAATCAAATTTAAATACAAAATTTATTTTGGGACCATCATCATCGGATGATTTTTTACAGGAACTCATAGCGAGTATTGCAAAACCACATAAAACAAAAAATCTTCTATTATACATATAATTATTTTTATGGTTAAAGGTATAACAACCAGTCAAATTTATTATTGCAATTCTGTTTGTTAATTAAATGGGAAATAAAACGTCATTGCAAAGAAAGTAAGGCTGTTGCTCTCTTTAAAAAAACATAGTTATTTTAAGAACGCTTTACTTCATTGGCATTGACGTATCATTATTGCCCGATTACCGCTCCGGGAAATGGTTTATTAAATATCGAGGGTTGCAAGCACTGCATTCATATTCCTTACTGCATCAGCACTTTTATTCATTGCCGCTTTTTCTTCCTCATTCAAATTGTAATCAACAATTTTTTCCCATCCGTTTTTACCCACAATAACGGGAACACCAATGCAAATGTCATTTAGTCCGTATTCACCTTCCAGGTAAACACAGCAAGGCATCAGCTTTTTTTCATCCCGAACAATGGCTTCCACCAATTCAGCACCACA
>JBBKWV010000220.1:0-10384 GCA_037969135.1 Ferruginibacter sp.
AGAGTTTTTAACCGAAGTGCTGAAGATAGAGAATTATGGTGCCGTATTAAATGCCAAAGCAACTTACCATGACAGTTGTGCTGCTTTAAGAGAATGTAAAATCAAAGAAGGGCCACGCAGACTTTTAAGTCAGGTAAAAGGCCTAGAACTGTTAGAGATGAATGACAATGAAACCTGCTGTGGCTTTGGAGGAACCTTTTCCGTTAAGTTTGAATCGATTTCCATCGGAATGGCCGATCAAAAAATACTGAATGTACTTGCTACCGGTGCCGAATATATCATTTCTACTGACCTCAGTTGCCTGATGCAACTGGATGGTTATATAAAAACACAGAACTTACAGTTAAAAACAATGCACATTGCAGATGTTTTGGCAAACGGATGGGAAGGATAAAAATAAAAGAAACGGGATGATTAAATCCCGTTCCAATTTCAAAACAATCTTAATTTCAAAATACTACCACGGGGCTGCTTCATAAGGGAATGAAGCAAGAAATGCTTTGTCATTTGCATCTACATGATCACTTGTAAACTGGGGCAGATCAGCGCCGGTTGGACCACCAAAGATCAACAGCAATTCCACATCGATAACATCATCTGATAAAGTTCTGCCCGATAATGTATTTGCAGGTACACCGTCAAAAAAAGTTGTCGTTCCAGTGGTAGAAACCGTTAAAACATCTGTTGCAAGCGCTCCGGTAAATGTTGCTGCATCATAGCCGAGTGCATTCATTGTATAACCCGGATTCAGGGCAAGCAACCTGGCCTGGAATTTAGTTTGGAAAGCAGCGCCCATATTTGAAGGCACGGTTCCGTTAAACATGTCTTTATCAGTAGATGCAACAAAAACGGTATTGATCGCCGGCCTTCCCATTTGATCTCCACCCTGATAATAAACAGTAGGTGGTACTGTATCACTTTTATTGCAGGCAACTAAGAAGATGCTGAAACCGATCAGTAAAACTGAATATAATATTATGTTCTTTTTCATTTTATAATTTTTAAGGAGTTAATTAAATTTTCTTTTTAGTTTCTACCCATACATTAATTTTTCCACTTGTTACAGTACCCAATAATGCTTTTGGCACTTCAATAACGAGCCCCATTACATTGGTTCCTGCAAATGCATCCATTCCGGGATTATTGAATCCGGTGGCTGTTCCACCAAGTATGGCAGAATACTGGTTAAGATCAAAAAAGAAAGGATCATCTCTTGGGCCGGCAAATACTTTTATGCCGGACGCTGATGTACCGATTACGGGAGAAGAAGCGGTATAACCTGTAACAGCAACTTCTGCAGTAACTGATCCTTCGAGTTTGCTTCTTAATCCCTTTTCTGAAGGTGCAACCGGACCATATACTTTCATTTTGTTTGACGCTTCATCATATATCGACTGGATAACAAGATCTTCAATGGCATCTCCATTGGTATCTATATTAAATTCGATCAGCGTATTGGCATCAAATTTTAATGCGGCAGATTCAGCCGGAGATTTTAAACCCTGGGTATTGGCAATAAATACCAGGTTATTGGGATCCTGCGCACGAAATACGTACAGATCCGTAACGTCTGTTGTTTGATTTGTTACTGCCGGCGCATCAATATGATCTGCTGCAAAGATGATCCCGCCAGTAACAATGGCTGCAGTGATTAAAACAGGCAGCATGATTTTTTTAATTTTCATTGTTTGAAATTTTAAGTTTAAGAAATAAAGATTCTATTAAAAAGCAATTACACAACCATGTACGCTTTATGATCCCTTTTAGTTTTAATGATGCTGATATTTTTTAAATTCTTTTTAAATTATTTATTTCTGATCACCGTATTTAAACCAATTCCAGCCATTCTGATTATATTTGAAACCGAAGAATAAATTTTCTTTTATCAACTATTTTAAAACAATCAAACCAAAAAAGAACATGGCCCATTGGCTTATTAAATCAGAACCACATAAATACAAATGGGATGATTTTGTAAAAGACAAAAAAACCAGCTGGGATGGTGTACGCAATTATGCCGCCAGGTTACATTTAAGAGCAATGAAAAAAGGGGATGAAGCATTTTTTTATCACAGCAATGAAGGTGTTGAAATTGTTGGAATTGCAACTGTTGTAAAAGAAAGCTATCCCGATCCAACCACTGATGATGACAGATGGGTAGCTGTGGATTTCAAAGCAGGCAAAAAATTAAAAAAACCAGTAACTCTCTCTCAGATGAAAGCGGAGAAAAGACTTGCCCAAATGGCGCTGATACGTATCAGCAGGCTATCCGTTTCGCCGGTTACGGATGAAGAATGGAATATTATCATGAAAATGTCAGAAGAAAAATAATCAAAACCTTAATACCCTTTTTAACGTAACTGATATTCAAAAAACAATTTGAAAAAGTTCATTTACGCAATTCTCTTCACTGCAGGTTTGTCTTCATGCAGTAATAACAGGAAACATATTGTGGAGCCTTTGTTTATCGACAGCCTTATAAATCATTATTCAGCTTCATCAACAAACAAGATCAATGAACAGAATATTATTTTCTGGAACAACAAACTCATTAAAGCTCCTGGAGGTATTGTTGAAACTCGTCAATATACCGCAAACCTTGTAGCCAGATTTCATTTATATGCAGATATAAATGATCTGTTAACAGCCGACAGTTTGCTCAGGAACATAGAGGCTCAATCCAAAATAAAAGATGCAGGCATTTTAAGATCATTGGCGGGATTTGCTTTATTACAACATCGTTTTACCGTTGCGGACAAGTACGTTCAGCAAGCCCTCGCAGTTGGAAGTGAAAAATTCAGTTCAGAATTATTAAACTTTGATGTTGCATTTGAAACCGGTAAAATTGACCTTGCTAAAAATATTCTGGAAAAAGTAAAATCCAATAATGAATATGGATATTTTTTCAGGCTTTCAAAATATGAACATCTGAACGGGTTATTGGATAGTTCGATCACCTCAATGAAAAAGGCAACAGAATTATCCGGTACAAATATTGGTTTAAAACAAACCGCCATTTCAAATACTGCAGATCTATATATGCATGCCGCAGATCCGGAATCGGCCAATAAGCTGTATATGCAAAGCATCAGGATGGATGCCTCAGATCTGCACAGCCTTACGGGTATCGGATGGATTGCGCTGGTACACGATAAAAAAGACAGTCTTGCCGAAAAGATATTCCGGTTTATTCAAACTAAAACAAAATCCCCGGATTTGTTATTAAAACTGGCGATGGTTGCTGAACAGCGTGGGGATAGTATCATGGAAAAAAAATATGTGGATGATTTTATCAGCATTGTTACCGGTTCAGCATACGGCAATATGTATAATAAATATTTGATTGATTTGTATTGTCATTTTTTAAATGAACCTGCAAAAGCAGTGTTGATCGCTGAAAAAGAATTATTAAACAGGTCAACCCCACAAACTTATAGTTGGTATGCATGGAGTTTGTTTAAAAACAACCAGACAAAAAAGGCATTTGAGATCTATGATACATATGTTTCAGGAAAACCATTGGAAGGATTGGAATTATACTATATGGGAAAAATGATGCAGGAATCCAATAAAGGTTATAATGCTGAACAATATTTTAAATCGGCATATAAGAACAGGTATGATCTTAGTCCGGCAAAACAAAAAGACCTGGAAACTAATAGGAATGATTAAAACAATCGTTCAATGGTCCAGTATGCAGCTACCAGAGAAATTATTACGGATAAGGGTATCACTACGATTCTTCTGTAATTGGGTTTATTCCCAAACCATTTTCCAACCAGAAAATATGCTGCCAGTATAATGCTGATCTGTCCAAATTCAACACCAATATTGAACATGATCAATGAACTCAGGTAAGCAGATTCGGGTAATCCCATTTTCTGCAAAGCACCTGCAAAACCCATTCCGTGTACAAGACCAAAAAGAAAAACTACGGCAATCCTGCTTCCTTTTAATTTGGGAGAAAAAATATTTTCCAATGCTACATACAGGATGGATAAAGCAATCAGGGGTTCAACAACTGCAGGAGAGGGGTTTAAAATATGGTACATGGATAATCCCAATGTTACAGAATGTGCCACTGTAAATGCCAGTGTTTGCCACATGATCGTCTTTAATCCGGGGCTCAGTAAAAACAAGCTTAACACGAATAATATGTGATCCAGTCCCATGGGCAATATATGTTCAAACCCAAGTTGCAGGTATAAAAAAGCAGTATCAGTCTTTGACATTTTTTCCAGATCCATTACAATATCATGGGCAAACAGGAAGTTGCAACCAATGATACCCAATAAAATAAAAGCGATTTTTTTTTTCATAATTTCTTTTTGTTTGTTTCAGGGTTGCACATATTTACGGAGAAAAAGCACAAAAGGTTTAACATTAGTCTTATTATGATTCGGGATTTTGTATTTTAGAATAATGGATAAAAAGCATATCGTGGTATTAACCGGAGCAGGTATTAGCGCAGAAAGCGGGTTAAAAACATTCCGCGATAGTGATGGCTTATGGATGGGATATAATATTGAAGACGTGGCAACTCCGGGTGCTTTTAAGAGAAACCCTGAACTGGTTCTCGAATTTTATAATATGAGGAGGAGAGATGTAGCAGTGGCAGAACCCAATGCTGCCCATTTTGCCATTGCTGCTTTGGAAAATGATTTTGCTGTAACAGTCGTTACACAGAATATTGATGACCTGCATGAAAGAGCAGGATCCACAAATGTATTGCACCTGCACGGTGAAATTTTTAAAATGCGCAGTTCACAGGATGATACATTGATCTCTGAGATCAGGACCGACATTAAATTGGGCGATAAGGCTTCTGATGGTTCACAACTCCGGCCGTATATAGTTTGGTTTGAAGAACCGGTACTGATGATACCCAGAGCGGCGTCTGAAATGACTAAGGCTGATATATTTATTTTGGTTGGTACATCCTTACAGGTTTATCCCGCAGCAGGGTTGATCGACTATGTTCCTGAAAAAGTACCCAAATATATCATCGACAAAAAAATTCCTCCGGTACACCGATATGAAAATATCATTGCAATCGAAAGCGCTGCAACAGAAGGAGTAGGGGAATTATTAAAAATTCTTGTTGCTGAAAATTCTCAGGATAAAGATTTTCTGGATTCGTGAAACTCTATCCCCAGGAGTTTTAATTCTTCCAATACCGGTTCATAAATTTCTTTGATAACAGGAATATGCAGGCCGGTTGTTTTTATTTTTCCGGATAAAATTAATTTTGCAGCTATCCCCAGAGGTAAGCCTACCGTTTTTGCCATGGCCGTATGCATATTGTCATTCCCTTTTACAAACAAAGAACTGTGTACGGATTCTTTTTTGCCGTTCAGGCTGTACTCAATTTCATGCAGCATGACGATCATGTCTTTGTCGGCAGGTTTTAATACCAGCTTTTTCTCCAATGCCAGTTGCAATACATCTGCGGCAGCACATATCCCTTTATTGATCATGGTTTCCTCATCATCCAACCCGAGGTAAAGTAATTGCTTCATGGTAAGATCTGCTTCATGCATTTTTGTAGCAACTTCATTAACTGCTATATCTTTTACCTCATCCATTTCAATACTTTTCAGTCCGCCTTTTTCATCAACAACCATAAATTGATCTACCGGCTCTTCCCCTTCCATTTTCGCTTCTTCCTCTGCTTCAATAATGTTCATCAGGTTTTTGAGCAATTCTTTTGTATCAGTAAACCGATCAGATAAATTTTTCTGTAACCATTCTCTGAATCCGGATTTTTGGAGATACTCTTTAAAAAAATCATGCAGGGATTTTCCGTCTGATTCATAATCGGCTGCTTCTGCTGTTAATTTAAGGTCCACGATATTTTTCCATCCAAACATAAAATCTGTATAACGAAGCGTAGTGCGGATAAAGGTTTCAGCTTCCTGCAATCCATACATTTCCATATACGGAATGCTGTCGCGGTTGGGATAATAACTCAAAACCGGGATCTCCTCATTTCCTGTACTCACAGTTCTTTTGGCATTGAACAAAGTTTCATATGGTTCGGTAATGATCTCGCCTTTCTCTTTATAAACGGCACCCGACTTGCCTGCTAAAACGATGTTACGGGGGTTCCAGGAAATTTTATAATGCCAGGGATTGTCATCACTTTCGGGTGCAACCAAACCACCGCAATGACTTTTAAAGGAATGTATCCGGGCACCTGATCCTTTCAGTTCATCCAGAATTTGCATGGCACTCATGTGATCAATACCCGGATCGAGCCCCATTTCACAAAGAAACAAAAGCCCTTTATCCTCTACAGATTTTTGCAAAGCCTTTATTTCCGCATCGGCATAAGAAGCCGTCAGTAAATTTTTATTCAGATCAATGCAATCTATTGCGATCAGGATATGCAGGGCAGGGGGCATCATGGAAATTACGATTGCTGCTTCTCCGATCAATTCCCTGCGTAATGAAGTATTGTGAATATCCAGTTCAACCGGTTTTGACCTGGGGTGGTAGTTTGTCTTTTCTGTTATCAATTTCTTATTGGCATCAGCAATTATGATCAACCAGTCATTTTCGGCAGCCTGTCTCAATAAATAATCAATGAGAACGGATGCAGATTTTCCTGCACCAAAAAGTACGATATTTTTCAAGTATTTCTTTTTTGGGCAAGTTATAAAGATTATTCCACGCAAAGCGGTAAACGCCGGATTAAACTGTTGCGATTCTCTGCTAAATAGGAGTTATACCGATGAAAGGATTGCGACGCAACGATGTAATATCAGGGAACAAATGCCGGTATTTCAGCAATATTGAAACCAGATCTGTTAATTCTCCACAAATTCAAATTATATGTGTAAAACATTCCAAAAAAAGGCCGTTTTTGCATTGGAAAAACCACTTAAAATCGTTACTTTCGCAGCCTATAAATTAATATGGAAAATCAGGAAAATTTAGAAGGAAATAACCTCAATAACCGCGGGAAAATTATCCCGGTAAATATTGAGGAACAAATGAAAACGTTTTACATCGATTACTCGATGAGCGTGATTGTTGGCCGAGCTCTCCCGGATGTGAGAGATGGTTTGAAACCGGTACACCGTCGGGTGCTTTTTGGTATGACAGAACTGTCGAATTTCAGCAACAGGCCTTATAAAAAATCTGCCCGTATTGTGGGAGAAGTAATGGGTAAGTATCACCCGCATGGTGATTCATCCATTTATTTTACCATGGTGCGTATGGCACAGGAATGGTCGATGCGTTATAAAATGATCGACGGCCAGGGTAATTTTGGCAGCCAGGATGGAGACCCGCCGGCTGCTATGCGTTATACAGAAGTTCGGCTGGAGAAATTTGCCGAAGCTATGATGGAAGATCTGGATAAGGAAACAGTAGATTATCAGTTGAATTTTGATGATTCATTGAAAGAACCTGTTGTACTTCCAACCCGTGTACCCCAGTTGTTACTGAACGGAAGCAGCGGTATTGCTGTTGGAATGGCAACCAATATGATGCCGCATAACCTGTCGGAGGTCATTGATGGTTGTATTGCCTATATTGATAACAAGGAAATAGAAATAGACGAGCTCATCAAGTTTGTAAAAGGCCCCGATTTTCCAACGGGTGGTATCATTTACGGATTTGAAGGCGTAAGAGCCGCCCTGCACACCGGAAGAGGAAGGGTTGTGATTCGCGGTAAAACAAATATTGAAACGGATAGCCGTGGAAAAGAAAAAATTGTAATTACAGAAATACCATATCTGGTAAACCGGGATGAACTTACCCAGAAGATCGGAGATCTCATCAATGAAAAAGTGATTGAAGGTATCAGTGATGTAAACAATGAAAGTAACAATAAAGAAGGTACCCGGATTGTTGTAGAACTGAAAAAAGATGTGGTTGCCCAGGTGATCGTAAATCAGTTGTATAAATATTCCGACCTGCAGACTTCTTTCGGAATAAACAATGTGGCGCTGGTAAAAGGCAGGCCGAGGATACTGAATGTAAAACAACTGATCGCTGAATTCATTGAATTCAGACATGAAGTGGTTGTAAGACGTACACAATATGAATTGCGCAAAGCAGAAGAAAGAGCGCATATACTTGAAGGTTATATTATTGCACTGGATAACCTGGATGCAGTGATCAAACTCATCCGTGAAAGTGCCACACCCAATATTGCACAGGAAGGGCTGATGGGCAATTTCGGCATGAGTGAGATCCAGTCGAAAGCCGTACTGGAAATGCGTTTGCAGCGTTTAACAGGCATGGAGATCGATAAGATCCGTGAAGAGCATGCTGAGATCATGAAGCTTATTGAAAGGCTGAAAGAGATTCTGGCAAATGAGAGTATGCGTTTTGATATCATTAAAACTGAATTACTGGAAGTAAAGACAAAATTCGGTGATGAGCGTAAATCGGAAATTGTTTATGCCGATGATGAGATCAACATGCTTGACCTGATTGAAGAAGAAGACGTGGTTGTAACGATTTCTCATTTGGGATATATTAAAAGGACTTCGGCTACAGAATACCGTCAGCAACGCAGGGGTGGCCGCGGCGCCAAAGGAAGCAGCACAAGAAATGAAGATTATATTGAACACCTGTTTGTTGCATCTACCCACCATACTTTATTGTTCTTTACAGAAATGGGTAAATGTTTCTGGCTGAAAGTATACCAGATACCGGAGGGCGACAGAACGAGCAAAGGCAGGGCCATACAAAACATGGTTCAGATACCGCCGGATGATAAAGTGAGAGCGATCATCGATGTAAAGAATTTTGATGACGAGGATTATGTGAAGGATCATTACATTGTTTTGTGTACCAAGAAAGGAACCATCAAAAAAACAAGGTTAAAAGATTTCAGCCGTCCGAGACAAAACGGTATCAATGCGATCAATATCATAGACGGCGATCAATTGCTGGAAGCAAAAATGACGGATGGCAATTGCGAGATCATGATGGCGATAAAAAGCGGCAGGGCGATCCGGTTCCCGGAATCAAAAGTTCGTCCAACCGGTCGGGGTGCCATTGGAGTAAGTGGAATTGAAGTGGATGATACTAAAGATGAAGTAATCGGAATGATCTGTGTGAATAAGGAAGACAAAACAAAAACGGTATTGGTGGTGAGTGAAAAAGGATATGGTAAGAGAACCTTTTTGGATGATCCGGAAACAGGTGAAGCAAATTACCGGGTTACCAACCGCGGTGGAAAAGGTGTTAAGACGATCAATGTTACCGAAAAAACCGGAGGACTTGTTGGATTGCTTGCTGTAGAAGAGAAAAAAGACCTGATGATCACTTGCGTAAGCGGTGTAACGATCCGGATGCCGGTTAGCCAGATCAGTGAACAAGGACGGGCAACCCAGGGGGTAAAATTGATCAAGGTGGATGATGGAGATCAAATCGCAGCCATCAGCAAACTGGATGAGGAAGAGGAAGAAACTGAAATTGCTGAAAATGGATTGGAATCTGCTGAAACAGAAAATGCAGATCCAACGAATGAATCAACCACAGATTCTAAATCAGAACCTGGTAAAGATACTGAGGAACAAACCGAAATAGAAGATTGAGTAGATTAACTTATGAAATAGAAATGGTCACCTGAAAGGGTGGCCATTTTTAGTTTAAACCTATTGATTCACAATGGATAAGGGAATAGTACTGTTTATTTGTACATTATTCTATTTAACATAACAGTACCTTATATTTAAAACGGTATTTCCTTCATTCGCCTGTTGCGATCTTTCTCGTTCCTTTGAAGGAAGGAGAATTACCGGAAAGATCGCAACAGGCGAATGCTCTTAAGCAACTACAGAACAATACCGTTTTGGGATATAAGGCTATATTATGTTAACACAGGTTAGCCGTGAGTGGGGTAGAATTGTAAATTTTGGGCGAAGCCCTTACAATTCTACGATGAATAGGTTGGGCGTTCTCGATAGCTGCTTCTGTATTTTTTCTTTTGTGCTGCGGAGCATGTATTTGGTATTTAAAAAAAACACCTTGCTTTGCAAGGTGTGGAAAATAGTTCTTTGATGTTGTTAATTTACGGCTTTAAGAATAGCAATTGCAATCAGCAGAAATGCTAATGCAAACATTACCATAGCAAAGGCTTCAAAAACCTTTATTAAGTTTTTCATCTTCGTAAGATTAAAAGTTATGGAATGTGTTGCTACCTTATTTTATCCAAGGTTAGCCGACGAGATATCACTCGTTTGCGATTTTGGTATCGCTGTATTACGCTTGTGAGCGTCATAGAATTGAAGCATCGTGTTTGTAGCACGGTGCTTTTTCATTTTATAAATATACTGAAATCTACTGCATAATCTAATACTCGCAGCAGCGTGGGAAAAGAAAAACTACAGAAGCAAAGCGCCTGTTTAACATAACATTAATT